>JBFGCT010000069.1:0-18996 GCA_041581055.1 Ilumatobacteraceae bacterium | reverse complement strand
CTCGAGCTCGCCGCCGAAGCCCGGGTCGACGACGTGCACATCATCGCCGCCCTCGGCCTCCACCGCCGGATGCACGACTACGAGCTGCGCCACGTGCTCGGCGACCGGGTCGTCGACGCCTTCCTCCCGCGCGGCACGCTGTACCAGCACGACGCCGAGGACCACGACAACCTGACGGTCATCGGGGAGACCGACCACGGCGAGGTGGTCGAGATCAGCAAGCGGGCCGCCGAGAGCGACCTGGTCGTCTACGCCAACGTCAACCAGGTGGCGATGGACGGCGGCTGGAAGTCGTTGACCACCGGGCTGGCCTCGTACCGCTGCCTCAGCCACCACCACACCCCCGAGGCGCTGCAGAACACCAAGAGCCTGATGGACCGCCACCACTCGGCGCTGCACCAGAGCATCTGGCGGATGGGCACCGTGCTGCGCGACCGCGGGCCGAAGATCTTCCAGGTCGAGACGACGATCAACACCGAGGCGTTTCCCGACACGTTCGGCTTCCTGTCGAAGCGGGAATGGGAGTGGACGGCCAAGGACCGGGCGCTGTTCCTCGCGACATCGAAGTCGCTGAAGCGCGCCCCGACCCGCGTCGCCCGCAAGATCTTCCACTCGATCGAGTCGCCGTACCGGACGACCAGCGTGCAGGCCGGCTTCACCGAGACGGTCCACGAGGTGACGCTGGAGAACGTCTACCGCCAGCACCTCGTCGAGGTCGACGGGCAGACCGACATCCTGACGATGGGCATCCCGTTCATCAGCCCGTACAACCCCGAGTCGATCATGAACCCGGTCCTCGTGATGTGCATGGGCCTCGGCTACCTGTTCAACATGTACCGCGGCCGGCCGCTGGTGCGCGAGGGCGGGGTCGTGATCATGACGCACCCGACCTACGCCGAGTTCCACCCGGTGCACCACCCGAGCTACATCGACTTCTACGAGCAGGTGCTCGCCGACACCACCGACCCGGCCGAGATGTCGGCGAAGTGGGAGAAGCAGTACGCCGAGGACGAGTGGTACCGCCACCTGTACCGGACGAGCTACGCCTACCACGGCGTGCACCCCTTCTACGCCTGGTACTGGGGGGCCCACGGCCAGCAGCACGCCGGCAGGGTGATCATCGTCGGCGGCGACGCGACGGTCGTTCGGCGGATCGGTTTCACGCCGGCCTCGACGATGAACGACGCCTTCGAGATCGCCACCGACGTCGTCGGCCGCAATCCGACGATCAGCCACCTCCACGTCCCGGGCGTCCTCGTCGCCGACGTGAGATGAGGACGCTTCGATGAGCCCGTACCTCCGTCGTGCGCAGCGGCCCGGCCGCGGTGGGCCGACGATCGGCGGCGCGCAGCGCGCCGCCGGGGTGGCCGAGGGCGCGGTCCGGCGGGCGGCACGGCCGCTGCGCCGCTACGGCTTCCCGTATCGGCGGCCGACCGCCCCGCTCGGCGTCGAGGTGCCGCCGGAGGAGTCGACCCTCGGCGCCGACTACGACACGGCGTGGGCCCGGTCACCGGTCGCCCGCGTCCTGCGCGGCATCATCACCGAGGGGCCGATGCGGGTCGCGGTGCGCGGCGTGGCGAGCCCACAGGTCGCAGGTCTCGACCGGTTGACGGACCTCACCCGGCTCGACGAGCCACCGCCGGTGATCTTCGCGCCGAACCATCACAGCCACATCGACACCGGCCTGATGATCCGCTCGATCCCGGCGTGTTGGCGCCGCGAGCTCGTCGTCGCCGCCGCCGCCGACTACTTCTTCGACACCCACTGGAAAGCCGTGCTCTCGGCGCTGTCGCTCAACGCGATCCCGATCGACCGCGAGGTCACGGGCCGCAAGGCGAGCGACCAGATCCGCGACCTGATCGCCGACGGCCACAGCCTCATCATCTACCCGGAGGGCGGCCGCTCCCCCGACGGTTGGGGTCAGGAGTTCCGCGGCGGCGCCGCCTACCTGTCGTCACGCACGGGGGCGCCGGTGGTGCCGGTCTTCATCGACGGCACCGGGGCGATCTACGGCAAGGGGGCCAAGCGCCCGAAGCCGGGCCGCACCAGGGTGGTCTTCGGCGCGCCGCTGCGCCAGCACGACGGCGAGAGCACGCGCGGCCTCAATCGCCGGATCGAGGCCGCCGTCACCAGGCTCGGCGACGAGGCGCTCACCGACTACTGGGTGGCGAGCCGGCTGGCGGCGGCGGGTGAGAACCCGGCGCTCACCGGACCCGAGTACAACGGCTGGCGACGCCAGTGGGCGCTCGCCGATCAGCGCAAGCTCGGCGCCGCCGGCCTCCGCCGCCGACAGAAGCGACGCTGGCCGAATCTCGGTTGACGCCGCGCCACCTGCGGTGTCGGGCAGCGGTGGTGACGCGCGACGCGGGCGGGGTAGCGGTGCGATGATGGCGGGATGAGACGGCGTTCGTTGCTCCTCCCGGTCGCCGCGTCGCTGATCATCGCGGCCTGTTCGACCGAGGAGGCCTCGCCGGTGGCGACGGGCGACGCCGTCACGCTCCCGCCGGTGACCGCGGCCGACACGACGACGAGCGTCCCGGTGGCGACGACGACCGAGCCGCCCACCGAGGTGACGACGACCGCGGCCCCCGCCGACGTGACGACGGCGGCGACGACGACCACGCCCCCGCCGAGCGGCGTGCCGGTCGACGCCTCGATCCCGCTGCTCGTCGGCGGCGGGGACGGCAGCGGTTGGCTGTCGCTGGGAGCGTGGGACTCGACCGACTGGTCGCCGCCGTTCACGGCCGACGGCGCCCCGATCGACCCGACGATCGCGGCGGGCTCGACGCTGGCGATCACCGGACTCCAGGCCGGCGACACCACCGGGGTCACCGGCGACACCACCGAGGCCTGTTTCGACGGGAGCGTGGGCCCGACGATCGACGCCACGGTCGGCACGGCGACGCCGCCCGGGTTCGGGTACAGCGCGGTCGCCCTCCCGGCGATCTGGCCGCTCCAACCACGACCGGTCGTGGTCGTCGAGGCGTCGATCCCGGCGTACGAGGCGGCCGGCCAGGCGGTCTTCGCCGACGACCCGGTCGACGCGTCGCTCGGGACGGTCGAGCAGATCGTCCTCGCCGACCTCGACGGCGACGGCGACGAGGAGGCGCTCGTCTCGTTCGAGCACGTCGACGAGTCGGCGATCGTCGGCGCGCCAGGGGACCTGTCCGCCATCCTGCTGATCGCCACCGCGACGGGGACGAGCACGACGGTCGTGTCGTCGTTCGTCGGCCCGCTGGAGGACGGCGTCACCTCGATCATCGACCGCTTCCGCGTCCTCGGCGTCGCCGACCTCAACGGCGATGGGCGCATGGAGGTCGTCGTCCACAGCTGGTACTACGAGGGCGCCGGCGCAATCGTCTTCGAGTACGACGGCACCTCGCTCAACGACGTGCTGAGCACCGGCTGCGGCGCCTGAGCGACCGCAACCGGCGCCCGACGATCACTTCTTCTTGCCGTGGCAGGCGATCGGGTCGGTGCTGAACCCCGAGCCGTCCGCGAGCGCGACGGTCGAGGCGAAGATGATGTCCTTGCGGACGCTCACCGAATCGAGGTTGGCGATGGCGACCAAGGCGACGCCGTCGTTGGCCAACGTCGTGTAGGTCGCGTCGAACAGGTCGTCGCCGAAGGCGTCCGGGCCGTAGGCGTCGGAGCCGACGGCGTCGATGCCACGCTCGTCGAACAGCCACTGCACGGCCGCGCCGGAGAAGCCGGCGTTCTCGAAGGTGAACATGTCGTCGACGTTGACGGCGAGACCGTCCTCCACGATCCGTTCGTCGCCCTCGCCGTCGAGCCCGAAGTAGGCCTCGGCCCCGGTCTGCAGGATGACGAGCGAACCCTCCTGGATCTCGCCGTGCTCGTCCTCGTAGGCCTCGATGTCGCTCACTTCGACGAAGTTGTCGGTGAACGACATGCCGCGCACGTCGATCTTGTAGGCCGGCCAGACGAACTCGTCGGCGCGCAGCTCGTCGACGTACCGGCCCCGCTCCGCGTCCGGATCTTCGGGGATCGGGCCGATGAAGTGGCCCGGCGCGTCGAGGTGCGTTCCGGCGTGGGCGCCCATGTCGATGTCCTCGACCTGGAAGTAGTCGTCGTCGGTCGTGTACAGGTTCGAGATGTGGATCGCCGGGTCGTACGGGAAGATCGACATCTCCTCGCCGAACTCGTGACCGAGCCGGGTCATGCCGCCGGGGCAGCTCATCTTGGCCTTGCCGCCTCCCGATCCCTCGGTCTGCACGCCGACGGCGGCGCCGACGACCCCCGCGGCAGACAATGTCGCCACGACCGCGACGCCGGCGACCAACCGCCTTCTGATCGGAGTGCGGCGTCCCACGTCGGTCATGTCGTGCGTCATCGGGATGATCCCCTTCGTCGTCTCGTCGGTTGCGTCAGTTGCGTCGGTTGCGTCGACAGTAGCCGCCGGCCCGCACCCGGATCGGGTGCGCCGACTCAAGAAGTCATGAGGCTTTCGTCAAGATCTTCACGTTCCGTCGACCGGTCCTCACCATGTGTCGACATACGGCCGCGGCGGTCGCTCGACGTCGGCGCGATGGGTCGGCGGCGCGGCGTCCAACAGCGTCGCCAGCCAGCGGCGCGTGTCGGCCGGGTCGATCACGTCGTCGATCTCGAAGTGGGTCGCGACGTTGAGCGCCTTGCCCTGCTCGTACATCCGATCGACCATCTTCCGGAACAGCGCGTCGCGTTCGCCGTCGTCGGCCGCCGCGTCGAGCTCCTTGCGGTACCCCAACCGGACCGCGCCCTCCAGGCCCATCCCCCCGAACTCGCCGGTCGGCCACGCGACGCACGCCAGCGGCGCCTTGGTCGATCCGCCCATCATCGCCTGCGCCCCGAGCCCGTACGCCTTGCGCGTCACGACGGTGATCAGCGGCACGGAGATGTTCGCCCCGGTGACGAACAGCCGGCTGCAGTGGCGGACGAGCGCCGTCTCCTCGACGTCGGGGCCGACCATCATCCCCGGCGTGTCGCACAGCGTGATCACCGGCAGCCCGTGGGCGTCGCAGAGCTGCATGAACCGTGCCGCCTTGTCGGCGCCGTCGGAGTCGA
This sequence comes from Ilumatobacteraceae bacterium, assembly GCA_041581055.1. Classification (GTDB taxonomy): domain Bacteria; phylum Actinomycetota; class Acidimicrobiia; order Acidimicrobiales; family Ilumatobacteraceae; genus JBFGCT01. The sequence goes on along the minus strand of JBFGCT010000069.1, from coordinate 13,932 downwards.
TCGCCCCGCCCAGGTGCTTCGGGTTGTTCGCCACCACGCCGACCGGACGGCCCTCGAGGCGGGCCAGCGCGGTCACCATCCCCAACCCGAAGCCGGCCCGCAGCTCGAGCACCGAGTCGGTGTCGAACACGACGTCGATCGCCCGCCGGATCTCGTAGGCCCGCAGCCGGTCGACCGGCACGACGTCGCGGGCGGCCGATTGGTCGACGGCGGTCCACCCGTCGAGCCGCCCCTGGAAGTAGGACAGATAGCGCTTGGCAAGCTCGACCGCGTGGGCCTCGTCGCGGGCGACGAGGTCGACGACACCGTTCGCCCGCTGCACCTCGATCGGGCCGATCTCGGTCGGATCGAACACGCCGAGCCCGCCGCCCTCGATCATCGCCGGCCCGCCCATGCCGATGTTGGAGTCCTCGGTGGCGATGACCACGTCGCAGCACCCGAGGATCGCCGCGTTCCCGGCGAAGCAGTATCCCGCGTTCACGCCGACGAGCGGAACCCGACCCGACAGCTCGGCGAACCACATGAAGGCGAGGCAGTCGAGGCCGCTCACGCCCAACTGGTCGGTGTCGCCGGGGCGACCGCCCCCGCCCTCGGTGAAGAACACGACCGGCAGCCGCAACGCGTCGGCCAGCTCGAACAGCCGGTCCTTCTTGCGGTGGTTCTGCGTGCCCTGGGTCCCCGCGAGCACGGTGTAGTCGTACGACAGCGCGATCACCTTGGCCGCCCGGTCCTCGCCGAACAGCTTGCCGTTGACCGCCCCGACGCCGCCGACCAGGCCGTCGGCGGGGGTGTTGCGCACGAGGTCGTCGAGCTCGCGCCGGCGGCGCTGCGCGGCGACCACCACCGGGCCGTACTCGACGAACGTCCCGTCGTCGACCAGGTCGGCGACGTTCTCCCTGGCCGTTCGCCGCCCGCGGGCGCGCCGTTTGCCGACCGCGTCGGGGCGCGCCTCGTCGAGGCCGACCCGATGCCGTTCGAGCACCTCGTCGAGATCCGCGCGCGTCGCTCCGCCGAGGTCCACCTCGCCGCTCGAGTCGGGCGGGACGGCGACACCGCCGAGGTCCACCTCGCCGCTCGAGTCGGGCGGGACGGCGACACCGCCGAGGTCCACCTCGCCGCTCGAGTCGGGCGGGACGGCGACACCGCCGAGGTCCACCTCGCCGGTCGTGTCGGGCGGGGGCAACGGACGGCCGGCGGCGGCCACGCGCGCCTCGATCAGCATCACGGGATCGCCGACCGCCACCGTGTCACCGTCGGCGACGAGCACATCGCCGACGACGCCGTCGCACGGCGCGATCACCTCGTGGTGCATCTTCATCGACTCGATCAGGGCGACGACCGACCCGAAGCGGACGGGCGCGCCCTCGGCCACGAGCAGGCCGACAATCGTTCCCTGGAACTCCGAGGAGACGGTGACGCCCATGCACGTGGTCTAGCCGACGGGCCGGCCGGACGGCGACGCGGCGCGCCCGTCCCGCCGGGTCGGCGGTCAGACGGCCCGCTCGGGATTGCGCTGGAAGCTGGTGATCGACTGCTCGCCCATCACGAGCTCGGCCGTCACCGCGGCGAACAGCGCCGGCACGATGAACCCCGGCTGCCCCGTGGACTCGGCGACGAACATCACCGCGGCGAGCGGAACCCGGTACCCGGCGCCGAGGAACGCGGCGATCCCGAGCAGGACGTACAGGGTGGGGTCGAGGTCGTTGACCAACTCGCCCACCGCCCGGCCGACCAGCGCGCCGCCGACCACCAGCGGGATGAACACGCCGCCGACCCCGCCGCCGCCCAGCGTCAACGCGGTCGCGAAGCAGCGGATGAAGAAGACCACGACGAGCAGCCAGACGGCGTGACTCTCCTGGATCCAGACGAGCACCTCGCGCGACCCGATCGTCAGGCTCTCGCCGGTGAGCAGGCGGCTGATGACGAACAGCGCGGTCAGCCCACCTCCGGACATGACGAGCCGAAGGGTGGTCGAGCGCAGCGTGAACCCCTTCGCCATCCTGATGAGCCGCGAGAACGCCCGAGCACCGACCGCGCAGAAGACCCCGATCAGGATCGCGCCGAAGAGGTCGCGGATCGTGAACGTGGCGATGCGGTCGTCGTCGACGAAGCTGAAGATCGGATCGGTGCTGCTGAGGAAGACGAACGTCAGGTACCCCGTCGCGCTGGCGACGAGCGCGGGGAGCAGCATGCGGCGCGCCATCTGGTCGCGGAACGGCACCTCGAGGGCGAAGATCGCGCCGGTCGCCGGCGCCTTGAAGATCGCCGACACGCCGGCGGCGGCGCCGGCGACGAGCAGGGTGCGGTAGTCGGCGCCCCGAAAGGCCGAGGGCAGTCGGCGCTGGATGAACGAGCCGAGCGCCGAGCCGCCGTACAGCGACGGGCCCTCGAGGCCCATCGGCCCGCCGAAGCCGAGCGTGGTGACCGACGCCGCGATCCGCCCGACAAAGGCCCGCGGCCGCAACGGGTACTCGGAGTCGTGAAACGCCCGCAGATACTCGTCCGACGTCGCCGGCGACGCGCCCGCTCCGACGGTCCGCAACAGGATCGCCGACAGGACGAGGCCGAGCCCTGGCGCGATCGCCACGAACCAGAGCGGACCCTCCAGCACCGTGTGGAGCATGAGCTCGACCACGACGTACTCGAAGAAGCGGACGAACAAGCCGGTGGCGGCGCCGGTGACCGCGGCCAAGAGCACGACCTCGCGCGATCGCTTGACCAGCGAGCGCAGTTCTGTTGTCCGGATGTCGAGGGTGGACGGGCGCAAGGCCATCAACACCCGCGAACGCCACACGGCGTCGGAGTCTACGCGCCGCTCGTGCCGCGGCCGTGAACGTTCGGGTTGTCGACGCCGAGTCCTGGCCGGCGGAACAACGTAAACGTTTACGGTCAGGGCACTAGCCTCACGGCTCATGTCGATCGCGCTGGTCACCGGGTCGGCCGGGCTCATCGGGTCGCAGGCGGCGATCCACTTCGCCGGGCTCGGCCTCGACGTGGTCGGCGTCGACAACGACATGCGCAAGGAGTTCTTCGGCGACGAGAGCTCGACGGCGTGGATGGCCGACGAGCTTCGGACGTCGCTCGGCGCGCGGTACCGCCACGAGCCGATCGACATCCGCGATCGAGGCGCGATCGATCGGCTCTTCCGCGAGCTCGGCGCCGACGTCGCCGTCGTGATCCACACCGCCGCCCAGCCGTCGCACGACTGGGCGGCACGCGAGCCGTTCACCGACTTCGACGTCAACGCCGTCGGCACGCTCAACGTGCTCGAGGCGACGCGGCTGCATTGCCCTGAGGCGGTGTTCATCTTCACCTCGACCAACAAGGTCTACGGCGACACGCCGAACCGTCTCCCGCTCGTCGAACAGGAGACGCGATGGGAGATCGATCCCGCGCACACCTACGCCGGCGGCGTCCGCGAGGACATGTCGATCGACACCACGATGCACAGCCTCTTCGGCGCGTCCAAGGTGGCCGCCGATGTCGTGGTCCAGGAGTACGGCCGCTACTTCGGGATGAAGACGTCGTGCTTCCGGGGCGGAACGCTGACCGGCCCGAACCACGCCGCAGCCGAGCTTCACGGGTTCCTCGCCTACGTCATGCAGTGCACGATGACCGCGACGCCCTACCGGGTGTTCGGCTACGGGGGCAAGCAGGTCCGCGACGCCATCCACTCCTCGGACCTGATCGCCTGCTTCGACCACGTGTACCGGGCGCCGCGCGCCGGCGGTGAGGTCTACAACATCGGTGGTGGCCGACACTCGAACTGCAGCGTGCTCGAGGCGATCACGATGTGCGAGGAGATCACCGGTCGAGCGCTCGACTGGACCTACGTCGACGAGCACCGCGTCGGCGACCACATCTGGTGGATCGGAGACAACGGCCGCTTCGAGGAGCAGTACCCGACCTGGCGCCTCGAGTACGACGTGCCGGCCATCCTGGTCGAGATGTTCGAGGCCAACAAGGATCGCTGGGTGAGATGAGCCCGGCCCCCGCCGCGTGATCGACCGCGGCAAGTTCTCGGTGCTCGGTGTCGGCGTCGACGCCGTCGACTACGAGGCGGCGGTCGACCGGATCATCCGGGCGGCGCGCGAACACCGCCAGTACGGGGTCTCGGCGCTGGCCGTGCACGGCGTGATGACCGGTGTCGACGACCCCGAACACCTCGCCCGGCTGAACGCGCTCGAACTCGTGACCCCCGACGGCCAGCCGGTGCGCTGGGCGTTGAACTGGTTGCACGGCGCCGCGCTGCCCGACCGCGTCTACGGCCCCGAGCTGACGCTCGCAGTGTGCCGGGCGGCGGCCGAGCAGCGCTTGCCCGTCTACTTCTACGGCAGCACGGCCGACACGCTCGAGCGGCTCACCGCCCGGCTCCCGACCCTCGTCCCGGGCATCGAGATCGCCGGGGTCCGACCGTCCCGCTTCGGCCGCGCCGCGCCGGACGAACTCGACGAGATCGCCGCCGACGTGCGGGCCTCGGGGGCGGCCATCTGCTTCGTCGGGCTCGGATGCCCGCGCCAGGAGGTGTTCGCCTACGAGAACGCGGCTCGCCTGTCGATGCCGACCATCGCCGTCGGCGCGGCGTTCGACTATCACGCCGGCCTCCAAGCCCAACCGCCGCGATGGGTGCAGCGCGCCGGCCTCCAGTGGCTGCAGCGGCTCGTTGGCGACCCGCGCCGCCTGTGGCGCCGTTACGTCATCCTCAACCCGCGGTACGTCGCGGGCGTGATCCGGCAGCGGGCGGGCCGCCTCGCCGCCGCCAAGGCGGCGACCCCGACCCACCGCGGAGACGCGTAGGGGCCGCCGGCTCAGGAGCCGGCGTTGCGCCCCAACATCGCCGTCGGCGTGCGGAGGATGATCGCGAGATCGGAGCGCAACGAGACCTGCTCCACGTAGGCGAGGTCCCACTCCCCGTTCTCGTGCATCGGCCCGTCGCCGCGCGCCCTGATCTGCCACAAGCCGGTCAGCCCGGGCTTCACCATGTGCCGTTGCTCCAGGCCGGGACGGTACTCGGCGACGACCGACTCGAGCTCGGGCCGGGGGCCGACGACGCTCATCTCGCCGCGCATCACGTTGACCAGCTGAGGCAGTTCGTCGAGGCTGTACCTGCGGAGGAAGCGTCCGACGCGCGTGTGCCGCGGGTCGCGCTCGGACTTGTGGGTCTGGCGCCGGTCGGCGATGACGTCGAGCCGCTGCTGTCGGCGGTCGGCGCGCATGGTTCGGAACTTCAGCACCTCGAACACCTCGCCGTTCCTGCCGACCCGTTGTTGGCGGAACAGCACCGGCCTGCCGATCGCCACGAGTACGACGGCGGCGATCAGCGTCATCGGTATCGCGAGCAGCGCCAGCGCGACCCCGGCGGTGAGGCGATCGAAGGCCGGCTTGATCATGCGCGTGTACAGCGAGCGGCGGAACGCGATCTTGGGCAACGGCATCAGGTACACGACGTTGTTCGTGACCCCGAAGTCGCGCGCGGCGGGCGCGCGCCAACCCGCCGCCGCCCGATCCATCGTCACCCGCTCTGATTCCGCCATCTCTCAGTCCTCTGTCCTGTGTGGTATTCGTCAAGACCACCTGGCCACCACCACCATGTGTGGCCGACATCTCGCCCTTCGCCTCTCCGAAGCCCCAGTATTTCCCACCAGAAGCCCTGAGAGAGACGTATTGTCGCAAGTCCGACCGGTCCGCGCAACCCCGTTGATCAAAGCTTGACCAACCGCTGACCGTGGTCGCAGGTCGCCGTGAGATGGACCGGCCGGACAGCGGTACCATCGGGGCGACATGGAGCGGACGAAGCGGGCGATCTGGGCGACCGGCCGGGCCGTCGTGCGATCGGCGGCCATGGCGACCGCCGATCTCCGCCCGCCGCCCGCCGTGGTCGTGGTGGGCGTCAAGCGCGGCGGGACCACCTCGCTGTTCCGCGATCTCGAGCGCCACCCCGCGATGTGCCCGCTCGTCCCGTCGGCGAAGCGTCTGCCGCTGCGCGAGAACATGAAGGGGGTCCACTACTTCGACACCGAGGCGGCCCGCTCGCCGCGCTGGTACCGAAGCCACTTCCCCACCTCGCTGACGCTCGGCGCCCGCGCGCGGCGGACCGGAGCGGCGTTCTCCGCCGAGGCCAGCCCGTACTACTTCTTCCATCCCCGCGCCGCGGCCCGCGCCGCGTCGGCGCTCCCGACCACGACGTTCGTCGTGATGTTGCGCGACCCGGTCGAGCGCACGGTCTCCCACTGGGCCGAGCAGAAGCGCAACGGGGCCGAACACCTCGACCTCGCCGCGGCGCTCGACGCCGAGCCGGCACGGGTCGGCGACGCCGGCCGCCGGCTCGCCGAGGGGGCGATCACCGCCGACCGTGCCCACGAGCAACAGTCCTACGCCGCGCAGAGCGAGTACGCGGCGTCGTTGGAGCGGTGGTTCGCCGCCGCCGGCCGCGACCGTGTGATCGTGCTGTTCTCCGAGGACTACTGGGCCGACCCCGGCGCCGCCCTCGATCGGATCGCCGTCTCGATCGGGGCGCCGCCGTTTCCCGCCGCGTCGTCGGCCAGCCACCGAAACGCGGCGTCGCGTCCAGCGGCGATCGACGGCGCCGTCGAACGGCGGCTCGTCGAGCGATTCCGGCCCGACGTCGACCGCATCTCGACCCTGCTCGGCCGCGTCCCCCCCTGGCCGCGCTTCGGCGGCGCTCCAGCCGGCCGGCCCGACCGCCGATGACGATTCGATGAGAGTGCTCCAACTCCACGCGGGCTACCGGTTCCCGGCCGGGGAGGACACCGTCGTCGCCAACGAGGCGAACGCGTTGCGCGGCGGCGGCCACGAGGTCGTTCAGCACATCGTGGCCAACCCCTCCGAGATCGGTCCGACGATCACGACACTCGCCCGCAGCGCGCACAACCGCCGGGCGGCGCGCGACGTCGCGGCACTCGCCGCCGACGTCCGACCCGACGTGGTCCACGTCCACAACACGTGGTTCGCGTTGTCGGCGTCGGTCGTCGAGGCGGCGGCCGCCGCCGCACCGGTCGTGATGACCGTGCACAACTACCGGCTCGGCTGTCTGAGCGCCGACCTCTTCCGCGGCGACGCGGTGTGCACCGCCTGTGTCGGGCGCCGCCCGTTGCGCGGCGTCGTCCACGGCTGCTACCGCGGCTCACGCGTCCTGTCCTCGATCGCCGCCGTGGAGATCATGACCACTCGCCGGAGCAGCGTGCTCGACAAGCACGTCGTCACGTTCGTCGCACCGTCGAGGTTCATGGCCGACCGTCTGATCGAGATCGGGTTGCCGTCCGACCGGCTCGTCGTCAAGCCGCACTTCGTCGCCGACCCGGGCGGTCGGGCAGGCCCCCCGTCGGCCTCGCGTGACGTGCTGTGCATCGGGCGGCTCGCACCGGGCAAGGGGTTGCCGACGCTGCTGCGCGCGTGGGAGCGCTACTCCGGCGCGAACCGCGGCAATCCCGACGCGATGCGGCTGGTCGTCATCGGCGACGGCCCGTTGGCGGGCGAGCTGCGCGAGCGGTCCCCGCGCGGTGTGCGCTTCGAGGGCTGGCTCGACCGGGCCGAGGTCACCGCCCGCATGCTGCGGGCCCGCGCCTTCGTCTTCCCGTCGGAGTGGTACGAGCCGTTCGGCATGGTCCTCGTCGAGGCGATGAGCGCCGGCCTCCCGATCATCGCCACGACGGCGTCGGACGCCCGCCGGATCGCAGCCGCGCCCGAGGGGTTGATCGTCCCCACCGGCGACGAGCGGGCACTCGCCGAAGCCCTGCTCGGGCTGGCCGACAGCGTCGTCGACGAGGTCGGCACGCACGGCCGCCGGCAGTACGAGCGGGCCTACACCGAGGCGGCCGGGCTCGCCGCCCTCGAGCGGCTCTACGCCGACGTGGTGGAGCGCGCCACAGCGCGATGAGCCACCGGTCGACGCTCCGCAGGCTTCCCGGCGCGCCTCGAGTCCTGCTGCACGAGGCGGGCGGGCGGCGGGCCCGCTACACGCGGGCGCTGACCGGAGCGTCCGACCGGCGCCGACGTGCGCTCGACGCGCTCGCGTTCGCGCCGGTCGCCGTCGCCGGCCCGTCCGGGCTGCCGCGCACCGACGGTTGGCCGTGGCCCGACGCCCGGCCCGACGAGGTCCAGGCGGCGCTGCGCCACCACTTCCCGGCGCTCGTCATCCATGGCGCGGTCGTCCCCCGCCAGCCCGGACGACAGCGGCTGTCGCTGCTGTGCCACGCCGCCGGGAACCCGATCGTCGTCAAGCTGGGCACCGAACAGGCGGCGTTGGACGCCGAGTACCGGGCACTGGAGCTGCTGGCCGCCGACCCGCTTCCCGGCATCGCCACACCCCGCCCGCTCGGCGTCGGCGTCCTCCTCGACGCGGCGTCGGCCGGCGCCGCGTCGATCGTGTTCGTCGCCGCGTCGGCCCTCGGCATCCGCGCTCAGCGCCCGGCGATCGACGCCCCGTTGCTCACGTTCGAGTCGGACCTCGCCGCACGGCTCGGCTCGCTTCCGGCGACCGAGCCCCGGGACGACGATCACGTCCCCCTGCACGGCGACCTCACGCCGTGGAACCTGCGTCGCACGAGCCGCGGGTTGGCCCTGTTCGATTGGGAGGCGGTCGGCTGGGGGCCGAGGGGATCCGACATCGCCCACTACCGACGGGCGTCGGCGGAGATCCGCCGCCGCCCCCGGCGGCCGGGAGCTCCGGCGTGAGAGTGCTCGTCGTGCACAACCTGTACCGCTCGGAGAACGCCTCGGGGGAGAACATCTCCGTGCTCGACGAGATCGGCGCGCTGCGCGCCGGCGGGTGGGACGTCGAGGTGCTGACCGCCGACAGCGACGCGATCACGCAGGAGCGGTCGTCGCTGGTCAAGGTCGGCTTGCGCCCGATCTACAGCGGGCGGAGCGTACGCAACACGCGCGAGGCGATCCGCCGGTTCCGGCCCAACGTGGCGCTGGTCGAGAACCTGTTCCCGCTGCACTCGCCCTGGGTGATCCGCACGCTGACCGATGCCGGGGTGCCGGTCGCCGCCGGGGTCCGCAGCTTCCGCATGTGGTGTGCGGCCTCGACGATGTTCCGCGACGGCGCGTTCTGTGACGACTGCGTGGGCTCGCTCGTGAACGCGCCGGCGGTCCGGCACGGCTGTTTCCAAGGCTCGCGGGTGCGCACCGCTCCGCTCGCCGCCAGCCTCGCGTTGCACCGGTCGACGTGGGATCGGGTGGGCGCCTTCCTCGCGGTGACCGACTACGTGCGCGATGCGCTGATCACCGTCGGGACCCCACCGGGGCGAATCGTCGTGCGACCCAACTTCGTCGATGACCCCGGCGAACCGACGCCCTGGCCGGAGCGGAACACGTTCATCTTCGCCGGCCGGCTCAGCGCCGACAAAGGCGTCGAGCTGCTCGTCGACGCGTGGCGGCGGTCGGAGGTCTGGACGCGGGGCGAGCTGGCGGTCGCCGGGTCGGGCCCGATGGCGCCCCTGGTGACCGCTCAGGAGCCCGTGTACCGCGTCAGGCCGCTCGGGCTGGTGCCCCACGACCGGCTGCTTCGACTCGTCTCCGACGCCGCTGTGATGGTCGTTCCGTCGGTCTGGCCCGAGCCGTTCGGCCGAGGCGTGATCGAGGCGGCGTCGCGCGGCCGACCGTCGCTGGTCACTCGGTCGGGTGGGCTGCCGAGCCTCGTCGAGGACGGCGTGACCGGCTGGGTGGCCGAACCCGACGTCGACGACCTTGCCGCCGGTTTCCGCCGTGCCGCGGACCGCGCGGCGCAACGGCGCGCCGGCCGCGCCGCCCGAGCCCGTTTCACCGAGCGGTACACCAGCGACGTCTCGACGGCGATTCTCGACCGGACGCTGACCGACCTCGCGGCCACCGGCGTCACCTGACCGCCGCGGTCAGATCGTGACGAGCGCGGGCGGCGAGCGGAACGACTCGTTGCCGGCGGCGTCGATTGCCTGGACCTGCATGTAGTGGTTGCCGGCGCCGAGGCCGGCGATCACCGCTTGCGTCTCGGCCCCGTCGACGAGGTCGACCTCGACGAGGTTGCGCAGCACGCGGTACGACGCCACGCCGACGTTGTCGGTCGACGGCGTCCACGTCACCAGGATCGTCCCGTCCGGCTGGGCGACGGCGGCGACGTTGCCGGGCGTGGTCGGCGGCGTCGTGTCGGGTCCGGCGACGACGACCACGACGTTGACCGGCGGTGTGCGGAACGACTCGTTGCCGGCGGCGTCGAGCGCCTGGACCTGGATCCAGTGGGAGCCCGGACCGAGGTCGAGGTTCGTCGCCGTCTCCGTGCCCGGCACCATCGCGACCTCGACGAGGTTGCGCAGGACGCGATAGGACACCACGCCGACGTTGTCGGTCGAGGCGTCCCAGCTGACGTCGATCGTGCCGTCGGGCAGGACGACCGCGGCCAAATTGCCGGGCGTGCTCGGCTTGGTCGTGTCGGGTCCGGGGGCCTGTGGCACCTCGATGAACACCGGCGCGGTGCGGAACGAGGTGTTGCCGGCGGCGTCGAACGCCTCGACCTGCAGGTAGTGGCCACCGACCCCGAGGTCGAGGTCGACCGACAGCGTGGCGCCGTCGACGGCGGCCACCTGAGCGAGGTTGCGGCGCACGACGTACCCCTCGACACCGGTGTCGTCGATCGACGCCGTCCAGGTGAACGTGACCAGCCCGGTCGCCTCGTCGTAGGACGCGGCCGGGCTTCCCGGCGTCGACGGCGCCTGGACGTCGGGTCCGATGAGGTCGACGCGGACCGGTGGGGTCTTGAACGACTGGTTGCCGGCCGGGTCGACGGCGCGCACCTGCAACCAATGCGAGCCGGGGCCGAGGCCGGCGATGTTGACGAGCGTCTCGGCACCGGGCACGACGAGGATCTGAACGCCGTTGCGGAACACGAGGTAGGACTCGATGCCGCTGGCGTCGGTCGACGCGGTCCACGTGAGGTCGACCGACTGGTCGGGCAGGATCGTCGCCTGGAGGTTGCCCGGCGTGGTCGGCGGGGTCGTGTCGGCGCCCGGGTCGATCACCGCGGTCGAGGCCGAGCGGTTCCCCGCAGGGTCGACGGCGCGGATGAAGTACCGGTCGTCGGTGGCCCCGGTCGGGTCGACATAGGTCGACCCGTACACGAGCGGGCTGACCACCCGGTCGTTGCGCAGGATCTCGTAGCCGATGAAGCCGGGGAAGTCGTCGCTCGACGCGCCCCAGTTGAGCTGGATCCCACCGCCGGCGGCCGGTGTCGTCGACGGGTTGGACGGCACGGCCGGCGCCTGTGTGTCGCGCTGACAGAACTTGGAGAAGCTCTCGAGGTATTGGCGCTGGCCGTTGACGTACGGGCCGCCGTCGAAGTCGCCGCCGAACCACAGGCAGTCGTCGGCCGGGTCGGCGTACAACTCCCAGGCGCCCTCGTCGTAGGCCGTGCCGAGCGACGGCACCCAGTCGACCTCGTAGTCGTGGGTCGCCGCGTCGAACGCCCCCAGCCACTGGTAGTCGTCGGTGCGCGTGTAGCCGTCGAGGCCGGGCCACTTCACCGCGTCCTCGTAGATCCAGGAGTGGCCGTGGCTGCCCTGGTAGACCACGCCGTTGATCGAGGCCAACGCCTGGGAGTCACCGCCGAACCCGGAGGTGACGAACGACTTCAGCAGCCCGTAGTCGGAGGACGCGTACGCCTGCGTGTTGTGCTCGGACCCGCCTTGCCACACGTCACCGCCGATCGCGTGCACCGCTTGCTGGTATCGGCGTTCGAAGTTGCCCGCGGTCTGGACCGGCGGCTGCAGGCCGGGGACCGGGGCGCCGGTCGTCCAGTCGAGCACGGCGACCCCCTTGAGAGCCGTCCCGTTGACACCGTCGAAGTCGCCGACGACGTAGACCCGCCCGTCCGCGGCGTCGACGTCGTACGGCACGCCATCGACGTCCGGGGTGAACGCGTTGTCCGGACGGCCGTCGGCGACGGCGACCTTGCCGAGCCGGCCCATCGGCCGCGTCACGGAGAGGCCTTGGATCTGGGTGAAGTTCCCGCCGACGTAGATCCAGTCGCCCTCGACGTCGAGTGCCCGCGCGAACGGGCGCTCCGAGCTTCCGCTCAGCGTCATCGAGGCGCGCCAGCCCGGATCGACGGCGCCGGTGATCGGATCGAGCGCGGCGAGTCCAGCGGTCAGCGGCTCGCCGTTGACGTTGGTGAACTGGCCGGCGACGATCAGCCGCCCGCCGGCGACCTTGAGATCCCACACCGTGCCATCGAGGTCGGGGTCGAACGAGCTGATCCAGGCGCCGGTCGTGCGGTCGAAGGCGGCGAGGTAGGGATGGGCGACCAGGCCGCCGGTGGCGGTGTCGCGCACGTCGGAGAACTTGCCGCCGACGTACACCCGGTCGCCGAACGTGGTGATCGCCAGCACCGGGGTGTCGAGGTGCGACTCGGAGTCGCCGATCTTGAGGACGCCGGTCACCCCTCCGGCGATCTCCTTCGGCCGGTCGTCGAGCAGCGGCGCGAGCGTCTGCGCCGGGACGCCGGCGTCGGGAATCGGCGTGAGGGCTCCCGTCGAGACCTGCGGCCGGATGAAGACCTGTGTGAACGGGATGGCGTGGTTCTCCGACGCGAGCTCCCACAGGTACGACGTGGCGTTGTTCTGGCCGCCGACGCCGCCGCCGTTGTAGGAGAAGCCGCCGACCTGGCCATGGCCGCTCCACGGGTAGGTGAACCAGGCGTCGTAGTCGGACGCGCCCCGGTTGCCGGCGCCGGTCTCGCCGGTCATCTTGATCTTGGAGTCCTTCGTGTTCGAGCCGGTCCCCCCGGAACCGTCGATCGACCACGTGCTCAGCCGGTGGCCGCCACCGACTGCCCAGGACCATCCCTCGAGGTCGAGGAAGCCCCACCGCAGATCCTGCCATGTCGTTCCGGCGGTGTTCCGGGCGCGGCGCAGCCGGACGCCGTCGGCCAGGTCCTTCACGTGTCCGCCATCGAGGAGACCGTTGATCGTCTGCGTCGAGAGCGCGCCCGGCGCGAACGCCGCCGGGCCGGTCACGTTGTCGCGGACCGCCTGGGGCGTGTTCTGGCCGTAGTCGCGGAACGTCCAACCCTCGCGACCCCGGCCGATCAGCACCCACCCGCCGCCGTCGGTCGTCATGTCGCAGTAGAACTGCGCGGGGCGCTGCAGCGTGTCGGTGCGCAGCCAGTAGATCCCGTCGCCGCTGCTCGGATGGAGCTGCTTGACCTCCCAGCAGGAGGCCGCGGCGTCGGCGGACGTGAGCCCGTTCAGCGCCGACGTCGAGGCGGCCTGGACAGCGGCGCCCGGGGCGGCCGGCGACAACCCCCCAACCAGGGTCGTGACGGCCGCGACGGCCGCGATCACGGCGCGGGCCGGCCGCACTCTCGAGATCCGCACACTCATCGTTGTCCGCCCATTCCAGTTCGATCCTGCCTACTCTGTCGCATGGTCTTCGTCCGCCGACGACGATCTGCTGAATCTCCCCCACGGGGAATGCGCTTAGGCTACGCACGCGGCGGTGCGCCACGCCACCACTTGTGGTCAAGATCGAGCAAAATCAAACGCGCTGCGTGACATCTGGCCGCCAGGTCGTGGTGCGACCGACCATTCGTCAACGCCCGCTCAAGATTCAATCCACGAAAGCCGATCTTTCCTTGTGCCACCAGCAACGATGATCACGAACCGACGACGGGTCCGACGATGAGCGCGACGAGAACACGCCCGTCGATCGGCCCGGTCGAGGCGTTCTGGAGGCCGAGTGAGTCCGGGTCGATCGGCCCGGTCGAGGCGTTCTGGAGGCCGAGTGAGTCCGGGTCGATCGGCCCGGTCGAGGCGTTCTGGAGGTTCCGGTCACGATGAGCGCGACACCGAGTGAGTCCGGGTCGATCGGCCCGGTCGAGGCGTTCTGGAGGTTCCGGTCACGATGAGCGCGACACCGAGTGAGTCGGGGTCGATCGGCCCG
>JBFGCT010000068.1:0-19021 GCA_041581055.1 Ilumatobacteraceae bacterium | reverse complement strand
CGGAGGCGCCAGCGGCGGAGGCGCCAGCGGCGGAATCGGAGGCGCCAGCGGTTGAGTCGGAGGCGCCGGCGCCCGAGACGGTGGCCGAGCAGCCCGAGATCGCGACGGCGCCCGAGTCGTCCGCCGTCGACACGGGCACCGTCGCGCCCGATCCCGATCCCGATCCGGTGGTCGTCCCGGCCCCGGACGTCGCCGCCGCCGACGTGCCGGAGTCCAAGGCGGTCGTGCGCGGTGGTCAGATCTTCCTCGAGGGCGCCGTCCCGACCGCGGAGGCGGGCGAGCTGATCGCCGCGCTCGCGGCGGAGATCCTCGGGCCGGACAACGTCTTCAACAACTACATCGTCGACCCGCGCGCCTCGGACCCCAACCTGGGCAACGTCACCGTCGAGGACACGATCAACTTCGCCACCGGTTCGGCGACGATCCTCCCCGAGGGTGAGGGGCTGATGAACCAGGCGCTCGCGCTGATGACGATCCGTCCGAGCGTCACCGTGGTCGTCGTCGGCCACACCGACGACCGCGGGAGTGACGAGTACAACCTCGAACTGTCGGTTCAGCGCGCCGAGGCTGTCAAGCGGTGGCTGACCGACCGGGGGATCGACGGCGCCCGCCTGACCGTCGTCGGCAAGGGTGAGGCCGAGCCGATCGCCGACAACTCGACGAGCGAGGGCCAGCGCCTCAACCGGCGGATTCAGTTCTTCATCGAAAACCTCCTTGCCGATTCCTAGAGACCCCGGACGGTTCCTTGTCACCACGCGTGGCGACGCACGTCGTTCGCCACGCAACGTGCCGACGTGAGGAGCTCCGATGTCCAACACGCATGATCTCGTCCCACTGATCGAGTCGACCCCCGACCTGGCGTGGTTGCCGCGCGCCGCGTGCGCCGACTTCGGCCTCGACCGGCTGTCGCTGTTCTTCGTCGAAGCCGGGCGCACCTTGTCCAAGGAGGCCGCCGCCGTCTGTGGCTCGTGTCAGGTGCGCGTCGACTGCCTGCGGCACGCGTACGACAACGAGATCGAGGGCGGGTACTTCGGCGGCCTGTCCTCGGCCAAGCGTCGCGCGCTCACGTTCGAGCAAGCGGTCGAGTCGATTCGCCCCTGAGCCGCAGCCGGGAGCCCCGGCGGCTGCCGTAGACCTGGCCCCGGAGCTGCTCGGCCCAGAGCACCGACGCGCCGTACGCCGCGTGCAGGCGCGCGATCCCCGCCGGCGCGAGGTCGTGGAGCTCGGCGACGTCGGCCTGCTCGCAGGCGAGAACGAGCCGCAGCGTCGCCCCGAGCGGTCCGCTTCGGTCGAGCAGGGCGGCCACGAT
Source organism: Ilumatobacteraceae bacterium (assembly GCA_041581055.1). Classification (GTDB taxonomy): domain Bacteria; phylum Actinomycetota; class Acidimicrobiia; order Acidimicrobiales; family Ilumatobacteraceae; genus JBFGCT01. The sequence continues at coordinate 17,712 of JBFGCT010000068.1, read as the reverse complement.
CTCGTCGGAGAGCGGGAGGTCGTCGACCAACTCCTCCATCGGCGTGTTGAAGATCGCGTCGGTGATCGACAGCAGCCCGACGGTGAACGCCGCGCTGCGCAGCTCGGGATCCTCGACCAGGATGCTGGCCAGTCGGGCGCGGACCGCCCCGGTTGTCAGCAGTTCCTCACTCGCCTCGCGCGCCGTCGACAGGGCCAGCAGCACCGCGAGGTGGCGGACCTGGTTGAGCCCGAGGAGCACGATCGCGTGGCGCAGCGAGTCGACTCGCCGATCGAGGCCGAACGCGCTCGAGTTGACGACCGCCAGCAGGCGATAGGCCAGCGACGGGTCGGTGGCGACCAGCATCTCGATCTGCGGGATGTCGATGTCGGCGCGCTGCATCTCGGCGAGCAGCGTCATCGCCGAGGCCGAGCTCGCGGGGCGGGCCGCCTTGGCCAGCACCTCGGGCACGGCGAAGAAGTAGCCCTGGAACAGGTCGATGCCGAGTCCGGCGCACCTCGTGAGATCGTCGCGCGTCTCGACCTTCTCGGCGACGATCAGCGCACCGGGCGAGCGCTCGCCGACCGTCTTCACGAGCCGCGGCAGTTCGGCCTCGCGGGTGCGACTCGGCTCGATCTTCACGATGCTCGCCATCGGCAGGAGACGCGACCGCTCGAGCTCCGGCAGGTCGCTCACGTTGTCCAGCGCGAAGTGGTACCCCTCGCGGCGGGCGGCGCGGATCGCGTCGAACGTGGCGTCATCGAACGGCGCGCGTTCGGGGATCTCGAAGATGATCCCCTCCGGCGGCATCGACCGGTACAGGCCGGAGAGCACCAGGCTGGGGCTGGCGTTGATCAGCCCGAAGTGGTCGCCGATGATTCGCTCCATCCCCCAGTGCAGCAGCGCCCGCTCCATCACCTGGCGGGTGGCGTCGTCGGGATCCTCGAACAGCGTGCCGCCGTCGGGTCCGTCTCGGTACAGCAACTCGTACCCGAACGTGCGGCCGTCCCGATCGAGAATCGGCTGCCGTCCGAGGAAGGTCTGTTTGGTCATCTCGGGTGGCTACTTCTCGCGGTCGTCGTCGGAGCGGACGATCCCCCTGCACGGAGATCGGGTTTGGCACACTGGAATGAGGCATCCCATGTCCCTGTGGATACGGTCCGGACGATTCTTGGGCATGCCAGCATCTGAGATGGAGAAGCGTGATCAATCGGGCCAGTTGGGCGACTAGCGGCAATCGTGGCCGATGAGCACGCCGACGCGCGTGACGACCAGCGCGACCATCTCGGGCGCCATTCTCGATGCCCCGATGGGCGGCGCATGATCACCGAGGGAGTCGTCACGCCGTCCTCGGAGATGTGGGCCGTGGTGCGCCACGGTGACCCGCCGGAGCTCGTTCCCGACGATCTGCTCCCATACGTCGTACCGAGCTACGTCGACGGAGACCTCGACGACTGGTCGCTGACCGACGACGTCATCGCCTTCGGCGACGTCGAGACGCCGATGGCCTATCAACGCTGGCGGGCGACGTGGGAGCGGGCGTGGCCGCTCGATCCGAGGTCCAACCTGATCCGGTTGACCGAGCTCGGGCGCGAGCTCGCTGCGGAGCTCGCGCTCGGCAGCGAACTGTTGATGAACCTCGCCGACGACGCCCACGGGGATCGGACGATGGAGGGGCCGGCGGCGTTGCTGCAGCTCGCCACCGAACTCGAGCGGGTGCGCGACGCGGTCCGCGAGCGGAAGACGACCGGGTACGGCTTCGTCGACGTGACCGACGGGCGCTCGAGGGTCGGCCTGGCGCGGGCGTGGTCGCCCTCGGCGGGCGCGGAGGTGCTCGCGGCCGACCAGTATTTGGAGGCGTCGATGCGGCCGGCGTCCGGCCTGCACATCGAGATCGTCGGCCCGCCGCGGCGTTCGCTCGACGCGGTCGAGGAGGTCGCGGTGCGATCGTCCGGTGTCGAAATCGTGAGCGCCGACGGGTTCGCCCAGCTTCCTCCCGAGGAGTCGGCGGCGCTGACCTGGATCGTGCCCGGCGCCGCCCGCTGGCGGGTGCGGCCCGTTCCCGAGGTGCTCGTCTGGGCGCGCACGTTCGGCGGGCTGCCCGAGTGCTGCCGCTATGCCGCCGCGCTGGAGCGCCCGATGACCCTCCGCGACAACCACAACGCGCGGCGCCCGGACCCCTGACTCGAACGCGCGGTCAGGGTCGAAGACGCGAGTCGTCCCTCAATCGCATGAGCGATGCCCGCACTTCCGGACAGGCCGCGCTCACGCTTGCCGAGCTTCTCGGCGAGCGCGGGCACAGACGCGCCCAGCCGCGGCCTGGAGACTGCGGGGGGTTTCGTCGGTTTTCGTCGGGGTATAGGTGGCGTCGGCCGGGCGGCCGTGGACTGTCCGCTGACGTGACCCGACGAACCGTGACCAGCTCGACTGCGTTGACCAGCCTGCTCGAGCGGGCCTCGCGATTGCTCGACCAGCGGTCCCACCCGCCGTGTTCGGCGGCGCGCCCGCAGCCGCCCGCCGACCCGACCGGCGTGCTGGTCGAGGCCGGCTGGTTCATGTTGCAGCAGCTGACGATCGTCCTCGGATTCACCGTGAGCGACGCCGACGCCGACCGGCTCGTCCCCGACGTGCTCGAGCGGGCGACGGCGTTCGGCATCGCCTCCGCCCCGTCGGTCGGGGCGGCGGCGGCGATTCTCGACCAGGTGCGGACCGACGACCCGGTGGCGCTGGCCAGGACGATCCTGGCCACCCGCGCCGCGCTCGGCGACGTGGAGATCATCGACGGGGTGTGCGCGCTCGTCGCCGCGCTGACGGTGCAGATCGCCGAGTGCGTGGCGCTCGATCCGCACGTCGTGCACGGCGAACTGGCCGAGCGGGCGGCGGCGAACGTCAAGGTGTGCCGGTCGACCGTCGGCCGGGTGCGCTCCGCTCGGCGCGTCCTGGCCCCGCGGCCCTGCGCCGGCCGGGTCGCCCGCCGGCTCGAGGGCGTCACGGTCGCCGCGATCCCGCTCGTCAACCAGCACCACTGACCCGCTCAGACCTGCTCGGGCCGGAACTCCCAGTGCCACGGCTCGCGGGGCACCGCCTCGACCCAGCCGAAGCGCGGCGCGTTCACCTGGAGCCACCGCTGGAGCTCGGTGTTCCGGACGTCGGCGTCGACGGCGAGCCCCCAGCCGTGGTTGGACGTTCCCGGCACGGCGGCGTAGCCGCCCTGGCTGTAGAGGCCCTTGCGCCGGACGAGGTCGACCTGCTGGTCGTAGGACCGGTAGGAGTCCGTGATCCGCAGGTCGTGGCCCTGCGCCGCCGCCTCGGCGACGAGGTTGTTCCACGACGCCGCCGCCGGCGCGTGCAGCCGGTGGTTCGAGCCCGGCTGGTCGACCCTGGCGAGCGCGTCCGACGGGACGCGCCCGTTGCCGTAGGCCGCGAGGTCCGCCGGGACCGGCATCGCGCCGTAGCCGCCGACCGGCCGCACGCCGGGCGGGCCGGCCTGGCCGGCGATCGCCGCCGTGGCGGCCCAGGGCAGCGAGGCGTTCGCCGCGACCGGGACGGGCTCGCCGGCGCCGGGCGGTGGGACCGGGAGCCTGACCGCGGCCGGGGCCACCGTCGCCGCCTGCCGGGCGGCGGCCGCTCGCTCGTAGACCTCCCCGAACGGCTCGAAACCGGCGACCGGCGGTGGAGCGCTCGGGGCGGCGGTCGAGGTCGGGTCGGCGAAGTGGGCCTCGATGCGCTCGATGCGGCCGAGCACCGCGTTGATTCCGCCCGGATCGTTCACGGAGAGAATCGTCCGGCCGGCCCGCGGGTCGTCAAGCCGGATCGCGGTCGGCCCCGTCGACGGTCACCCGGCGAACGACGGCTCGGGCCGGGCCTCGGGCCGGCCGAGATGCATCAGCACGATCGGGTGCTGCAGCTTGGCCAGGGCCTTCGACTCGATCTGGCGAACCGCCTCGCGGGACAGCGCCAGCGTCTCGCCGATCTCGGTGAGCTTCTCGAGCGGCTCGCCGTCGAGCCCGAACCGGCGCACCACGACGTACAGCTCCCGGGCGTCGAGGGCGGTCAGCCCGTGGCTGCCGAGCGCGGTGAGCGTCATCTTGGAGATGATCGTCGACTCGGGGAGCGGATCGGTCGAGGCGAGGGTGTCGGACAGGTCGTTGTCGCCGTCGCCGACCGTCTGGTTGATCGAGGAGAGGCGGGGCGGTGCGAGGACCCGGCGCACCTGGGCGACGGTGACGCCGGCCGTCGCCGCGATCTCCTCGTCGGACGGCTGATAGTGCTCGTCGATCGACTGCAGCTCACGCTGGGCCCGCAGGATCGCCGGGCGCTTCTCGAAGTCGCCGAGGTTGAGGTTGGGGTGGTCGGTGTCGCGGACCGCCTTGAGCACCTCGCGCTGGATCGGCTTGAAGGCCCACTGTCCGAACGTGCCGCAGTCGGGGTCGTAGCTGTCGACCGCCCGCATCAGCCCGAGCAGCCCCGCCGACTCGAAGTCGGCGCGGTCCTCGGCGCTCGCCGTGCCGCCGAACCGGCGGGTGTACGAGCGGACCAGGCCCATGTTGTAGGAGACGATCTGGCTCGTCACCTCGTCGATGCGCCGGCGCAGCATGCGGATGCGGCGGCGGCTCGAGACGTCGGCGCCGCCGGCCAACTCGAGCCGCTCGAGCTCGCCCTTGAGCTCCGTGCGCTCCCGGAACAGCGCGTTGTTGTCGTCCCGAAATTTCTCGGTCGCTTCGTTCGCCCTCGTGCCCATCGTGGGGTCCTGCTCCTCGTTGTCGAGTGGTCCAGTGTCCGCGCTATCGGGCCGACGGTTTGACCACTTGAGGAATTCTTCGCACCACGTACGGTAGTCGAGCGCTTTTGATCAAAATGGGTCAACCTCCTTGCGCGCGGTCGGGTTCGCCGGAACTGTCGTCGTCGCCCGAACGGGTGGGATCCAACGGATTGGGTCCCTCATGAACACGACCCTTACACGGAGGTAAGGCAATGCGTATCAACCAGAACAGCATGGCGATCAACGCCTACCGCAACCTGTCGACGAACAACGTCAGTCTCGGCAAGTCGCTCGAGAAGCTCTCGTCGGGCTTCCGCATCAACCGTGCGGCCGACGACGCGGCGGGCCTCGTCATCAGCCAGAACCTGCGCGCGCAGGTCAGCGGCCTGCGCCAGGCGACCCGCAACGCCCAGGACGGCATCTCGGTCGTGCAGACCGCCGAGGGCGCGCTCAACGAGGTCCACACGATCCTCAACCGGATGCGGGACCTCTCGGTCCAGGCGGCGAACTCCGGCACCAACGACGCCGACGCGCGGAGCGCGGCCCAGGCGGAGATCAACGCGCTGTCGTCCGAGCTGAACCGGATCTCGGACAAGACCAAGTTCGGCGGGATGAACCTGCTCGACGGGAGCTACGGCAAGACCGCCGGGACCCTCTCGGCGTTCGACGCCGACGGCTCGGTCACCTTCGGCGCCGGCGACACCGTCGACGTCGCGGTCACCGGCGGTTCCGGCACGGTGTCGGTCTCGCTGGCCGCCGGCACGTTCAGCGGCGGCAACGCCGCGGCCTCGATCGAGTCCGCCGTCAAAGCGGCCCTCGTCGGAACCGGCAACGCGGTCGACGCGGCCGCCGCGAACAACCTGAGCGTCAGCTACGACACGGTCGGCGCGGGCGGCGTGTTCACGGTGGCCAACGGCTCGGCCGCCGCGGTGAGCATCGCCGACGGCACCGGGTCGCCCCTGGCGACGTCGGGCCTCGGTGGCCTCGTCGGGAGCGTGGCCGCGGCCACCGGCTCGGGCGGCGTGTTCCAGGTCGGCGCCAACAGCGGCGACACGGTGAACATCTCGCTCGCCGACACCGACACCGCCTCGCTCGGCATCGCCGCCCTCGACGTGACGACCGACGCCGGCGCCGCCGCCGCGATCACCGCCCTCGACGGCGCGGTCGCCCAGGTGTCGACGACCCGTGGTGACCTCGGCGCCCTCCAGAACCGCTTCGAGTCGATGATCAACAACCTGCAGGTGACGACCGAGAACCTCGTCGCCTCGGAGAGCCGGATCCGCGACACCGACATGGCGATGGAGATGACCAACTTCACCAAGAACCAGATCCTGACCCAGGCCGGCACGGCGATGCTCGCCCAGGCCAACCAGGTTCCCCAGTCGATTCTGCAGCTGCTGCGGTAATCGACCCCTCTCGGATCAGAAGGGGCCCGGGCCATCCCCCGGGCCCCTTCGCCGTGGAGGGCCCCACGCTCGCTGAAGGGAGTTGACCATGGAGATCGCCGGCATCGACGCCGAACAGATCGTCACCAGCCTGATGCAGATCGAGCAGCGCCCGCTGCTCGTCCTCCAGGCCCGACAGGACGATGCCCGGACGGCGGTGAACGCGATCGGCACGATCCGCTCGCGGGTCGACGCCTTCCGCCTCGCCGCCGCCCGTCTCGCCGACGTCGGCGCGTTCGACCGATACGCGGCGACCGTGTCGGACGCGTCGGTGGTGACCGCCTCGGTGAGCGGGACGGCGTCGCCCGCGTCGCTGACGTTCTCGGTCGATCAGCTCGCCCGGGCCCATGGGCTGCGCTCGGTCGGCACCGTCGCGTCGGCGTCGATCCCGGTGACGAGCGAGTCGACGCTGGCCGTCGCCGCGGGAACCCGGCCGCTCGGCATCGGCGCCGTCCGCGCCGGGGCGGGGCTCGGCGTCTCGTCGTTCGCGCTCTCGGTCAACCAGGCCTCCGCCGGCGCGACGACGGCCGGGTCGACGTCACTCGCGGCGTCGACCGTGATCGACGGCTCCAACGACTCGCTCGACGTCACGATCAACGGTGTGAGCCGGACCCTGACCATCGCCGCCGGGGTGTACGGCGCGCCGGGCTTGAGGCAGGCCGTCCAAGCCGCGATCGACGCCACCGGTGGAGGGGCGACAGCGGCGCTCGACGCTGCCGACAGGCTCTCGCTGACGACGGTGCGGGAGGGGACGGCGGCCGACATCCAGGTCACCGGGGGATCGGCCCTCGCCGCGCTCGGCCATGCCGGTGACGCGTCGGCGCACACGGGGACCGACGCCGTCATCGACATCGGCGGCACGCTGACGACGGTCACCCAGGCCGAGTCGGGCCAGACCGTCGCCGTCGACACGGGCGCCGGGACGCTCGACATCGTGCTCTCGGGTGGTCTGCGCGTCGGTGACGCGGACATCGAGGTCGTCTCGACCGGGGACCGGAGTCTGCAGGCGGTCGCCGCCGCGATCAACGGCGCCGGCGCCGGTGTGTCTGCCGCCGCCGTGCGCGTCGACGACTTCAACTGGCGCCTCCAGCTCAGCGCCTCGGCGACCGGCCTCGACGCGGCCATCGCGATCGACTCGGCGGTGTTCGACGGCATCGGCGGGATGATCGAGTCCTCGGCGCCTCAGGACGCGCGCATCCGGATCGGGGAGGGGGCTGGCGCTTACGACGTCGAGGCGTCGGGCAACACGTTCACCGACGTGCTGCCGGGCGTCACCCTGACGGCGGTGGCGACGAGCCCGTCGCCCGTCACGATCGACGTGCGGCGCGACGACGAGACGATCGCCTCCGACGTCGCCAAGCTCGTGTCGGCGGCCAACGACCTCCTCGCCGAGATCAAGGTGCAGACGCGCTACGACGTCGACACCCGCACTTCGGGCGCGCTGGCCGGCAATGGCACGATCAGGCGGCTGGCCGACCAGGTGCGCCGGGCGCTCGGCGCGCAGGTCGTCGGCGTCGCCGGAGTGTTGCCGTCGAGCGCCGGCATCCAGACCACCCGGGAGGGCTCGTTCACGTTCGACAAGGCGACGTTCCTGAGCGCCGTCGCCGACGATCCGGCGATCATCGAGCGGCTCTTCGGCCGCGGGGGAACGTCGAGCGGGGATGCGGTCTTCGCGTCGGCAGGGCCCGGAACGGCGGCCGGCGCCTACGGCGTCGACGTCACGACCGCGGCGACGCGGGCCGAGTCGGGCCAGCTCTTCGACGGCGGCGCCGCGGCGAACGCCCGGGTCGGCGTTCGGATCGGCGCCGTGACCGCGACCTACGACGTCACGGCCGGTCAGACGGCGACCCAGATCATCGACGGGTTGAACGCGTCGATCGCCGCGGCCGGCCTCGACCTCGTGGTCGTGGCCGACGGAGGCGGGCTGAACATCCGGGCCGACGCGTGGGGGAGTGGCGGCGACTTCGAGCTCAACACCGACCTCGCCGGGGCCGGGGCCTGGGTGGCGCACGCCGGCGCCGACGTCGAGGGGACGATCGACGGCGTCGCCGCCGCCGGCGTCGGGCGGCGACTCTCGCTGGGCGCGCTCGAGGACACACCGGCGGCCGGCCTCGTGGTCGAGGTCGCGCCCGGTGTCATCGGCCCGTTGAACGCGGTCGAGTACCAACCCGGCCTGGCGGCGCGCGTCGTCGAGCTCGCCACCGCGCTGACCGAGGACGAGACGGGGGCCCTCACCTCGGCGAGCGAGTTCGCCGATCGCCGGGTCGAGGACTTCAACGATCAGATCGCCAGGTTCGAGGACCGGCTCTTCATCCGCGAGGCCAACCTGCGGCGCCAGTGGTCGAACCTGCAGACGTTGCTCGGCGGGCTGCAGAACCAGGGCGATTGGATCTCCGGCCAGCTCGCCACATTGGACAACAACTGGGGCGGGTCGAACTGACGTGCCGGCGCGGGCGCCCGCCGCCGTCAGCGGCGCCTCCTGGCCGGGCTCGAAGTTCTCCGCACGGTCTCGGAACGACACCTGTAGGAGCCCCATTCATGAACTCGTCCGATGCCATCCGCGATCGTTACGCGGAAGGAAGTCTGCAGACCGCCTCCGGCTCCAAGATCGTGACGATGTGCTTCGACCGGCTGGATCGGGAGCTCCTCGCGGCGTTGGCCGCCATCGAGGCCCGCGATCACTACGACTGCAACGCGGCGCTCGGCCATGCCCAGGACCTGGTCGCCGAGATGGCCGGGATGCTCGACCTCGACGCCTGGGAGCACGCGGGTGCGCTCGTGTCACTGTACGACTACCTGCTCCGCCTGCTGGCGGCGGCGAACACGTTCAAGGACGCCGCGTCGGTGGTCCAGGCGCAGCGCATCGTCGGCGAGCTGGGCAGCGCGTTCAGGGCCGCCGCCGAGCTGCCCGCCGGCGCACCCGATGACGGGAGCCTGGCCACCGCGCCGCCGCCCGGTGATCGACCACGCCTGTCGATTCAGGCATGAGCGCGCCAGCCGACCGGGACTCCGCTTCGCCGGCGGGTTGGGAGGCGGCGCTCGGCGACCTCGAGTCGCTGATCGACCGCCAGCGGGCGGCGCTCGACGGTGGCGGCCCCGCCGACGACGGCACCCTCGGCCGGCTGGTGTTCACCGCGCCGTCCGGGCTCCCCGCGCTGCCAGCGGAGATGGCCGCCCGCGCCCGCCGGGCGCTCGCCGCGACAACCGCCCTCGCGACGCGCGCCAGGGAGATGTCGGACCGCTCCCAGCCCGCCGTCCCGAACGCCCGCACCGTGCGCCGCGCGGCGGCGACGTTCGATCGACGCGTGTGACGTCTCGGTCGTGCAGTTCGCCGCCGACGTCCCGATCCTGACCCTGGTCGCCAGCGGGATCGTGCTGGTCGTCTGCACGACCCTCCTGTCGGTGACGTTCCCCGCCTTCCGCCGACCGCCCCGGCGCCGACGGGCTCGAGCGGCGCCGACGGGCCGGACCGAGGACGCCGGTCAGCGGCTGGTCGTCACCGGCCGCCCGCCGGCGCTGCCGTCCGGGCCGGCCCCTGTCGCGCCGACCGTCCGCCGACCTGCTCGACAGATCGAGGCGGCGCCGAACGTTCATCAGCAGCGTGACGGGCTCTCCGAGGCCGAGGCGACGATCGAGCACCTGCTCGACACCGACCCGGACCAGCTCGCGAGGTTGATGATGAGCTGGATTCGCACCGATGACAGGCAGCGGCGGGGCGGGCGGGAATGAGCGGCCCGCCGACCGAGTTCGACGCCCCGAGGTTTCCGGTGGCGGCGGCGCTGCTCGACCCACGACGGGGGGCCGCGGAGGCGGCGGCGCGCCGGCGCGACGCCGGGTTCATGGAGGGATACGAGGCAGGGCTGCGCCAGGCCGAGGCGGAGGTCGCCGGGGCGATCGCCGATCATCGCCGGAGCGCCTCGCGCCTCATCGAGTTGACCAACGCGCTCGAACTCGCCGTGGCCGAGTTGGCGAACCGCGACGAGGTCGCCCTCGCCGACATCGAGGCCGACGTCGTCGCACTCGCCGTCGAGCTGGCGTCCGAACTCGTCGGCCGCGAGTTGGCCGTCGTCGACCGTGCGCTCATCGACGCCCTCGAGCGGGTCATCGGGCTGGTTCCCGAACGCGGCCAGCCGACCGTGTTCGTCCACCCGGCCGACGAGAGCACGGCCCGCGAGGCGATCGCCGCCGACGTCGTCCGCTGGCCCGAGACGGTGATCGTGCGCGCCGATCCCGGGATCGAGCGCGGCGGGTGCGTGGTCGAGGTCGACGCGTGCCGGATCGACGGCCAGATCGGGCCGGCGCTCGATCGGCTCAGGCGGGCGATCGAGGTCGAGGTCGGCCGTTCGGCCTCGGAGGACGTTTCGAGCTCCGGGCCGGCGACGACCGGGGCGGCCGCCACGGCGCCCGACCTGCTTGCGCCTCGGGTGGATTCGGCACAGTCCGAATCGTGACGATCAGCCCCATCTCGGATACGACGACCGAGGTCCTCCATCGGGCCCTCGACGGACTCGACCGGCGCCAGCAGGCGATCGCCGCCAACGTGGCGAACCTCGAGACGCCCGGCTATCAGGCCCGGGAGGTCTCGTTCGAGGACAGCCTGCGGAGCGCCGCCGCCACCGGCCGGCCCGGCGACGCGACGATCTCGGTCGAGCGCTCGCTGGCGCCGACCCGCCTGAACGGCAACAACGTCAACATCGACTTCGAGATCCTCGCCGCGGCCGAGAACGCCCTGCGCCAACAGCTGACCGTCCAAGGCCTCAACACCAAGTACCAGATGTTGCGGACCGCGATCGGCAGCCGCTGAGCACGGTCCCCGGCAGAACGGAATCGACATGTCCGAAATGTTCGCAACCCTCGACGTGGCCCGCTCGGGGATGGGCGTCTACAAGACGTGGCTCAACGCGGTCGCCGACAACGTCGCCAACATCGACAACGTCACCTCGACCGACCAGCCGGCGTTCCGCGAGCGGTTCGTGCTCGTCCAGTCCGCCGAGGACGCGAGCGGCGCGGGCGCGGGCGCCCGAGTTGCCGGCGCGCTGTTCGGCGATCCGCAGGGACAGGTGCTCTACGAGCCGAACCACCCGCTCGCCGACGAGAACGGGATGATCCGCCGTCCCGACATCAACCTCGGCGACCAGATGGTGCTCGTCCAGCTCGCGCAGCGGGGCTACCAGGCCAACGTCAACACGTTCGAACGGGCCCGCGAGGCCTACGAGAGCGCATTGTCGATCGGGCGCTGACGATGTCGATCGCCCCCATCCCCTCGATCGCGCCGGCCCTGCCACCGGCCGCCACGGTCTCGCCCGCCGGCCGCTCGGCGGCGTCGGCGGCGGCGCCCGGCGACTCGCCCGGCGACTCGTTCGGCGACAAGGTGACCAACGCCCTCGACGGCCTGGCGGCGAGCCACGCCGAGGTCGACCGGTTGGCCGTCCAGGCGGCGACCGGCGACCTCACCGCCGTCCACGATTTCACGATCGCCGCCTCGGAGGCCCAGTTGCTGACCGAGCTGACCGTCGAGGTCCGGAACCGGGCGGTCGAGGCGTTCAACGACATCATGCGGATGCAGGTCTGATCGATGGCCGGGTTCGACTCGACCTCCAGCCGTGCGCTGTCGTCGTTCAACCGCCTGACGCCGCTCCAGAAGGTGGCGCTCGGCGCCGCCGTGCTGACCGCCGTCGCCGGAACGGTCGTGATGACCCGCGCCGGGAGCAACACCGCGATGGCCGCGCTGTACACCGACCTCGAATCACGCGATGCCGCGTCGGTCACCGACGAGCTGATCACGCGCAGTGTCGACTACGAGCTCGCCGACGGCGGCCGCACGGTGCTCGTGCCCAAGGACGACGTGTACGACCTGCGGATCGCGCTGTCCGGTGAAGGCCTGCCCGCCTCCAACGAGGGGTACGCGCTGCTCGACCAGCAGGGGATCACGACCTCGGAGTTCCGCCAGCGCATCGACTACCAGCGAGCGCTGGAGGGCGAGCTGTCGCGCACGCTGCGCTCGATCGACGGCATCGACTCGGCCACCGTCCACCTCGCGCTGCCCGAGGACTCGGTCTTCGTCGACGAGCCGGAGCGGGCGACGGCGTCGGTGCTGGTGCGCAGCGCGGGCACGCGCGTCGTCAACTCCGACCAGGTCGCGGCGATGGTCCACCTCGTCGCCGCCTCCGTGAAGGGGATGGCCCCCGAGGACGTGACGATCGCCGACGCCACCGGCACCGTCCTCACCGACCCGGCCACCGCCGGCAGCGTCGGTGGCGGCGACGGCCGCGGCCAGGCGACGACGACGTTCGAACGCGACCTGGCGGCCTCGCTGCGGGCGATGGTGGGGCGGGTCGCCGGCCCCGGCAACGTCGCCATCAACGTGCAGGCCCGGCTCGAGCTGACCCAGCGGCAGGAGACCTCCGAGCGCTTCGACAGCACCGACGAGGCCGGGGTCGTCGTCGCCGAGCGAACCGCGCAGGAGACCTACGCCGGGATCGACCCGGCCGGCGAGACCGGCGTGCTCGGCCCGGACGGCGCGCCGATCGCCACCGGCGCGACGGCGGGAACCGAGAAGTCGTACACGAAGGACGACGCCGAGCGCACGTACGCGGTGAACCGGACGGTCGAGCAGACCGTGTTCGCCCCCGGCACGATCGAGCGCCTCCACGTCGCGGTGCTCGTCGACGAGGTCGCGGTCACCGAGGAGCAGCGGGTCGCCATCGCCGAAATGGTGACCGCGGCGGCCGGGATCGACCCGGCGCGCGGCGACCAGGTCGTCGTGACGAGGCTGCCGTTCGACACGTCGGCGACCGAGGCGGCGGTCGAGGCGGCCGACCTCGAGGCCGTGGCCGCCGCAGCCGAGCAGCAAGCGTCGCTGATCAAGAGCGGGATCATCGCGCTGGTCATCGTCATCGCCATGTTCCTGGCGTACCGCAGCGCGCGGAAGGCCCGGCGGGAGATCGCCACCCCGATCGACATCGGGGCGATCTCGGCGGCGCCGGTCCGGCGCGACGCCGCCGACGCCTCGCTCGGCGTCGCCGACACGCAAGTGCTCGAACCGGTCGCCGTGCGGTCGGAGGCCGCGCTGGAGGAGTTGAGCACCCTCGCCGATCGGCGGCCGGAGGACGTGGCCCAGATCCTCCAGGGTTGGCTGACCGACGAGACGGCGGCGCGATGACGGCGGACGTCCTGACACCTGACGGGTCAGCCCCGCCGGACCGCCCCGCCGCAGGGCACTCGATCGACCATCTCACCGGCGCCCAGAAGGCGGCCATCGTCCTGCTCAAGCTGGGCCGCGAGCGCTCGGCGAGCATCATGAAGCTGCTCGGCGTGCGCGAGGTGACCGAGGTGACGGCCGAGATCGTCCACGCCCAGGCGGTCACCCGCGAGGACGCCGACGCGTCGCTGCTCGAGTTCGCGACCATGGCGCGGGCCAACGACCATCTCGCGAGCGGCGGCGTCGAGCGGGCGCGCGACTTCCTCGAGGCGTCGCTCGGGCCGGAGCGGGCGGCGGAGATCCTCGGCAGCCTGCAACTGACGTCGGAGCAGGAGCCGTTCGACTTCCTGCGCAAGACCGACGCCCGGCAGGTGATCAACTTCCTCTCCGGGGAGCACCCGCAGACGGTGGCCCTCGTGCTCGCCCACCTGCCGGCGGAGCAGGCCTCTCCGATCCTCGGCGGGTTGGACGAGGAGATGCAGCGCGAGGTGTCGATCCGCGTGGCCAAGCTCGAACAGACGTCCCCGGCGGTGATCGCCCAGATGGAGGCGATCCTCGAGGACCGGTTCGGCGCGGCGCGCAGCGGCCGGCCGACGCTCGAGCGGGCCGACGGCGTGCAGACGCTCATCGACATCCTGAACCGGTCAGACCGCGCGACCGAGCGGGCGATCTTCGACGCGCTGGAGCAGCACGAGGCCGAGCTGGCCGAGCACGTCAGGGCGCGCATGTTCGTCTTCGAGGACATCGTGACCCTCGACGACCGCGCGATCCAGCTGCTGCTGCGGGAGACCGACGCGAAGGTGCTGGCGACGGCGTTGAAGGGGGTCCGTCCGGAGGCCAAGGCGAAGATCACCAACAACATGTCCGAGCGGGCGGCGAAGAACCTCGAGGAGGAGATCCTGCTGCTGGGCCAGGTCCGGATGACGACGGTCGAGGAGGCCCAGACCACGATCGTCGGCCAGATCCGGCTCCTCGAGGAGAGCGGCCAGATCGTGGTCTCGCGCGGCTCGGAGGAGTTCGTCGAGTGAGCGCGGCGTCCGTCCCCGCCGACCGCGCCGTCGACCCGTTCACCGGCCGTGGCGCCGTGTCCGTCGTCGACGGGCCGCGCCGTCCCATCCGCGACCCCGTGCTGCGCGACCACTTCCAGTCGGTTCGCGGGCTCACGCGGCCGGTCGTCACCGGAACGGTCGAGCGCGTCGTCGGCCTGGGCTTCGACGTCGCCGGGCTCGACCTCCCGCTCGGCGCGACCGTCGACGTGCTCGACGGGTCGACCCGGTTGAGCGCCGAGGTGGTCGGCTGCGGGAGTGGAAGGGTCACGTGCATGCCCTACGGGGACCTCCGCGGCCTGCGCGTCGGCGCCCGGGTCGCCGGCTCGGGGTCGGCGCCGTCGGTTCCGGTCGGGTGGGAGCTGCTCGGTCGGGTGGTCGACGCGCTCGGACGGCCGCTCGACGACGGCCCGCCGCTGCTCGGCCTGCCGACCGTCGGCGTCGACGGCACGCCGCCCCACCCGCTGCGCCGGGCGCGCGTCGAGACCGCGCTCTCCCTCGGGGTGCGGGCGTGGGACACGCTGGTGCCGATGGGCAAGGGCCAGCGCGTCGGCGTCTTCGCCGGCTCCGGTGTCGGCAAGTCGACGTTGATGGGCATGGTCGCCCGCGGCTCGACCGCCGACGTCAACGTCGTCGCGCTGATCGGCGAGCGGGGGCGAGAGGTCCGCGAGTTCATCGAGGCGGAGCTCGGCGCGGAGGGCCTGCGCCGCTCGGTCGTGGTCGTCGCGACGTCCGACATGCCGGCGCTCGTCCGCCTCCGGGCGGCGGCCGCGGCGACCCGCCTCGCCGAGTGGTTCCGCGACCAGTCGGCCGACGTGGTCCTGATGATGGACTCGCTGACCAGGTTCTGCATGGCCCAACGCGAGATCGGGCTGTCGGCCGGCGAGCCGCCGACGTCGCGCGGGTATCCCCCGAGCGTCTTCACGATGCTGCCCAAGCTGCTCGAGCGCGCCGGCACCGGCGAGACGGGCTCGATCACCGGGTTGTACACCGTGCTCGTCGACGGCGACGACCACAACGAGCCGATCGCCGACGCGGCGCGGTCGATTCTCGACGGTCACGTCGTGCTGTCCCGATCGCTGGCCCATGCGGGGCATTACCCGGCGATCGACGCCCTCGCCTCGGTCAGCCGCGTCGCCAACGCCGTCACCAGCTCCCGCGACCAACGCCTGGCCGGCGAACTCCGGCAGCTGATGGCCGCCCACGCCGAGGCCCGCGACCTGATCGAGATCGGGGCCTACGTGACGGGCACGAACCCGCTCGTCGACCGGTCGGTGCTGCTGCGCGACGCGATCGACTCGTTCCTCCGCCAAGAGGTCGCCGATCACGTCTCGGCGACGGAGTCCTTCGAGCGGCTGGCCGCCGTCCTGGCGCAGGCGCCCCCGCCCGCCCCGTCGCCGCCCGCGGCCTCACCTGATGTCGAGCCACAGGTGCCCGTCCCGCTGAGCCGAGCCGTGTCATGAGCCGTTCGCGGTTGGAGACCGTCGTGCGCGTCGGTGAGCTGCGCGAGCGGATCGCCCGCGGGAGGGTCGGCGTCGCCCGCCGCGACGCGAACGATCGGCTCACCGCTCGATCCGCGGCGGCGCTGCGGCTCGACGAGCTGGCCGCCGATCCGCCGCGCGCCGCCGCGGCGTTCGTCGATCACCGCCGCGTCCTCGACGGCGGTGTGCGCGCGTTGGCCGGTGCCGAGGCCGCGCTGTCGTCGGCCCGCGACGACGTCGTGCACGCCCTCGCCGGCTGGGAGGCCGCCGCCCAACGCCTGGAGGGCGTGCACCGCCTGGACGAACGCCTGGCCGCGGCCGACGACGTACTACGCAACCGCCGGGAGGCGGCCGAGACCGACGACCTCAACGTGGTGCGGTGGCGCCGACGACACGACCACCCCGCCCAGCCCGACCGACGACTGGATGAACTCTCGTGAACGCGACATCGATCCCGCCCGCGCCAGAACCCCTCACGATCGCCGCGACCGGTGGATCGAGTGGCGGTGGCAACCCGTCGGACGGCGCGTTCGGCGCCGTCCTCGAGCGTCAGGCCGACGCGATGGTCGACGACGCGGCCGACGCCCCGGTCGAGCCCGTGGCGTCGCGCGGCGAACCACCCGAGCACGACGCCCGCTCGAACTTGCTGCGGTCGGCCGCCGGCGAGGCGCGGCCGGCAGCGGACGCGACAGCGACATCGGCGCCCGGTGGGGACGAGCCGATCGACCGCCCGCCGACCTCGGACGTCGCGCAGCGTCGCCTGGTCGACCGCGCGGCCGGCGAGCCCGACGGGCCGCCCGGAACCCCCGCCGGCCCGACGACGACCGGCGCCGGCGTGGCGGCGTCCGCGATCGGGCCGGTGACCCCACCGCCGATCGGCGCCGCCCGGGCCGCGGCCAACCCGTCCACCCCGGCCACCCCGGCCGGTCCGGCCGGTCCGGCGGGTGGGGTGGCGGCCGACACGACGAATCCCGCGCCGGGCGTTGCCGGTGCGAGGGACACGGCGCAGGCAATCGCCGCGGCCCGTCCCGCGTCGGCACCCGGTGCGCCGCCGACGCCGGCCGCCCCGTCCCGGGCCGTCGCACATCCGACCGCCGGCGGCGGGCCGGGGAGCGGGGGAGCACGGGGCGCCGGATCGGCGGTGGCGATGAGCGCCGCCGCGCCCGCCGGGCCGCTGACCGAGACGCGTCCCGCCGGGCCGCCGCCCTCCGCGCGTTCCACCGCGTCGCCACCCGCCGCGGGGAGATTCTCGCCGCCGCCGCCCGCCGGCGCGTCGACGGCGGGCGGCCCCGCGGCACCGCCGTCGGCTGTGCCCGCGCCATCGGCCTCCGCTGTCGCGTCGCCGTCGGAATCGTCGGCTTTCGCCGCGTCGCCGTCGGCTGTGCCCGCGCCATCGCCCTCGACTCTCGCGTCGCCGTTGGAATCGTCGGCTTTCGCCGCGTCGCCGTCGGCTGTGCCGGCGCCATCGCCCTCCGCTGTCGCGTCGCCGTTGGAATCGTCGTCTCCCGCCGCGTCGGTGTCGGCTGTGCCGGCGCCATCGGCCTCCACGCTCGCGTCGCCGTCGGAAGCGTCGGCTGTGCCGGCGCCATCGACTTCCACCGT
This sequence comes from Ilumatobacteraceae bacterium, assembly GCA_041581055.1. GTDB lineage: Bacteria > Actinomycetota > Acidimicrobiia > Acidimicrobiales > Ilumatobacteraceae > JBFGCT01. The sequence continues at coordinate 196 of JBFGCT010000068.1, read as the reverse complement.
CGCGTCGTCGTCGGCCGCGTCCGCTACCGCCGCGTCCGCGCCATCGGCCGCCGCCGTCGCGAGGCCGTCCGCCGCGACGCGGTCGGCTGCGCCCGCGTCGTCGCCGTCCGCCGCCGTCGCGGGGCCGTCCGCCGCGGCGCTGTCGGCTGCGCCCGCGTCGTCGCCGTCCGCCGCCGAGTCGGCTTCCGCCGCGTCG
>JBFGCT010000067.1:0-19230 GCA_041581055.1 Ilumatobacteraceae bacterium | reverse complement strand
CCGAACTGGAGGGCGCCACCGGCCGGCGCCGTTTTCACTCGCTGGTTGTCAGGTGGCCGACGGGTCGACCGCCGGGATCAGCTCGGCTGGTACGAACCGCCCTTGCCCTCGAAGTCGATGACGTCGCCGATCGGCTCGAAGGTGAGCGCGCCGTCCTTGACGACGACCTCCTGGATCTGGGCCGCCTCGGTCCAGTAGGCGTCGTTGACGCCGTCCAGCTTGAGGCTGCCACCGAGCAGGATGTCGTTGTTGGTGTCGGCGTTCCAGACCGCGTGCATCAGGTTCACCCGGTTGAGACCACCCGGAAGGGCGGCGGCCGAGCGCAGGATGTCGACGACGAACTGGCCGTACAGCACGCCGGTGGAGTATGAGCCGTCCGCGCAGGTGACGTTCCCGTACTCGTCGAGCACCTGCTCGATGAGCTGGATCGCCGGGTCGTCGGCGTACACCGGGTCACCGCAGACCTTGTTCGAGTTGGTCATGCGGACGCCGGACCCCTCCTCGGCGAGCTTGCCGGCAGCGTCCTGGACGGGCGTGAAGAAGCTCGACAGGTTGTTGCAGGTGTACGACATGAAGACCCGTGGACGCCAGGTGGAACCGGCGAGCGCGCCGACCGTCTGCGGGCAGAATGCGGCGGTCGTGCCAGCGATGAAGACGTCGGCGTCGGTGCCGATCAGCGTCGTCATCTCGTTGGTCACGTCCGGCGCGGCCGGGTCGTGCAGCTGCTGATCGGCGATCGTGATCTGACCATCAGCGGCGCACTTCTCCAGCGTCTGCTGGTAGGTCTTGCCGAAGTCGTTGTTCATGATCAACGACGCAACCGATGCGCCCTCACCGAACTCGTCGACGATCGCCTGACACCAGATCTCGGTCTCGGTGACGTAGTTCAAGATGTTGCCGACCGTCCACGGGAACTCCGCCGGGTCGCCCCAGAAGGGGAAGCCGGAGCTGTTGAACAGCTGCGGGACGCAGTTGTCGTCGGTGATCGGACGGACCGCGAAGTTGATCGGCGTGCCGATCATGTGGACGAAGGAGAAGATGTCCTCGGTGTCGATCATCTCCTGGACGTTGGCCACCGCGCGGCCGGCCTCGTAGCCGTCGTCACGGGTGACGAGCACGAGCTTCTTGCCGTCGACCGGCTCGTTGTCGTTGATGTAGTCGAAGTAGAACTCCATCCCCTCGCCGATCGCGCCGAACGCGGCGAGCGCGCCGGACTGCGGCAGCGACTGGCCGAGGCGGATCTCGCCGCCGTCGACGCCGGTCGTCGCGCTCCAGTCGTCAGGACAATCGTCCAGGTTCAGCACCGTGCCGGCGGCGACCTCGACATCGCCCTCGGTCGGCAGCGCCTCGCCGTCGCCCTCGGGCTCGTCCTCGGACATCTCGTCGGTGGTGACCGGCTCGTCCTCGGACATCTCGTCGGTGGTGACCGGCTCGTCCTCGGACATCTCGTCGGTCACGACCGGCGCGTCGGTCGTCGGCGGATCGGTGGACGAGCCACCCCCGTCGTCATCGCTGCCGCACGCCGCAGCGATCAGGCCGGCGGCCATGAACCCTGCAACGGTGCGCTTCCATGTGCGTGAAGCTCGCATGTTCTCCCCTTGGTGTGATGGTGCTGATTGACCAGCTCGTGGACCGCGCACGCGACCGGCCTGAAGACCGTAATGAACCGTCGTGCCCGGTTGATCTCTACGTCGCCGGGGCGTCGGCCTCGGCGTCGGCCTCGACGGTACTCGCCGCGGACCCCTCTGGTGGTGTCGGGGCGACGTGATGCTCGAAGCCCTTCGGCGGCGCTGGTTGGAGGCGCACGAAGCGGGCCTTCAGCCTGCGCACCCCGGCGACGATGCCGCCGGGCAGGAAGAACATCAGCGCGATCAGCAGCACACCCATGATGAACGTGCCGGTCGGGCCCTGCAGCCAGCGCTCGGGGACGATCGGGAGCTCCTCGGTCGACGACGACCACTCGGGAACGAAGGCGATGATCAGCCCACCGAGCACGGCGCCCGAGTTCGTGCCGACGCCGCCGGTGACGAGCCCGACGATGAACAAGATCGACAAGAGCTGGGTGAAGTCACCCGGCGAGGCAATCCCCAGTTCGGCGACGTACATCATCCCGCCGATCCCGCCGATCGCCGTCGAGATGCCGAACGCGATGGTCTTGTACAGCGAGAGGTTCACGCCGGACACCGCGGCGCTGGTCTCGTTGTCGCGGATCGCCCGGATCGCCCGGCCCGGTCGACTCCTGATCAGGTTGGAGATCAGCCAGACCAGCAACGCGATCATGATGATGAACAGCAGGAACACCCAGATCCGGTTCGCCGCCCGGCTCGACAGGTCGCCGTCGCCGAAGTAGACCCCGACCAGCGGGATCTCCTGCAGGGCCGCCGCCATGCCGTCGAGCGGGAGCCAGCTCGGCGCGTCGAGGTCCGACGACGTCGTCTTCCCGGCGGCGCCGGCCGTGTACTCCTCGAGTTGTTCGAGCTGGACGACGGAGGGGAACACGGCCGCGAGGCCCAACGTGACCAAGGCGAGATACAACCCCTTGATCCGCAACGCCGGGATGCCGAGCAGGAACCCGAGCACGAAGCACACCGGGATGATGACGATCAGCGTCTGCAACCACGGCCAGTTGTGGTCGGCGACCAGCCACGCCGCGAGGTAGGCGCCGGTGCCGAAGAAGAAGCTCTGGCCGAGCGCCAGTTGCCCGGTGTAGCCGACGACGACCTGCAGGCCGAGGATGGCGACCGAGAACGACAGCGCCTTGTTGATGCGCGGGATGCTCAGCGAGTACTTGTTGTCGTAGAGCGTGATCTGGCCGGTGTCGGCGTAGGCGAAGGCGATCAGGATCAGGAAGATGAAGAACAGCCCCCAGCCAATCAGCTTGTAGTTGCGATAGGCGGGGGTGCCCTGGACGAGAACTCGTGCAGCCATGATGCTCCCCTAGACCCGTTCCACCGGTGGAGTGCCGAACAGACCGGACGGCCGGAAGAGCAGGACGACCATCAGGACGAACACGGCGGCAGCGAGGCTGAGCTCGTTCGGGATCGGGGTGTAGGGGACGAGGAGGCTCTGCACGGCGCCGATCAGGATCCCGCCGATGATCGCCCCCCACAGGCTGTCGAGGCCGCCGAGCGCCGCCGCGGAGGCGGCGAAGATCAGCACCCGCACCATCACGAACGGGTCGAGCTGGCGGATCGGGTCGGCGACGAACACGCAGGCGCCGAGCGTGCCGACCGCGGCGGCGATCGCCCAGCCGAACTGGAGCGTCGGGCCGACACGGATACCCGAGAGCTGGCTCGACTCGAGGTTGGACGACACCGCCCGGAACGCCAGGCCGATCTTGGTCCGGTTGAGCAGCAGGGTGAGGAGGGCGGCGGTGACCACGACGGTCGAGACGACCCCGACCGTGTACCAACTCAGCGTCGCCGAGCCGATCGTCAGCGCCACGCCGGACGGGAACAGCTCGGGGAACGACCGCGGGTCGAAGCGCCAGACGATGCCGGCCATCGACCCGATCGCCAGGAACATCCCGAGGGTGATGATCACCAGCGGGAGGTGATCGGCCGGGTCGAACGGTCGGATCAGCGTGCGCTCGATCCCCGCCGCGAGCACCGCCGAGAGGATCATGCCGAGGACGACGGCGAGCCACATCGGCACACCCCGCTCGGTCGCCAGCACGAGGACGATGAACGCGCCGAACATCGCCATCTCGCCCTGGGCGAAGTTGATCAACGTCGTCGCCTTGTAGATCATGACGAGCGCGAGGGCGACCAGCGCATAGGTCGAACCGTTGGAGAGGGCGTCGAAGAGCCGGTTGAGGAAGAGGTCCATGGGTCAGACTCCGAGGTAGGCCTTGCGGATGGCGTCGTCGTTGATCAGCTGCTCGGCCGGACCCTCGTGGCTGATGTGGCCCGACTCGAGCACGTAGCCACGGTCGGCGATCCCGAGCGCCAGCTGCGCGTTCTGCTCGACGACCAGCATCGTCGTGCCGGTGTCCTTGTTGATGTGCTGGAACCGCTGGAAGAGGTCTTGCACGATCATCGGCGCGAGGCCGAGCGACGGTTCGTCGAGCAGCAGCAGGTCCGGGCGCGACATGAGCGCCCGCGACACGGCGAGCATCTGTTGCTCTCCGCCCGAGAGGCTGCCGGCGCGTTGGGTGCGACGCTCGGCGAGGACCGGGTACACCTCGTACCACCGCTCGATGTCGTGCTGGACCTCGTTGTCCTTGCGGGTGTAGGCGCCGACGAGCAGGTTGTCCTCGACCGACAGCTCGGGCAGCGTGCCACGGCCCTGTGGCACGTGGGCGATGCCGAGGCGGACGATGTCGGCCGCGTTGCTGTTGCCGATCTCGTTGCCGCGGAACTTGACGCTGCCCGTTGTCTTGATCATGCCCGAGATGGCCCGCAGCGTCGTGGTCTTGCCGGCCCCGTTGGCGCCGAGGATGACGACCACTTCGCCGAGGCCGACGTAGAAGCCGAGCCCGTGCAGCACTTGGATCGCGCCGTACCCGCCCCGCAGGTCGGCCACTTCGAGGACGTGGGAGTCGGCGGTCATGCCGGCGTCCCCAGGTAGGCCTCGATCACCGCTGGATCCTCCTGCACCTCGCTCGGGAGCCCCTCGGCGATCTTGCGGCCGAAGTCGAGCACGACCACGTTCTCCGAGATCCCCATCACCAATCCCATGTGGTGTTCGACGAGCAGGATCGTCAGCTCGTAGTCGTCGCGGATCTTGTTGATGAGGTCGGACAGCACGTCGACCTCGGCGTGGGTCAGCCCGGTCGCCGGCTCGTCGAGCATCAACAGCTTCGGGCGGCCGATCAGGCAGCGCGCCAGCTCGATCCGCTTGAGCGTGCCGTACGGCAGGCCGGCGCACTGGCTGAACGCCACGTGGGCCAGGCCGAGATCGTCGAGGATGTGGTACGCCTCGAGCTTGAGCCCGGCCTCTTCCTTCCGCCGGCCGAGGTCGAACATCGCCGTGAAGAAGTTCTGCTTGCTGCGGGTGTGGGCGCCCGCCATCACGTTCTCGATGACGGACATCCCGGGCCACAACGCCAAGTTCTGGAACGTGCGGAACACGCCGATCGAGGAGATCTCGTGCGGCTGATGGGCGAGCAGGTCGTCACCGTCGAAGCGCACGGTGCCGCCGCTCGGGTCGTAGATCCGGCTGACGACGTTGAACATCGTGGTCTTGCCGGCCCCGTTCGGCCCGATGAGGCCGCAGATCTGACCCTCTTCGATCTCGAACGACAGGTCGCTCAACGCGACGATGCCACCAAAGTGCACCGAAATCTCGTTGACCTCGAGCAACGCCATCGACAACCCCCATCTCCTCGCTCCGGCTTCGGGGCAAGGTAGCACGGGGGCGCCACACGATCCGCAGTCCGGCGAACGCCGCCGGAAGGTAAGCGTGAGGTGAGACTCCGGGAACAACGCCGAAAACGGCGCGCGCCGCGGGCCGGTCGCGGGCCTGGGCGCCTAGAGTCGAGCCCGTGGGTTTCGCCGGCCGATTTCCCCTCACGCTGCTCGGATTCGCCGTGCTCGCCACATCCTGCGCCGTGTCGGCCGGGGTCAGGACCGAGCGCGCCGACCAGATCGTGTCGCCGGCCGACGACGCAACGTTCATCCCGGTCCCCGACACCGTGCCGGTGGGCTCGGACCCGGCGACGACCGACCCGGCGACGACCGACCCGGCGACGACGGCGACGACCGACCCGGCCCCCGATCCGACCACTCCCCCGCCGCTCGAGTTCGACCCCGACGCGATCGACTTCGGCATCGCCAAGCCGGCGCGCGAGTACGACGAGTTCCTGCTCGCCGCGCTCACCGACCTCCAACGGTGGTGGGACGGCGAGTACCCGACCCTGTACGGCGCGCCGTTCACACCGCTCGAGGGCAACGTCTACGCCGCGTACCCCGAACGGCCCGACGACCTCCCCGGTTGCGGGACGCCGCGCACGACATATGACGACGTTCGCGAGTTCGTCGCGTTCTACTGCGGGCAGGGCGACTTCGTGGTCTACGACGACGGCGCCGACGGGCTCCTGTTCGAGCTGGCCGCGAACTTCGGCCCAGCGACGATCGGCATCGTCCTCGCCCACGAGTTCGGCCACGCGATTCAACAGCGCTCCGGCGCGCTCAACCGGAGTCTGCCGACGGTCATCACCGAGCAGCAGGCCGACTGCTTCGCCGGCGCGTGGGCGAGTCGGGCCGCGGGCGGTGAGTCGCCGGGGTTGCGGTTCAGCGACCTCGACGTGCGCGCCGGCTTGATCGCGATGATCAAGGTCGAGGATCCGCTTGGCGTGAGCCAGCTCACCCCAGGTGGACACGGCTCCGGCTTCGACCGCGTCGGCGCGTTCCAGGTCGGCTTCCAGGGAGGCGCGGCACAGTGCGTCGGACTACTCGACCAACCCCTGCCGCTGACCCCCAACCAGTTCCGTGACCTCGACGAACGCCGAAGCGGCGGCGACGCGGTGTTCGGCTTCGGGGAGAACGAGCTCCTCGGCTTCATCCCCGACGACCTCAACCGCTATTGGGACATCGAGCTGCAGGACCGGTTCACCGAGTTCGACGGGCTCACGCTGGAGTCGGCGGCGGCGAGCGACGAGGTGGCGTGCGACCGGCTCGTCGGACAGTTCGACCTCGGCGCCGCGCTCTGCGCGGACGACGGCGTCGTGTACCTCAACGAGCCCAAGGCACTCGAGCTGTACCGCGAGGTCGGCGACTTCGCCGTCGGGTACCTGCTCGGGGTCTCGTGGGCCGAGGCGGTGCAGGCCTCGGCCGGTTCCACCCTCACCGGCGAGGAGCGCGTGCTGAACGCGGACTGTCTGACCGGCGCGTGGGTCCAGACGGTGATCCCCGAGACGTCCGGCCTCCTGCCGCAGCCACGGCCGGAGGAGCGAACCGTGTCGGTGTCGCCCGGCGACCTGACCGAGGCGATCCAGACCGTCATCCTGATCGGTGACATCGGCAGCGACGACGACCAACTCGGCACCGCCTTCGAGAAGACCGCTGCGTTCCGCCTCGGCGTGCTCGGCGGCCTCGACGCCTGCACGCTCTGACGCGGCGCACCGCGCGGCTCAGCCGCCGCCCGATCCACCCGACCCACCGCTGGGCGCCGGCGTCGTGGTGCTCGTGGTGGTCGTCGGCTTCAGCGTCGTCGTGGTCGTCGGCTTCACGGTCGTCGTGGTCGTCGGCTTCACGGTCGTCGTCGTCGGCGGTGACGTCGGCGGCGGCGTGGGCGGCGTTGTCGGGGCCGGCGCGGTCGTGGTCGTCGTCGAGGGCGGGACCGTCGTCGACGTGCTGCTCGACGTCGTGGTGGTCTCGTAGTTCGGGTCGATCCAGTTGAAGCGCGGCAGCTGCTCGCCGTAGTACTCCGGTTCCTGGACGCCGTCCCACACGTACACCTGGTCGCCGATGTTCAGCAGCCCCTGCAGGTCCTCGGAGATGTTGAGCGGGACCCGGATGCACCCGTGCGACGCCGGCTGCAGCGGCACGTTGAGCGCCCCGTGGATGGCGATGCCGTAGTTGAAGTAGTTCGGGTTCCACATGCCGCCAAGCGAGCTCTGGCGGATTCCCTCGATCTGGCGGTGGTACGTGAAGACGCCGCCCGGCGTCACCGACACTCCGCACTCGCCGCGCACGAGCGGCTCGGCGTTGGGGTCGGGGTTGTTGTACTCGCCGGGGCTGATCGTGACCTCGTCGCACCACTCCTCGCCGGTGCCACTCGACATGTGGGTGATCATCACCGGCGTGTCGTCGTGGAACACCGCCAGCACCTGCTCGGGGAGGTAGACCTCGGTGTGGTTCCGGGTGGCGTTCGGCCGGCGCGGCTGGATGACGAACGGGTCCTGCATCGCGTCCCACATCTCGGGCGTGACGCGGCCGGTCGGGGCCGCGCTCGGCGCGCCGAGCACGAGCTTCTCGTAGGCCCACACGGCTTTGATCGTCTGGTCGCCGTAGATCCCGTCAGCCGGGCCGGGCACGAACCCGAGTTCGGTCAACCGCGCCTGGACCAGCGCGACGTCGTTGCCGGCCAGACCCTTGGTCAGCGTCCGTTCGAGCGGCACCTTGGTGATCGGCGACGTGGTCGAGACGGTGGCCGTCGGCTCGGGGATCGACGCCGGCACGGTGAGTGGGGGGAACGTCGACTCGGTCAGCGCGACGTCGACGGCCGCGGGCGGTGACGAGGCGCCGCCGCCGAGCGCGACGCCGGCGATGACGACCGTCCCGAACACGCCGGCGGCGGCGACGGCGGGAAGCCAGCGGGCGGCTTGGTTGTTCGGTTGGCGGCGGCGGGGTTGGTTCACGATGCACGTTTCGGGGGGAGGCGGACGAGCGCCACGCTATCAACGGGTTCCGGCTGGGGGACCGCAACGGCGGTTGTTCGCAGGTGTTTCGCGTCGCGATCGGCCATCGTCGGTGGGGACGCCGCCCGACGACGATCAGTCGCGGTAAACCACGGGCTCGATCCCGTCGAGATCGCCCCGCAACTCGTGCATTTCGCGCAGGATCGTCAGGATCACGCCCGGCGAGCTGAGCGTCGACTCGCCGCGGGTGCGGGGGAAGTAGTCGACGCCGAACTGGAGCATCTCGTATCCGAGCCGGGTGGCGCGGATCACGAGTTCGGCGTCGATGAAGGAGCCCTCGCTCTTCAGCTCGACGTGTTCGAAGATCTCCGCCCGGCACAGCTTGAACGCGAAGTTGATGTCCCGCGCCTTCACCCCGAACAACCGGCGGATCAGCAGGTTGTAGACGATCGTGTAGGCGATCCGCAGGTACCCCTCGCCGGTCCGGTCGAAGCGGTAGGCGCTGATGATGTCGGCCCCGTAATCGCGCATCAGGCGCACGGCTCGGGGAAGCTCGGCCATGTCGAACGGCAGGTCGGCGTCGGTGTACAGGATGAGGTCGCCGGTCGCCGCCGCGAACCCGGTCTTCATCGCGCCGCCGAGCTTGCGATTCCGCGCGTGGTGGACGACCCGCACGTGGGGGTCGGCCGCGGCGAGCTCGTCGGCGAGCCGCCCGGTCGAGTCGGTCGACGCGTCGTCGACCACGATCAGCTCGTAGTCCGCGATGTCACCGGATTCGATCAGGTTCTCGCACGCCCGCCGGCCGGCCTGGAGGGCCCGGGCGACGTACAGCTCCTCGTTCCACATCGGGTAGAAGATCGACAGTTTCTCGAACGGGGCGCGGCGGGCGGTGTCGTCGGAGGCCATGTGTGCGGGCAGGGTAGCCGCCTCGGAGTTCGCGCCGTCGGCGCGTACAGTTCCGGTCGTGCCGGACGCCCAGCCACCACCGCCGCGGGTCGGGCAGTTGACCACCGCCTGGCAGATCATGGTCGCCACCGCCTGGACGGCGGCCTTCCTCGCGCTCGCCGGGGTCTGGAAGGCTAGCGAGGAGGTCGGGATCGCGACCTGGTGGCTCGGGCCGCGCGCCGACCCGCAGCCCGTCCCGGTCCGGATCCTCCCGTTCGTCATCGTCGTCGCCGTCGCGCTGTGCGCGGTGTACAACGTGCGCTCCGTCCCGTGGATCTCGCTCGCCGGAACGGCGGCGATCGGGGTGGTCGCGGCGATCGACCTGTGGTACATGCCCGGGCTCGCCGCCGCCGAGTTCGCCGTCGCCGGCTCGGTCGGGCTTGTCTCGCTCGCCTCGTTCGGGGGCCGCTATCGCCCGGCGCACGACTCCGCCGCCCCACCGCCTCCGACCGAGCCCGTACCGGAACCCGCCACACCGACTGCCGCCGGGCCGCCCGCCGCCGGGCCGCCCGCCGCGGGATAGCGTCGTCGGCCTATGTCGGACGCCGCCTCGAACGCCAAGGTGCTGATGTCGTTGCCCGTCGGCGAGCGGGTCGGCATCGCCTTCTCCGGGGGCCTCGACACGTCAGCGGCCGTCGCCTGGATGCGCGAGCTGGGCGCGATCCCGTACGCCTACACCGCCGATCTCGGCCAATACGACGAGCCCGACCTCGCGTCGGTCCCCGACCGGGCCAGGGTGTACGGCGCCGAGGAGGCGCGGCTGGTCGATTGCCGTGACGAGCTGGTGCGCGAGGGCCTGATCGCCGTCCAATGCGGCGCCTTCCACATCACGACGGGCGGCCGCACCTACTTCAACACGACGCCACTCGGGCGGGCGGTGACCGGCACGCTGCTCGTGCGGGCGATGCACGACGACGGGGTCGACGTGTGGGGCGACGGCTCGACGTACAAGGGCAACGACATCGAGCGGTTCTACCGGTACGGGCTGCTGGTCAACCCGCACCTGCGGATCTACAAGCCCTGGCTCGACCCCGCCTTCGTCGACCAGCTCGGCGGGCGCAAGGGGATGAGCGAGTTTCTCGTCGCCCGCGGGCTCCCCTACCGCGACGCCATCGAGAAGGCGTATTCGACCGACGCCAACATCTGGGGCGCGACACACGAGGCCAAGGCGCTCGAGGAGCTGGCGACCAGCATGGAGATCGTGTCGCCGATCATGGGCGTCGCCCACTGGGATCCGGCGGTCGAGATCGAGGCCGAGGACGTCACCGTGCGCTTCGAGGAGGGGTGGCCGGTCGAGATCAACGGCGCGACGTTCAACTCTCCGGTCGACCTCGTACTCGAGGCCAACGCCGTCGGCGGGCGGCACGGGCTCGGGACGAGCGACCAGATCGAGAACCGGATCATCGAGGCCAAGAGCCGCGGGATCTACGAGGCGCCCGCGCTGGCGTTGCTGCACGTGTGTTACGAGCGGTTGGCGACGGCGATCCACAACGAGAACACGCTGGAGAACTACCGCTCGATGGGCCGCCGCCTCGGCCGGCTGCTGTACGAGGGCCGGTGGTTCGACCCGCAGAGCCTGATGCTGCGCGAGCCGCTGCTGCGCTGGGTCGGCTCGGCGATCACCGGCGAGGTCACGCTGCGCCTGCGGCGCGGCGACGACTACTCGATCCTCGACACGACGGGGCCGAACCTGACCTACCAGCCCGACCGGCTGTCGATGGAGCGCGTCGAGGACGCCGCGTTCGGCCCGCTCGACCGCATCGGCCAGCTGACGATGCGCAACCTCGACATCACCGACACGCGGGCCAAGCTCGACCTCTACCGCGACGTCGGCACGCTCGCCCAGGGCGACGTCACCGAAGCGTTGGACCCGCCCTCAGAGCAGCCCTGAGGACCCCCCGGCCGACCGCCCGGCCGACCAGGCCGGTCGATCGCCGCGGCCGCCCTCCCTCGTTTGCGTCGCGATTCTGGTCGACCTGTCCGTTCACAATCGCGACGCAAACGGTGTTGAGCAGATCTGGGCGACGATGCCGGCGACGAGGGCGGCGCGATCGGGCATCGTGTCGACCATGACGTACTCGTGGTCGGCGTGGGCCCCGCCGCCGACGGCGCCGAGCCCGTCGAGCGTGGGGACGCCGATCGCCGCGGTGAAGTTGCCGTCGCTGCCGCCGCCGACGGCGTGGCCGCGAATCCCGGGCGACACGCTCTCGGCGAGCGGGAACAGCGTGGTCGACGCCGACTCCGGCATCGGCGGGCGGTTGATCGAGCCGGAGACCGCCAGCTCGGCGTGCTCGACGTGGGGGGTCAGCGCGGCCATCGCCGCCTCGATCCGGGCCTTCTCGTCGGCCGACTCGACGCGGACGTCGACGCGGATCCGCGCCTCGGCCGGCACCACGTTGTCGGCCGACCCGGCGCTCGACACGGTCGGCGTCACCGTCGTGCCGACATCGGGCCGGCCGAACGCGTCGATGGCGAGGATCTGGTGGGCGGCCTCGACCAGCGCGTTGACGCCGCGCTCCGGTTCGAGCCCGGCGTGCGCGGCCCGACCGTGGATGACGACCTCGAACGTGCCGCATCCCTTGCGGCCGGTCTTCAGCGCGCCGCCGTCGGCGGACGGTTCGAGCACGAGGACGGCGCCACACGCCGCGGCCCGCTCCTCGATCAGCTCGCGGGACGCGTGCGACCCGATCTCCTCGTCGGCGCTGAACAGCAGCTCGACCCCGGAGCGATCGTCGAGCGACGCCAGCCCGTGGAGCGCCTGCACGATGCCGCCCAACATGTCGAACACGCCGGGGCCGGTGGCCCGCCCGTCGATCACGTCGAACGGGCGGCGGGCGAGCGTGCCGATCGGGAACACGGTGTCGTGATGTCCGAGCAGGAGCACCTTCGGCTCGCCGCCGCCGGACCAGTACACGTGTGGGCCGGCGAGGCTGCCGACCAGACGGGCCGTGCCGCCGAGGTGCCGCTCGATCATCGCCGCAAGCGCCGTGGCCGACCGGCCGAGCGCGTCGAGATCGTGCGACGGCGACTCGATCTCGACCAGCGTGCGCAGGTCGTCGAGCATCGCGTCGAGGTCGAACCGGTCGGGAGTCTCCACGGGACAGACGGTATCGCCCGACCGACGCCCGTCCCGGGGCGCGGGCAGGCAAGGATGATCCGATGAGACGTCGACCGACCGCGCTGCTGATCGCCGGAGCGCTGCTCGCCGCCGCGTGTTCCGGCGCCGACGACAGCCCGAACGACGCGGGTCGTCCGACGGCGCCGCCGTCCGAGCCGCCCGCGACAGCGCCGGCGTCCGAGCCGCCGTCGTCCGAGCCGCCGCCGACCGACCCGGCGGCCCCGCAGCCCCCGGTCGACGACTCGCCGCTCGCCCCGCTCACGGCGGAGGTTCGGCCCGGGGTCGAACAGCTGGCGGTCATCGGGGCGACGCCGGGCGACCGGCTCGAGGTGCTGACCGAGAACGACGAGGCGATCGCCGCCGGCGAGGCCGACGCATCGGGGTCCTGGCTGGCCCGCGGGCTGGAGGCCGGCACGGTCGTCGAGGTGGTGAACCGCACCGCGGGCGAGGTCAGCGACCCGGTCGAGGTGATCACCCGGACGGCCACTCCCGATCCCTCGTTCTACGCAGAGCAGCGGCTGCCCGCGCCGGGCTTCGGCTACCTCACGACCCGCGACGGCACGACGCTGTCGGCCAACGTCGTGCTCCCCGGCCCGCCCGAGGACGGGCCATACCCGACCGTCGTCGAGTACTCCGGCTACACGCCGAGCGACCCCGACGAGGCGGGGTTCAAAGACCTGTTCGCGGCCCTCGGGTACGCGTACGTCGGCGTCAACATGCGCGGCACCGGCTGCAGCGGCGGGTCGTTCCGCTTCTTCGAGTACACGCAGAGCACCGACGGCTACGACGTGATCGAGGCGGTCGCCGCCCAGCCGTGGGTGCTGGACAACCGAGTCGGGATGGTCGGCGTCTCGTACCCCGGCATCAGCCAACTGTTCGTCGCCCAGACCCAGCCGCCCAGCCTCGCCGCGATCACCCCGCTCTCGGTGATCGACGACAGCTACAACTCGACGCTCTACCCCGGCGGCATCCTCAACACCGGCTTCGCCGTCGAGTGGACCCAGCAACGGCAGGACGAGTCGATGCCCGAAGGCCAGCGATGGGCCGCCGACCTGATCGCCGCCGGCGACGCGGAGTGCGCCGCGAACCAGTCGCTCAGGCTGCAGAACCCCGACCTCGTCGGCGAGATCCGCGCGACGCCGTTCTACGTCGCGTCGCTCGGCGACGACATCGCGCCGCGCCTCTTCGTCGACAAGATCACCGTGCCGACGTTCGTCGCCGGCGCCTGGCAGGACGAGCAGACCGGCGGCCGCTTCGCGACGATGCTCGACCGGTTCACCGGGACCGACCACCTCTACGCGTCGCTCGTCAACGGGCTCCACACCGAGTCGATCGGACCCGGCGTCTTCCCGCGCTACAAGGAGTTCCTCGATCTCTACGTGGCGGGCAAGACGCCGGAGGTCAACGCCGCCGGCGGCATCGCCAACATCCTCGGCGGCGGGCTGTTCGGCAACGGTCCGATCGAGTTCCCGCCCGACCGGTTCGCCGGGATGACCCACGAGGAGGCGCTCGCCGCGTTCGAGGCCGAGCCGCCGATCCAGGTGCTCTTCGAGGAGGGCGCCGCCGACGGCCAGGAGCCGCTCGCCCCGCTCCCCCGCTTCGTGGAGTCCTTCGAGGCGTGGCCGGTCCCCGGCACGACGCCGACCACCTGGTACCTCGCGGCCGACGGGCGGCTCACCGACGCGCTGCCGACCGTCGAACGCCGAGCCGGCTACGTGGCGCTGCCCGATGGCGTCGCGAAGACGTTCTGGGACGGCAACTCCAGCGATCTGTGGAAGGTCGACGTCGAGTGGGATTGGCAGCCGAACGCGCTCGGGACCGCGGCCGTGTTCACCTCCGCGCCGCTCGACGAGACGCTGACGATGGTCGGATCGGGCTCGGTCGATCTGTGGGTCGGGTCCAACCTCGGGGACACCGACCTCGAGGTCACGTTGACCGAGATCCGCCCAGACGGCCAGGAGGTGTACGTCCAGTCCGGCTGGCTGCGGGCCAGCCATCGCGCCCTCGACGAGGCGGCGTCGACCGAGTTGCGTCCGGTCCACACCCATCGCGAGGCTGACGCCAGAGCCCTGCCCGACGCCGTCCTGGCGCCGGCCCGCGTCGAGATCTTCCCCTTCGCCCACGTGTTCCGGGCCGCCTCGCAGATCCGGTTGACGGTCGACGCTCCGGGCGGCAACCGGGCGGTGTGGGTGTTCGAGACGATCGCGCGGGGGGAGCGGGTCGAGATCGGGCTCGGCGGACTCACCGCGTCCAAGATCGTGCTCCCCGTCGTGCCCGGGATCGAACCGCCGGCCGGCTACCCGGCCTGCGACAGCCTGCGCGGCCAGCCCTGCCGGCCTGCGCCGAGCACGGCGCCACCGGCCCTCGTCGGCGCCGACCTCGCCGTTGACACGCCGGTGTCGTACGAGCTCGGCGTGCACTGCGGGGCAGCGATCCTGGGGTACTTCAACGGCCGGTGGTGGCGGACCGCCGAGGGCGGAAGCGTCTTCCAATGGATCCCCGCCGAGTGGGACATCGACCCGAGCCGGCCGGACGGGCCGATCGCCGTCGAACTCCGGCTCCTCACCGACGGCCAGACGATCGTCGCGTCGTACAACGGCCGCGATGTCGTCTACACCGCCGGCGGCGACCCGACCGACTCGGAGCTCTGCGACTGAGCGATGGCGGCCGCCGGCGACCACCGCAGGGAGCTCGCCGACTTCCTGCGCGCACGGCGGGAGGCGACGCGGCCAGAGTCGACGACGATGGGCGGGTCGAACAGCATGACGTTCCAGTCCCCGACGACGTGCACACGACGCTCAGGTGAGCCGCCGGGCCGTCTTCGCGTACCCGAGAGGGTCGCGGATCAGCTCGACCTTCGTGATGTTCACTCCGCGGATGTTTCCGACGACGATCTGTTCGATGTCACGACTGTACGCCTCGACCTTCCCGGCGTAGCCCAGATGGATGAGGAACGAGTCATAGTCGGTGGTGAAGTCCCCGACGTAGAACAGGTCGATCTTTGGCACCCGCAGCGTCAGCAGGTAGACGCCCTTGGTGGGGTCGTAAGGATCGTCCGAGTCGAGCCGGATGCGATTGGCAACGGCGATCGCATTATCCTGGGACTTCGTGACCGACTGGGCCTTGCTCTGCCCGCCGCTCTCCACGTGACGCCGCAGCAAGAGTTCGATGTTGTCGAGCACCCGATCGCAGTCGCATGCCGAACCGGCGTCGAAGCACTTCTTCGGCAGCAGTACCTCCTGTTTCCTCAGCTCTGTGTCACTGAGCTTCTTGGCGTACTCGTGGCTGATCCAGAGCGCCCGGTATGCGGTGTCGGGGCCGAGGGCCTTCGCCACCTGCTTGCGAGCTTCCCAGGGCGATGCGACGTCCTCGCCCTTGACCAGCTCGAGCAGCGCTTCGAAGAACTGCGGCCGCAGCATGAGCCCCGGATCGGCGGCGAGCTCCTCCCACCTGGGACCGAGCTTGCGCAGTTCCTTGAGCTTGGCGACGACGTCGTGCGAGTCGACCCCGCCGTGGAGGTACATCTTCTTGAGGACGTCCTCCATGGTCCCAGCCTCGCTGTGGCGCTCCCCTAGCTCTTTCCATCTTCCTACCGGGGAGATGGCGTGCTTCGGGCGCGGCACGACCGCCTGCGGTTCCGGGAGATTCGCAGGCACGATCTCCGAGTCCGCCTCTTCCCACGTGCCGCTGACGAACCCCCCGCCCTTCCTTCCGAGCCAGCCCTTCTCGCTGAGGAGAGCGCCCTCATGCTTGCGGTAGTACTTGAGTTCCTCCTCGTCGAACTGGGTCACGTCCGCGATGACGTAGTACAGCTTCCCGGTCTTCTTGTGGCTGTACCACTGGAGGCCGTCAAGCGGCGCGTCCCACTGGTGGTACGCGCCGTCGATCTCGCGCCACTTCGCCTGAATGGGCGGGGCGGACGGACCGGTCGCGGGCCCGTGCCTGCCGAACAGTCGGACGACGTGCCGGCGTTGGGCGACCTGGCGGGGGCTGTGATCAACCATGGCCTGGAACCCGGCCAGGCGCGTGTCGTGCGAGCTCCGGCGGGCCGTCGGTCCCGGGCTGCGGGACGCGCTGTCCGTGACGCGCCGGTGTTGCCTGTGCTCCTTGGCCGACGACTTCATGGTTTTCCTGCGAGACGAGCCTACCCGTCAAGGCCCAACCGGGGCAGCAGCACCTCCAGCAGCCGGCCGAACCGCTCAGCGGCGGCGGCGCCGGCCTCCTAGACCTCCTCGTGGCTGAGCGTGGTCGGCGAGATCCCGGCGGCCAGGTCGGTCACCAGTGAGATCCTGAGGAGGCGTCCGCCCATATGGCGCACCTCCATCGCCTCAGACACCGTCGACATGGTTGGCTAGCCGCCACGGCGGAACCTGCTCTGGGTGTGTTCGCCGACCCCGCCACGCGACCGGGGCCGGCGACGAGCACGCGCCCCGCGTCATGTCGCCCACGTGGCGGGTAGCTCGGACCGCCACGGCGGGTCTGCGCCCCGGCGCGTGACGACGACCGCCGCGGCCTCGTGCGCCGCGCCGACCGCCCGCGCCAACGCGTCGAGCGCGTCATGGTCGCGCAGCCGCTGGCGGTTGCCGCCGCGTTCGACCCACGCCGCCATCAGGCCGGCGCCGAAGGTGTCGCCGGCGCCGATCGTGTCGACCACCGACCCGGCGAGCGGCGCGACGGAGACCTCCCGCGAGCCGCCGACGGTCGCCACGCGTGTCGCCCCGGCGCCGCCGGTGACCAGCACGGCCGCCGGCCCTCGATCGAGGATCCGGTGCGCGGCGGTGGCGGCGTCGACGTCCGGGAACAGGTAGTCGAGGTCCTCGTCGCTGACCTTGACGATGTCCGCCCGCGAGAGCACCCGCTCCAGCCGCCCGACGTAGCCGTCGCGATCGACGATCACCCGCGGCCGGCAGTTCACGTCGACGACCAGCGTCGTCGACGGCGCCACGGCCTCGACGAGGCCGGCGACGGTCTCCGCCATCGGTTCGAGGGCCAACCCGAGCCCACCGGTGAACATCGTCGCCGGCTCGTCTGGCAGCGAGCGCACGTCGTCCGCGACCATCGACGGCGCCGAGGTGCCGTCGATGTAGAAGCGGTACCGCGCCCCACCGCCGGCGTTGAGCTCGGCGGCGGCGAGCGTGGTCGGCAGGGTCGTCATCGGCGCGTGCGCGACGCCGACCCCGTCGGCGACGAGCCGCTGCCGGAGGAGGGTCCCGAACCGATCGTCGGACAGGGCGCCGACGAACTCGACGGGCACGCCCAGCCGGGCGACCGCCCGCGCCGTGTTGAACGGGGCGCCGCCGAGCGCCGCGGTCACGGCGCCGTCCGGCTCGATCACGAGGTCGACGAGCGCCTCACCGACCACAACGATCATCCGACCATCGTGGCACGGACGACGGCCGGCGGCCGCGTCGCCGCGCCGGTCGGTCAGGGCCGGTCGCGGGGTGGACCGGTGGTCGTCGTCTCGGGGGGTGGCGGGTCGCGGGGTGGCGCCGTCGTGGTCGTCACGCGGGGTGGCAGCGCGGGAGAAGCGGTCGTGGTCGGCCGATCGCCAACCGTCGTCGTCGGCCGGTCGCCAACCGTCGTCGTCGGCCGGTCGCCAACCGTCGTCGTCGGCCGGTCGCCAACCGTCGTCGTCGGCCGGTCGCCCGCGGTCGTGGTCGGCCGATCGCCAACCGTCGTCGTCGGCCGGTCGCGGGCGGTCGTCGTCGGCCGGTCGGTGGTGGGTGAGTTTGGCCTGGTCGTCGGCGGCGCGGCGGGAACCGCGTCCGGTCGTTCCGGGACCGTCGTCGACGTGCCGGTGACCGGGACGCCGCCATCCCCTCCGCCTCCCCCGCCGTCGGGCGGGCGGCCTCCCACGCCGCCGGCGTCGCCGACCGCGGCCGGACCGTCGGCCGTGATGACGTACTCGCCGGGGCCGTAGGCCGTCCCACCGATCTCCATCGAGCCGCCGACGCTCAGCGTCGTTCCGACCGGGAGCTCGAGTCCGGCGATGCCGGCGACCACATCGCCGTCGGGGAGCACGACCTCGACATCGACGGCGGCGGCGAGGACATAGGGGTCGTCGCCGCCCGCGAACCAGCCCGCGGCGAGCACGACCAGCGCCAGCAGGCAAGCCGCAGCACCGATCAGGACCGGCGCCACCTGCCGGCGGCGGCGCTCGCCGAGGTCCACCGGTGGCGGCGGGCCGTCGATCGTCGCCAGCAGCCGGGCTTCGAGCGCGTCGAGGTCGGGGGCGGCCACCGGGGCCGAGCCGAGGCGGCGCAGTGTCACTTCGAGCGTTGCCGCGTTCATTCGTCGCCTCCCGGCGGTGGTTCGTCGGGCATCGCGTCGCGAAGGGCGGCCATCGCGCGGTGGAGCCGGACGGCGACGTGGGACTTCGACAGGCCGAGCGCGCTGGCGGTCTCGGCGGGGTCGAGGTCGGCGAGATACCGCAACGAGATCACCTCCTGGTGCTTGTCGGACAGGGTGGCGAGGGCGGCGAGCACCGCGTCCCCGCCTTCGGGCATCGCCGGGTCGCGGCGGCCGTCGTCGCCGTGGACCCGACCGCCGTCGACGACGATCTCCCCGCGCATCGCCGCGAGATGTTCCCGTTGCGCCCGCCGCGACCCCGACCGGAAATGGCTCGCCAGCTCGTTGGCGGCGATGCGGAAGACCCACGGCCGGAACCGGTCGCCGTGGTCGGCGCCGAGCGTGGCGAGCGATCGCCACGCCTTCTCGAACGCGACCGACACGATGTCGTCGGCGACGTCGGCCGATCGCGCCCGACGCTGGGCGAACGCGTGGACGTCGGCGGCGTGGCGGCGGAAGAGCGAGGCGAAGGCATGGTGGTCGTGGGCGAGCGCGCGGGCCACGAGCACACCGTCAT
>JBFGCT010000066.1:0-19365 GCA_041581055.1 Ilumatobacteraceae bacterium | reverse complement strand
GTCGAGCGTCGTCGCGCCGATCATCCGCAGCTCGCCGCGGGCGAGCATCGGCTTGATCATGTTGCCGGCGTCCATCGCGCCCTCCGCCGCGCCGGCGCCGACGATCGTGTGCAGCTCGTCGACGAAGGTGATCACCTCACCCTCGGCGTCGGTGATCTCCTTGAGGACGGCCTTGAGCCGCTCCTCGAACTCGCCGCGGTACTTGGCGCCGGCGACCATCGAGCCGATGTCGAGGGCGATGATCCGCTTGTGCTTCAACCCCTCGGGGACGTCGCCGTCGGCGATGCGCGACGCCAGCCCTTCGACGATGGCGGTCTTGCCGACGCCGGGTTCGCCGATCAGCACCGGGTTGTTCTTGGTCCGCCGCGAGAGCACCTGGATGCACCGGCGGATCTCGTCGTCGCGCCCGATGACCGGGTCGATCTTGCCCTCCGCGGCGCGGGCGGTGAGGTCTTGGCCGTACTGCTCGAGGGCGGCGAACTTCTCCTCCGGGTTCTGGTCGGTGATGCGGTGCGAGCCGCGCACCTCGGCCATCGCCTGCAGCAGCTCCTCGGTGCCGACGTCGAGCCGGTCGGGCATCGCCAGCAGCAGGTGCTCGACGGAGAGGAAGTCGTCGCGCAGGTCCTTGCGCTGCGCCTCGGCCCGGGCGACGACGTCGTTGAGCTCCTTGTTCATCCGCGGCTCGTCGCCGCCGTAGGCCTTGGGCAGCTTGGCGACGGCCTCGTCGGCTCGGTTGCGGACCATCAACGGCGCCTGGCCGAGCTTGGCCAGCACCGCCGGCACGATCGTGCCGTCCTGGCGCATCAGCGCGCCGAGCAGGTGGTCGGGGGTCAGCTCGGGGTTGGACAGCTCCTTGGCCCGGTCGATCGCCGCGGCGAACGCCTCCTGGGTCTTGATCGTCCACTTCTTCGGGTCGAACGCCACGAATCATCCTCTCTCTACTGGCTGGGCCACGTCAGTTGTCAAAAAAGTTGAGTCTTATCATATCAAGTTCGGCGGCGGCGGACAACCACGTCGTCAGGTGAGGGTGGCATTGGCGACCTCGACGTCGAACGTCTCACACCACACCAACACGGTCCACGTGCCGGTCGTGAGGTCGACGCCGGCCGGGACCGCGTAGTTCTGGTTCCCCCGCTCGGCGGTGAGGTCGGCGACGTAGACGC
This sequence comes from Ilumatobacteraceae bacterium, assembly GCA_041581055.1. Classification (GTDB taxonomy): domain Bacteria; phylum Actinomycetota; class Acidimicrobiia; order Acidimicrobiales; family Ilumatobacteraceae; genus JBFGCT01. The sequence goes on along the minus strand of JBFGCT010000066.1, from coordinate 18,202 downwards.
CCTCGCCGATTCCCCGGCGATCGTCCCCGGCGACCAGGTAGACGTCGAGGTCCGGGCCCGATCCGATGTCGACCTCCTCGAAACGCAGCAGGATCGAGCTGTCGGCGAGGCGGTAGACGGCGGCGTCGCCGCTGCCGCGGTGGCCGGTGAGCCCCTGGAATTTCGCCCGTCGCAACTCGACCGGCTCGGTCGGGACGGTGGTCGTCGTGGCGCTGGTCGGCGGGGGCGTCGGCGGGGGCGTCGCCGCTGGCGCCGCCGGTTCCGCCCCCGGCTCGCTCGAGGCGGGCGGGGGAGCGCTCGTGGTCGGTGCGACGGTCGTGGCGGGGAGGGTGGGGTCGACCGCCTCGGCCGGCTGGTCGGGGGCCGGGTCGCCGAGGTCGGCCGCGGTCGGGGGGAACGCCTCGTCGACCTCGGTGGGCGGGCGCACGTAGGGCCAGACGTAGATCCAGGTGAACGCCAGGATCGGGATGATCGCGAGGGCCAGCCCGAGGGCCGGGGGTCGGACCCAACGGCGCATGGCGAACGCCCACGCGGCGAGCGCCACCGCGAAGGCCGCCACGCGCAGGAACGTGCCGAGGTCGCTGAACGTGCCGCTGTAGATCTCCGGGGCGGCGATCGCCAACCCCGCCAGCACGAGCAGGACGAGGCCGGGTGCGATCAGCCGCTTCACGCGTTCATCCATCTCACAGAGTGTCGCGCGGGGAGCGAGGACGCGTGCTTCTCCCCGGCGCGTCGACCGGATCGGCGACGACCCGGTCGGTTCGAGCGACTCGCTGGCGATCGGTGTCGTCCGCCGGGAAACTCGCCGCTGGCTGGAGCTTCGCACGTCCGGACGGGCGTCTGGCCGAGGATCCAGCGCACGCCCTGGGGCACGCGCCGTGGGTAGAATTCGGGGATGGAGCGCGTGGTCACGATCCGGGCGGCCACGGCGGGCGACGAGCCGTGGCGGTATTGGGTGACACGCCCCGCTGCCGAGCGGATTGCGATGGTCGAGGAGCTTCGCCGCGAACATCATGGATGGGCAGATGGACCGCGAGTTCAGCGAGTTCATCGCATCGTTCGTCGCTCGTGAGGTCAAGTTCCTTGTGGTTGGCGGCTATGCCGTTGCGGCGCACGGGCACCCGCGGTACACGAAAGATCTCGACATCTGGATCCGTGTCGACCCGTTGAACGCCGAGAACATCGTCCGGGCGCTCGACGACTTCGGGTTTGGCGGTCTTGGCTTGGTCGTCGACGACTGTGGCGGCACGGGGGCCACACCCTGTCGGTAGGTTCGTCAGCGTGTCCCGCAACCGCCCGCCGCACGTCGCCCAGGGGACGTGGCGTAGCGGCGCGTTGCACGTGTGGGGGTGGAACGGCTTCGACACCGCCTCGATGGCCTGGCTCTACTCCGGGTTCCGCAAGCTCGCCGCCGACGGCACGCGCACCGGCTGGCACGACGCGCCGATCTCGTACGGCCCCGTCGCCCGGGTGACGATCGAACTCGCCGGGCGGCCGACGCTGCACGCCTCGTCGGTGCAGCTCGACGCGTTCGGCTGCGCGGTCTGGCTCTCCGAGCTCCCCGCCGACGAGCACCTCTCCGACTCGCTGGCCTGGTTCGCCCGCCTCGCCGAGCTCGCCCGCCGAACGGTGTCGGCCGGCGCGATCACGCCGATCGTCGTCGACGAGGGCCCGTTCACCGTCGCCCGCTGGACGCCGATCGAGTCCAAGGCGGTCGCCCGCACCCTGGACGCGTTGACGCTCGCGATGCCGCCGATCTGCGTCGCCGGTTCGAACACGACCACCGAGCAGATCTTCGAGCGGCTGGTCGACGGGCTCGCCCGCTCCTTCCTCGCCAACGGCGGATGGAAGCCGGACCTCGGCCGCCAGCGCAAACCGGCGGTGCAGGCGCTGCGGGCGGTGTTCGGCGCGCTGTCGAAGCCCGACCACGTCGTCCGCGGCGGCACCGACGAGTTCGACCTCGCCCTCCGCGAGCTGCGCGACGAGCTCGACCGCCACCGACGGCGGCTGAACGGCGAGCCGATCGTCCTGCCCCGTGTGCGACTGCTGATCTCCGACGACCCGCTCGAGCCGTGGCAGGTGCGCCTCGAACTCGTCGACGACCAGGACTCGATGCGCTGGTGCACGGCCAACGACGTCTGGGAGCGCAACGAGGCGGCGACCGAGGTCGCCCGCGAGGAGGCCCGGATCGATTCGCTCGCCGAGCTGGTCTCCGACGTCGTCGACCGCATCGCCCCCGTCGTGCCCGGGCTGGCCGAGCTCGCCACCCAGCACGAGCCGACCGGTGTCGAGCTCGACCTCGACACCGCGGAGGACTTCCTCGACGTCGCCCCGGTCGAGCTGCAGCTCGCCGGCGTCGAGCTGATCGGGCCCGAACGGTTGGTGCGCAGCCGGGTGTCCGTGGCCGGCGACGCGACGCCCGCCCCCTCCGACGACCGCCAGAAGAAGTTCGGGCGGGAGGCGATCGTCGCCTGGAAGCTGATGGTCGGCGACGACGAGATCTCCGAGTCCGAGCTGGCGCGGGCGATCGAGGCCGGGTCCACGCTGCTGCACACCGGCCACCGCTGGGTCCGCATCGACGCCGCCGAACTGCGCCGCAAGCGCGAACGGATGTCCGAGCTCATCACGAGCAAGCCGCGCGTCAACCCGTTGGAGCTGCTCCAGATGGCCTACGACGACGAGGCGTCGGCGGAGCAGCCGCTGATCACGGTCCACGACGGCCACCACGCCGGGGCCGCAGACGGCGCCGGGGGCGAGATCGGCGGCCGGTCGGCGCAGGATTGGGTCGCCGCCCTGCTGGACGGCCTTCCCGACGACCGGCTGGCCGAGGTCACCGAGTCGGGCGAGTTCGTCGGCGAGCTTCGGCACTATCAACGCCGCGCGCTCGGCTGGATGCAGTTCCTCGCCCGGCTCGGGCTCGGGGGCTGCCTCGCCGACGACATGGGCCTCGGCAAGACCGCGACGACCCTGGCGCACCTCGTCGAGCGGCCGGGGCCCCACCTCGTCGTGTGCCCGCTGAGCGTCGTGCGCAACTGGCGATCGGAGGCGGCCCGCTTCACGCCCGGGCTCGAGGTCACGATTCACCACGGCACGAACCGCAACCGCAGCGGCGGCCTCGACCCCGAGACCGACGAGTTGTTCGCCATCGACCCGGCGCGGCAGCTCGTGATCACCACCTACGGGCTGCTGCCGCGCGACATCGCCCACCTCGGCGAGCGCGAGTGGTCGACCCTGGTGCTCGACGAGGCGCAGATGATCAAGAACCCGAACACCAAGAGCGCGCGGGCCGTGCGCGCCGTGCGGGCCGGGCAACGGTTGGCGCTGACCGGGACGCCGGTCGAGAACCGGCTGAGCGAGCTGTGGGCGATCCTCGACGCCGTCAACCCCGGCGTGCTCGGCGGGCTGGAGAGCTTCCGCCGGCGCTTCGGCTCGCCGATCGAGCGCAACGACGACGAGGTCGCCGCGGCCCGGCTGCGGCGCCTCACCCAGCCGTTCGTGCTCCGCCGCACCAAGGCCGACAAGCGATTGATCCCCGACCTCCCGGACAAGATCGAGCAGATCGCCTACGCCCGGCTCACCCGCGAGCAGGGCGCGCTGTACCAGCAGGTCGTCGACCAACTGCTCGTCGCCGCCGAGGAGTCGACCGGCATGCAGCGGCGCGGCCAGGTGCTCGCCGCGCTGATGCGCCTCAAGCAGATCTGCAACCATCCGGCGCAGGCGCTGCGCGACGGCTCGCGGCTCGAGGGCCGCTCCGGGAAGTTGGCCCGCTTCGACGAGTTGGTCACCGTCCTGCTCGACGAGGGGGAGCGGGCGCTCGTCTTCACCCAGTTCCGGGAGATGGGCGAGCTGCTCGTCCAACACGTCCGCCAGCAGCTGGCGCTCGACGTGCCGTTCCTCCACGGCGGGGTCGCGCGCAACGGCCGCGACCGGATGATCGACGCCTTCCAGGATCTCACCGGCCCGCCGTTGCTGATCGTGTCGCTGAAGGCGGGCGGCACCGGGCTCAACCTGACCGCCGCCAGCCAGGTGATCCATTACGACCGCTGGTGGAACCCGGCGGTCGAAGACCAGGCGACCGACCGCGCGTGGCGCATCGGGCAGGTGCGCACCGTCAACGTCCACAAGCTCGTGTGCGAAGGCACCGTCGAGGAGAAGATCGGCCAGGTGATCGACGAGAAGCGCAAGCTCGCCGACTCCGTCGTCGGGAACTCCGAGGCGTGGCTCTCCGAGCTCTCCACCGACCAGCTGCGCGATCTCGTCGTGTTGGAGCAGGACCAGTGAGCCGGCCGCGCAAGCCGTTCGGCGCCACCCATCCGGGCCGGCTGCCGGCCACGATGATGAAGGTCCTGGCGGCGGAGTTGAGCGACCCCCAGCGGCTGCGCAAGGGCAAGCGCTACGCCCGCGACGGCTCGGTGCTCGACATCGACATCGCGCCGGGCATCGTCACCTGCGAGGTCCAGGGCTCGCGGCCGACGCCGTACATCGCCGCCATCGAGGTCACGACCGGCGACGGCATGCCGCTGCGCCGCGACGTCGTGACGCGCTGCACCTGCCCGGACGACGAGAACTGGGCAGGCCACTCGTGCAAGCACGTGATCGCGGCGATGTTCTGCTTCAGCGACGAACTGCTGCTCGAACCGGAGCTGCTCGACCTGTGGCGCGGGCGGTCCGGGCCGACCGGAGCGCCTGACGACGACCCGGCCGCGGCCGGCCGCTCGGCCGGCCCGCAGTCGCGCCGGCACCTCCGGCTCGTGGGGGCCGACGATCGGGCCGGCGGCGAGCCGCCCGAACCCGAGCCGGCGGCCGACCCGTTGCTCGACGTGCTCGGTCGTCCGGCCGGGGCCGCGCTGCCGCCGTTGCCCGACCTCGAACGACTCGAACCGGTGCTGCCGCGCGATCCCCAGCTGGCGGCGGTGCTGCGCGCCGCCCTCGCCGGCGCCCGGGTCGACTGGGACTGAACCACCCACCGCCGCCACCGGCACCCGCGGGCCCCGGCGCCGCCACGCACCGAGGTCGACTTCCTCAAGGAACCGTCAAGCCGGTCCGGCACTCCGCCCTCGGGAGTGTTCGCGCCCCTACACTCGGCGCCATGGCCGGGATCATCTCGCCAGTCGCTGATGCCATGATCAGCAACGTCGACCAGGTGATCCGCGGCAAGCGAGACCAGATCCGCCTCGCCCTCTGCTGCCTGCTCACCGAGGGCCACCTCCTGCTCGACGACGTCCCGGGCACCGGGAAGACCAGCCTCGCCAAGGCGATCGCCAACTCGATCGCCGGCACGTGGAAGCGCGTCCAGTTCACACCCGACCTGCTGCCCGCCGACATCACCGGCGTGATGGTGTACGACCAGCGGTCGGGGGCCTTCTCGTTCCGCGAGGGCCCGGTGTTCACCAACGTGTTGATCGGCGACGAGATCAACCGCGGCAGCCCCAAGACACAATCCGCCCTGCTCGAGGTGATGGAGGAGCGGCAGGTCACCGCCGACGGCACCGGGCGCGCCGTGCCGCGGCCGTTCTTCGTCATCGCCACCGAGAACCCGCGCGACTTCCAGGGCACGTTCGCCCTCCCCGACGTTCAGCTCGACCGGTTCTCGATGCGCCTCAGCCTGGGGTACGCCGACGCCGACACCGAGGTGTCGGTGCTCGAGCAGTTCCACCGCCACCAGCGAGACGACCAGCTCAGCCCGGTCACCGACACCCGCGAGCTGGACAAGGCGATCGGCGAGATCGACGAGATCCGGGTCGCGCGGGGGATCAACGAGTACATCGTGCAGATCGCCAACGCCACCCGTGTCCACCCCGACCTCCGCCTCGGCGTCTCGATGCGCGGCACGATCGCCATGCTCCGAATCGCCCGCGCGTTCGCCGCGACCGACAACCGCGACTACGTCACGCCCGACGACATCAAGACGGTCGCCGCGCCGGTGTTCGGCCACCGGATGGCGGTGACCGCCGAGGCCGACCTGCGCGGCGTGCGCGTCGACACCGTGCTCGCCGACATCGTCGACGAGGTGCCGGTCCCGCGCTCCCGAGAGGGCTGATCGTGCTCACCCGATCCGGGCTCGGCGCCGTGCTCGCCGCGCTCGTGGTCGGCGGTCTCGGGTGGTGGTGGCGCTACGAGGAACTGGTCGTCGGCTCGATCGGCCTGGTCGTCCTCGTCGGGCTCGCGATCTGGGCGTCGCACCGGCCGCTGCGGGCGACGGTCACCCGCTCGGTCGCCACCGTGCGAGTGCCGCGGGGCGACCCGATCAGGGTGACCTACCGGCTCGGGAACACGACCCGGTTCCGGTCGGGCCGGGCGACGATCATCGACTCGTGCGACGACCAGGTGGCGCGCACGCCGATCGACCCGGTCCAGCCGGCGTCGGCCGTGCGGGTCGACGGCCAGATCCCGACCCGCCGCCGCGGCCTGTTCGAGGTCGGCCCGTTCGGGGTGGAGCGGATCGACCCGTTCTGGCTCTCGGTCGGGACGCGGTACGACGCGGCGACGAGCCTCGTCACCGTGCATCCCAAGGTCTACGGGCTGATCGGCCCGCAGGGGGCGGCCCGGGTGGTCGAGAGCGAGTCGGTCGTCCGGCGGGCGACGATCGACCCGATGTCGGGGTTCATCTCGATGCGCGAGTACGTGCCGGGCGACGACCCGCGGATGATCCACTGGCCGACGACGGCGCGCACCGGCACGTTGATGATCCGCGAGCATGTCGAGGTCCGGCGGCCGGAGTACACGGTCGTCGTCGACACCGCTCGCGGGGTCGCCAGCCCCGACGACTTCGAGGAGGCGGTCGACGTCGCCGCCTCGTTGGCCGTGCACGCGATCCGATCGGGGCTCGACGTGGTCGTCCGCACCACCAGCCGGCAGAACCCAGGCCGCGGCGCGGCGCTGGTCGACGAGGCGATGGTGCTCGACCTCCTGACGCCGGTGCGGCAGACGACCGGGGTCGACCTCCTGCCGGTCGCGTCGTTGTTCGTCTCCGGCTTCGACCAGACGTCGGTGGTGATGGTCACCGGCCCGAACGGACCGTCGAGCCTGTTCACGACGTCGGATCGAATGTCGATCGTCAGGATCGGCGAGGGCGCGGCGGGCGGCCGCGGCGCGATGGCCGCCGCCGACGCCCGGGAGTTCGTCAGGCGGTGGCGGTCGTGGGAGTGACCATCACCGACCGCGACCGGGACCGCCACACCAGTTCGAGTTCGGCCGACCCCGGGCGGCGGGCGCGCGCCGGCCCCCGGCCGACCCCCGGCGTCCGGCCGACGGCCCGACTCCCGCAACTGCGAGTCGGGCTGATCGCCGCGCTGGCCGTGGTGGTCGCGCTCGCCGCCGGCGGGGTCTTCGACCGCCACCTGCCCGTCCTGCTGCCGGCCGCCGTGCTTCCACCCATGGTCGCCCTGCTGCTCGCCCGCCGCGGCCCGCTCGCGAGGGGGGCGGGCGCCGCGCTGTCGATCGTCGGATCCCTGGCGATCGCGGTGGCGGTGTCCGGCGGGTCGGCGGGTGACGCCGTCGAGGCGGTGACGAGCGGGCCGCAACGGATGCTCTCGACCGAGTGGCCGAGCCCGGATCGGGTCGACTTCGTCGGCGCGGCGGCCGCCCTGATCGCCACGATGGCGGCGATCGGCGCCGAGCTCGCGATGCGGCGGCGATGGCACCTCCTGCCGCTCGTTCCGCCGGTGGTGGTCTACGTCGGGATCGTCGCGCTGAGCGCGCCCACCGGCGCCCGTGTCGGCTGGGTGCTTCCGTTCGGTGTGCTGGCGACCGGGTTCGCGACGTTGCGCAACGACGTCGCCGGCGACGAGAACCTGACGCTCTTGCGCGGGGAACGACGCCTGATCCCCCTCGCCATGGTCGCCATCCTGCTCGCCGCCTTGGCCAGCGCCTTGATCGGCCTCGACCCCCGAGCCGACCCGCGGCGCAACGACCCTCCCGAGCAGACCGCGCCGCTGCTCGACCCGATCGAGGCCACCCTCGCCTTGCGGGCGATCGACCCGCCGATCGCGCTGCACGAGATCCGCGGGTCTCCCGACGCGCTCCTCCCGCAACGGTGGCGGACGGCGGCGCTCGCCGTCTACGACGGTCAGCGGTGGGCGCCCGATCTGGTGCTCCGCCCGATCGGTCGGCGCCTCGGACCGGCCGAGGAGGGCGCGATCGAGGTGACCGTGCGGTTCCTCGACGACGACCTGTCGCTCGTCCCGCTCCCCGGTTCGCCGGTCATCGTCGACGCTCCGATCGAGACCGACGAGCAGCGGACGCTCGTGCGGTTGCTCACCCGCCCCGGACCGGCCGCCGAGATCCCGGTGACCGCCAACGTCGCGCCGACCGCCGCGGCCACCGCGCAGGTGGCGACCCGCCCGATCGACGAGTCCGTCTCCGGGCTCACCGAGCTCGCCGAGTCGATCGCCGGCGGCGGCTCCATCCTCGATCAGCTGAGCACGATCGAGCGGACGATGCGCGACGAGTTCGTGCTCGAGACCGACGCCCCCGGCGGCGGGGTGCAACGGGCGCTGATCGAGCGATTCCTCCGCGACACGCAGCGGGGCAACGAGGAGCAGTTCGTCACCTCGTACGTGCTGCTCGCGCGGTCGCTCGGCGTGGACGCGCGCGTGGCCACCGGGTTCCGGGTCGACGCCGCGGCGCGTGGCGCGGTGATCCAACTCCGGTCGTCCGACGCTCGGGTGTGGCCGGAAGTGCGGCTGGCCGACGGCCACTGGCTGTCGTTCGACCCCGTGCCCCCCGACGAGGCGAGCGACCTCGCCGAGCCGGCCGTCGAGCCCCAGGTCCAGACCCCGGCCGCGCCGCAGCCGCCGATCGTCCCACCGCCCGAGCCGAGCAACGACACGCCGCTCACCGACGAGTCGGGCGGCGACGCGACCGGCGGCGCGCTGTCGAGCGCGGTGCTGTGGCTCGTCAGGGGCGCGGCGGCGGCCGGCGTCCTGCTCGTCCCGCTGCTGATCGTCGTCGGGGTGATCGTCGGGCTCAAGCGGGGCCGTCGGCGGCGCCGGCTGCGGGCGCCCGCGCCGGAGGACCGCATCAGGGGAACATGGGCGGTGGCGACCGACTCGCTGGTCGACGCCGGGCTGTCGATCGAGCGGTCGGCCACCGACGCCGAGATCGCCCACGACGGCGCTCCCTTGGCGCCGACGGCGGCCCCGGAGTTGCTAAGGCTGGCAACGCTGTCGAGCGCGGTCACCTTCGGAGAACCCCCCCGGCCGGATCTGCTCGCCGACGACGCGAGGACGTGCCTCGATCAGGTCGAGCGGTCGCTGGGGGCCACGTTCACGAGGTGGCAGCGGATCAGGTGGAAGCTCAGCCCCCGATCGCTGCGCCGGGGCACCCGCTCCCCCGTCGACGCCTGACGCGCCGACGTCGGCGGCGGGACCGACCGTCACGCCGGCACGGCGGTCGTTGGCGGCGGCGCGGCGGTCGTGGGCGCGGCGGTGGTCGGCGGCGCGGTGGTCGGCGCGGCGGTGGTCGGCGGCGGCCCGGTCGTCGGCGGCGGCCCGGTCGTCGGCGGCGGCCCGGTGGTCGGCGGCGGCCCGGTGGTCGGCGGCGGCCCTGTGGTCGGCGGCGGCCCGGTGGTCGGGGGCGGCGCGGTCGTCGGCGGGACGGTGGTCGGCGGGACGGTGGTCGGCGGGACCGTGGTCGGCGGCGCGGTCGTCGGCGGGACGGTGGTCGTCGTGGTCGTCGTCGGCGGCTGGGCGGTGATCGTCACGGTGGCGACCCGAGACAGCTCGTCGCCGTCGTCGACCTGGTAGGTGAACGTGACGACTCCCTCGGACAGCGCCTGCACCGTGACCTTCAGCTTCTCGACGTCGATGACCGCGCCGGACGGGTCGGTGAGGTTGGTCACCGTCACCTCGTCGCCATCGGCGTCGCCGGCGTCGAGCTCGAACGCGGTCGGCACCCCGACCACGACCTCGACGTCCTGGTCGTCGGCGAACGGCGCCGTGTTGGCCGGCGGCCCGGTGACGGTCACGGTGGCCGGCGCCGACACCCCGCCGTCGCCGTCGACGACCGTGTACGCGAACATCGCTGTGCCCGTGCCGTCCTGCGGGTCGACGCGCAGCGTCCGGCCGTCGCCGAGGAGCTCGACCGTACCGGTCTCCCCGTTGGCGAAGGTGAGCGCGGTGGGCGAGGACTGCACCCGCAGCGTCGCCGGCTCGCCGTCGGCGTCGGAGTCGTTGGCGACGACGTCGACATCGCCCGGCTTGCCGTCGCTCACGTCGAGCGCGTCGGGTGCGGCGACCGGTGCCGCGTTGTCGATCGTCACGGTGATCGGCACGTCGGCGGTGAGGCCGCCCGGGTCCCCGACCGTCACCGCCCACGTCCACACCCCGGTCCCGACGCCGGTGCCGTCGATGACCACGCGGCCCGGTTCGACCGTCACCCACGCCGGCGCGCCGACCGACCCGATGATCTCCAGCGCCTCGTCATCGCTGGCCAGGTTGCTCACCGGGATCTCCCTGACCTCGCCCCGCCGCATGGCGATCGCGACGGGCTGCCCGGCCGGTTCCTGGTTGACGTCGATGACGATGCTTCCGCTCGCCCGCTGACGACAGGTGTTGACCACGGCGAACGTGATCGAGACGTTGCCGTTCTCCCCCGCCGGCGGGGTGTAGACGCCGTTGGCGAACCCCGTCGGCCCGACGACGTCCACGATCGTGCCGTTGGCCGAGAAGTCGGCCGGGTCGACGGCGATCGGCTGCTGGTAGCCGGTGGTGAGGAACACCTCGTCGGCGATCGGCGTCGACTCCGAGCACGGCAACACGTCGACCCGCAGGACCGCGGTGTCGCTCAGCTCTCCGTCGCTGACCTCGTAGGAGATCGTGGCGGCGCCCGCGGCGCCCGGATTGGCGGCGAAGACGATCGAGCGGTCGGCCGTGACCGACGCCGTCCCGAGCGAGGCGTCCGGGCCGCCGATCACCGACATCGTCAACGGATCCCCGTCGGGGTCGGTGTCGTTGAACAGGACCGACGTGGTGACGGTCCCGCCGCTGGCCACCTCGACGCTGTCGTCGAGCGCCACCGGTGGGCGGTTGACCGGTTCGAGCACCGTGAGCACGACCTGCGCCGTGTCGGTCAGGCCCTCGCCGTCGGCGATCGTGTACTCGGCGGTGATCACGCCGACGTAGTCCGGGTCCGGAGCGATCGTGATCACGTCGCCGGTGCGCGACAACGCGGCGTCACCGCCGACCAGCGCCGCCCGCAGCACCGACATCCCGCCCGGGGTGTCGTCCGGGTCGAAGTCGTTCGCCAGCACGTCGACCGACGTCGGCCGTCCCGGGCCCTCGATCGTCCGCAGGTCGTCGGCCGCGTTGGGCGGCTGGTTGGCCGCCTCCTCGATGATGACGGTGAGCCGACCGAGCGAGACCGCCCCCTCGACGTCGGCGATCTGGTAGTTGATCGACGTGACCCCGGTCTGCGCGCCGGCGGTGAACGTGATCTCGTTGCCGTTGCGCACCGCCGACCCGAGGTTGGGCGCCGTCGAGGAGACGACGACCAGCTCAGCCGCTGGTCCGTCCGGGTCGTCGTCGTTCTCGGCGACATCGATCGTGGCGGTCTCCTCGACCGCGACGGTCAGCACGTCGTTGACCGCCTCGGGCGGCTCGTTGGTGATCTCCGGCTCGCGGACGCTGACCACGATCGACGCCGACGCTCGCAAGCCCTGCGAGTTGGTCACCTCATAGCTGCAACGGAACGCCCCCGACCGGCCCGGCGGCGGGTCGAACCGAACCTGGTCGTCGGCGGTCACGACGGCGCGCCCCCCGGCCGGGCAGCCCGGCGCGCCGACCAGCGTCGGTCGCTCACCGGACGGGTCACCGTCGTTGCGCAGCACGTCGATCGTCACCGGCTCGTCGACGTAGGTGAACGTCGAGTCGTCCTGGGCGTACGGGGGTTCCGGCAGCGGCTCGGGCAGCACGGTGATCGTGACGTCCCCGGCGACCTCGTGCCCGTTGCCGTCGCTGACGGTGTAGGTGAAGCGGACGTTGGCCGAGTCGTCGTCGACGAGCGGGGCCGGCGTGAACTCGACACGATCGCGACCGACGACCGCGGCCGCGCCCCGCCGGTCGGCCGGCTGGGTCACGTCGACGATCACGAGCGGGTCGCCATCCGGGTCGCTGTCGTTCGCCGTGACATCGATCGTGACGGTCCGACCGACGACTGCGGTCTTGGCGTCCGGGCTCACGACCGGCGGGCGGTTCGGCTCGACGTCGTCGATCACGGCGACGAGCACACCGCTGCGTACCCGATGACCTCGGCCGTCGTCGACCTCGTACTGGAACGGCGCCAGCGCGCCCGAGCCGGCCCGCGCGACGATCGCCAACTGCGTCCCCTCCACGTCGACCTCGAGGCCCTCGGGCAGAGGTTCGACCACCGACAAGGTCATCGCGTCGCCGTCCGGGTCGACGTCGTTGACCAGGACCGGCAGCTTCGTCTCGACGTTGCGGCGGAGCCGCACGGCGTCGGGGCCGACGACCGGAGGGCGGTTCGCGTCGCCGGCGCTCGCCACCTCGACGCGCACCTCGACCTCGTCGCCCAACGCCTCGAACGAGTCGACGGGGCGGTACCTGAAGATCGCCGTGCCCTCGAACCCGGCGATCGGCGCGAAGCGCAGCGCGGGGAGACCGGACGGCCCCACGGTCTCGGTGACCGCCCCGATGTCCTCGAGCGGGCTGAAGGAGCCGATCCGCAACGGGTCGCGCTCGGGGTCGATGTCGTTCAACAGCACCTCGACGACGACCGCGGTGCCCGGCCCGGTCTGGGCCTCGTCGGTGGCGCCGATCGGCGGTCGGTTGCTGGCGTCCGCCGGCAGCAGCTCGACGATGACCTCGGCCCGCGCCTCGGTTCCGTCGCCGTCGGCGATCGTGTATCCGAACGTGTCGATGCCGACGTATCCGGGCTCCGGGTTGTAGGTCAACGTCGTGGCCGTCCCGATCTCGACCGTGCCGTGGCCCGGCCGCTCGACGTCGACGACCACGATCGCCTCGCCGTCGGGGTCGTAGTCGTTGGCTGTGACCGGGACGCTCACCTGGCTCCCCGAGCGAGCGGTGACCGGGTCGTCGAGGGCGACCGGCGGGTCGTCGATGCCGTTGTCGTCGGGCTCCCGCTCCTCGATGCCGCCGGACGAACCGTCGTCGGCCCCGCCGGTCCCGCGGTCGGGCCCGTCGCCCTCGTCGATCACCTCGCCCTCGTCGCCGAGGACGAGCACGCTGTTGTCGTTCTTGTCGATCTGGGTGATCCCCCACGGGTTGATCGCCCACACGAACCGGCCCTGGCGGTCGTCGACCCAGACGAGGTCGACGGTGGCCGTGACGTCGAGCACCGCGTCGCCGTCGACGCTGGCGACGCGGTCGCTGGCAATGGTCCCGTCGCGCCAGTCGAAGCGGACGATCGACGTGGGCGCCCGACGCACGACGGCAGCGGCGTCGCCGGCGATCGCCAGCAGGTCGCCGCCGCCGATGTCGAGGCCGGCCACCGTCGATCGTTCGGCGACGCCGTCGGCGCCGACACACCACAGCTCGTCGTCGGCGCCCACCCATCCGCACCTGCCGGGAGGGCCCGGCTGCTGCATGACGATCTCGCTCGGCGCCGCCGACGTCGGGAGGTCGACCCAGGGCCCGTCGGCGAGACGCGCCCGCCGACCCGGCGCGTCGAGCACGAGCGGCCGGTTGCCGACGAGCGACAGCGTCGCCGACGGGGCGCCGATCGACTGGGACGTGGTCGCCGCCGCCGACGAGGACGAGGTGCGCACGACCCGGTCGTCGACGACCGACCAGATCGAGCCGTCGGGCGCGACGAGCGCGGTCGACCCCATGTCGACCGTGAAGGCGATCGACTCGCCGCCCTCGGGGAGGAGGTTGGCCGAACGGTCGACCGGGTTGACGACGACCAGCCCGGCCGGCCCGACGCCGGAGATGGCGCGACCGGTGCCGAGCGGCGCCAGCCCCTGTGGCGACCCGAGCCGCAGCTCGGCGGAGTCGATCGACCGCACCTCGGCGGTGTTGTCGTTGACCAGGTACGCCCGCGAGGCGCCCTCGGCGACGATCAGCTCTTCCCCCGGCGATCCGACCTCGAGGCTGGCCAGCGCTCGGCCGCCGAAGCCGTCGGCCAGCACGACGCGGCCGGTCGGCTGGTGGACGAACCAGCGCACGGCGCGTGACGACGTCGCGTCGATCGCGGGCAGACCGTCGGAGCGCAGGACGACGACGAGCGCGCCAAGGCTCAGGACGGTGGCGAGCATCGCTGCCACCGCCTGACGCCAGGTCACGGTCGACATAGCAATTCCCTCCACGGCACGGCGAGAGGCGGAAACTCGCCGTGCAGCGTTCATCGGCGCGTTCGCGCCGGAACTTGAGGAGAAATCCGCAGAAATCTCGTGGGCCCCGGACACCGCCCGTCGGGTCGTAATCTGCCGATGTGGATCTCGTCGTGCGCACCCCTCACGGCGTCGCCGACGTGGCGATCCGGGCCTTTGGCGCGACGACGACGGTCGAGGACCTCGTCCGGCTCGTCACCGGGCAGGCCGTGCCCGCGGTCGCCGAGCTCGACGGGCGGGCGATCGACACCGCCACGAAGCTCGCCGACGCCGAGCTGGCGATCGGATCCGTGATCGACACGACGAGTCCGACCCGCCCCGGGCCGCCGCCGGCGGTCGCGCTGCTCCAGTTGGCAGGGCGCGGCGCCGGCGCGCTGCGCCCGCTGGCGCCGGGCCGGTACCGCCTCGGCCCCGGTCGGCGCCTCGGCGCCGACGAGCTGGAGTCGGCGCCGGTCGAGATCACCGCGCTCGAGCTGACGGTCGGCGACGACGGGAGCGTCGAGGCCCGACCGGGCTACTCGGCGCCGGTCCTGATCAACGGGAAACGGATCTCGGGTCCGACGCCGTGGCACGGCGGCATGCTCGCCGTCGGGGGGCGGGTGTTCGCCGTCGAGTCGCCGTGCACGCCGACCGAGCCGCGCCACCTCGGGCGCCCGGACGCCCGCGGCATGGCGCCGTTCAACCGGCCGCCCCGGGCCGGGGACGACGGGCCACGCCAGCTCGTCGTCGACGCGGTCCGCGATGCGGTGTCGGCGCGCCCGACCCTGTGGCGGCAGCGGGCGGGCGACCTCGCCGCGTTCACGGTCCCGATCGGGTTGGCCGACGACCCGCCCGGGCCGATCACCATCGACCTCGCGGCCGAGCGCGGCGTGGC
Source organism: Ilumatobacteraceae bacterium (assembly GCA_041581055.1). Taxonomy (GTDB): domain Bacteria; phylum Actinomycetota; class Acidimicrobiia; order Acidimicrobiales; family Ilumatobacteraceae; genus JBFGCT01. The sequence continues at coordinate 3,020 of JBFGCT010000066.1, read as the reverse complement.
GCTGGTCGGCGGCGACGAGTTCACGATCGCGCTGGCGCGGACGATCCTGGTCGAGTCGACGACGCTGCACGGCCCGGCCGACCTCGACCTCGTGATCGCCACGCGTCCCGACAAGCTCGCGCGCTGGGACTGGGCGAAGTGGCTGCCGCATCTGCGCGTCGGCGGAGCGCCGCGCTACCTCACCGACGAGTCGCAGCTCCACGAATGGGTCGCCCAGCGCCACACTCGTGCCGTCGACACCGCCGGTCAGCTCTCGCCCTCACACCTGACCCTGCTCGTCGCCGACGACCCCGACCTGTGGACCGATCGGACGTCGCCGCTGCTCGCGCTGCTGTCGTCGCACCCGGTCGGCCTCCGGCTCCTCGCCCTCGCCGACAGCGAAGCCCACGCCCCCGCCGCGTGCACCGCGGTGATCACCGAGCACAGCGATGGGACGGCGCGACTACTGGTGGCGGACAGCGACGTCGACCTCGGCGGGATCCTCCCCGCCCTGACCGAGATGAGCACGGCCACGACCGTCGCCCGTCACCTCGCGCCGCTCGACGACACCGAACGCCCGGCGGCGGGCGCGTTCTCCGCGTTCGAGCCGGGGCCGGAGTCGTTGCGGGCGCTGCTCCGGCCGATCCCGACCGAGGTCGACGGCATCATCGACGAGTGGCAACGCCGCACGCTCCCGCTCCCGGAGCGGCTGAGCGTCCCCGTCGGGACGAGCGCGGGCGAACGGCTGACCGCCGACCTCGGCCCCGGCCGCAACGTGCTCGTCACCGGCACGCGCGCCGAGCTGGCCGCCGACATGGCGATCGGCGTCGTCGGCGCGATCGCCGCGCAGATCCCCCCCGACCTCCTCTCGCTCGTCCACGTCGCCACCCACCCGGCGGCGGCGATGGACCAGCTCGACGCCATGCCACACCTCGCCGGGCGATTCAGCGAGCCCGGCGCGGCGGCGGCGACACGGCTGATCGTCCGCTTGGCGAAGGTGGTCGGGGCGATCGACCCGGCGCGGCAATGGGTGATCGCCGTGCTCGACGACGCCGGCCGGACGGCGACGACGTCCCCCGGGCTGGCCGAGGCGCTGATCGAGCTCGCCGACGCGCTGCCGGCGTTGCAGCTGGTGATGACGTCCGGCGCCGACCGCGGCGAGATCGGGCGCCGCCATCACGACTCGTTCGCGGTGCAGCTCACGGTCGACGCCGCCGCCGGGCGCCGCCGGGGCTCGTTGCGCGTCGACGGCGAGCGGGTGCACCTGCCGTTCGTCCCACCCGCCGGCCCGGCGACCAGAGCGGGACCCGACGGGCTGGTCGTCCGCCCGACGGTGTACGGACGGGCGCTGACGTCGCTCGAACGGCGCCTCGACCTGCTCGCCACGCGGGACGAGGGCGGCGGCGGCGGTGAGACGGCCCACTTCATCGCCGCGCTCGCGCAGGCGGCGACGCATCTCGGGCGATCGCCCGCGGCGGCGCTGGCGCCACGGCCGCTGCCCCCGCTGCACCGCTCGGAGACGCTGCTCGCCGAACACCAGGGGGATGCGATCCCGCTCGGCCTGGTCGACCTCCCCGAACAGTTGGACACGACGCCGCTGTGGTGGCAACCGGGCGCCCACGGCTCGATGCTGTTCCTCGGCTCGCCGCGGTCGGGGCTCGACGCCGCGCTCTCCACGATCATCCTCGGCGCCGGCGCCCGTTTCTCCGCCGACGACCTCCACCTCTACTGCGTCGACCCGGTCAACCAGCGCCGGGTCGCGGCCACCCTGCTCCCGCACAGCGGGCTGGTCGCCGCGCCGGATCAGGTCGACGAGATCGACGCGCTCCTCGACTGGTTGGCCGCCGAGGTCGAACGCCGCCGGGCCGTCGAGACGACCTCCCTCGGTGACGCCCCCGCGCTGCTCCTCCTCGTGCACGACCTCGGTCTGCTTCGACGGCAGCTCGCCGGCCGTGCCGACGCGGCCGAACAGCTCGTCACGATCGCCGGCGCGGCGTCGGTGAACGTCAACCTCGTCGCGACGGCGTGGCGCGCCGAGGAGGCCGGCTCGCTGCTCGACGTGGTCGCGGACCGGCTGGTCGGCGCGCTCGCCGAACCGTCCGAGTACGCGCTGCTCGGTGTCGTCGACCCGTCGGCGATCGAGGGGCAGATCGGACGTTGCTGGTCGACGGCGAGCGACAGGATGGTTCAACTCGCGCTCGCGCCCGGATCCTTGGCGGCCGAGGTCGGGCGCCTCCAGGCCGAGCCCGCCGCCGGTCGACCGCCGGCGCGACCCGGCGACGCGGCGCCGCAGGTTCGGCCATGACCGCCGCGGCTCGACGCGGCGACGGGGTCGGCGTCGAGTACACGCACACCGCCCTGCGCGGGGTGCGCCTCGACCGCGACGACCCCGATCGCGTCCACGCCATCGCCGACGTGCCGATCCTCACGCCCGGTGACGAGCGCAGCGTCGTCGACGCCCTCGTGCGCCTGCGCGGCGAGCTCGGCAACCCCGAGGCGCCGACGCGGGTCGGGACGTTCCCGCCGGGGGCGTCGCTGCAGCGGGTCGACGTCACCGGGTTGACCGGGCCCGAGCTCAACGGCCGGCGGGCCGAACTCGAGGGCGCGTTCGGCATCACGTCCACGATGCTGATCGACGACGGCCCGCGGCGCTGGCTGCTGACCCTCCTGTGGGACGCCGCGGCGATCAGGTCGATCGAGGGGCTCGCCGAGCGCGCCGGATTCGTCGATGTCGCGGTCGAGCCGAGCCCCGTGGCGATCGGACGGGTGGTCACCCCGGCCACCACGTGGGTCCGGCGCGACGCGGCGGACGGGGAGGCCTTCCGCCTCGTCCTCGGGGCGGGCGTCCCGATCGCCGCGATCTCCGCCGACACCGTCGGCCGGGTCCATCCCGATCTGGCCCTGCGCGGCGCCCCGATCTCCTCGGTGCTCTTCGACGGCCACGTCGAGGCCGGGGAGCTGGCCGCACTGGTGCAGCGGGTCGCCGACGGAGTGGCCGACGAGGGGGTCGACGGCGCCGAAGTCGTCTTCGGGGGCCGGGC
>JBFGCT010000065.1:0-19591 GCA_041581055.1 Ilumatobacteraceae bacterium | reverse complement strand
CGGAACGCTGGACGGTGATCGCTGGACGGTGATCGCTGGACGGTGATCGCTGGACGGTGATCAGCCGACGAAAGGCATCTTGACGACGTGGCCGTCGAGCGGCTTGCCGCGCACGTCGACGATGACGTGCTGACCCTCCGGCGTCGCCGGTGGGAGGAAGGCCATCGCGATGCCGTGGCCGAGCACCGGCGAGAAGTTCCCGCTGGTGACCTCGCCGACCGGCTCGCCGTCGATCAGCACCGGGCAACCCGCCCGGGCCGGGCGGCGACCGTCGGTGCCGACGCCGAACAGGCGGCGGGCGATCCCCCGCTCGCGCTCGGCGAGCGCCGCGTCGCGGCCCTGGAACGCGGGCTTGTCCCAGGCCACCACCCAGCTGAGATGGGCCTGGAGCGACGTGATGCCCGGGCCCAACTCGTGGCCGTGGAGCGGGAGGCCGGCCTCGAGGCGCAGCGTGTCGCGGGCGCCGAGGCCGGCCGGCGTGACACCGGCGCCGACGATCGCCTCCCACAGATCGGGCGCCGCCGCGGCGGGGACGGCGATCTCGACGCCGGGCTCCCCCGTGTACCCGGTTCCGGCGAAGGTGCACGAGGCGCCGTTCCAGTCGCCGCGCCCAACCCGGAACCGGCCGATCGCCCCGGCCGCGGGGAACACCGTGGCGACGAGCGACTTGGCCTCCGGACCTTGCACGGCGATGACGGCTCGCTGGTCGGTGATGTCCGCGCCGCCGACCGCCGCCCGTACGCCGTCGGTGTTGGACGCGTTGGGCATGACGTCGAAGACGCTCTCCGCCCCCTCGTCGCCCGGGTGCCACCAGACGATGATGTCGTCGAGCACCGACGCGTCGTCGGGGTCGAGGAGGTGGGTGTACTGCGCCCGGCCCGGCGCGATCTTGGCCAGGTCGTTGGTGAGCGTCCGCTGCAGCGTGTCGAACGCCTCGGCGCCGGAGACGCGGACCGTGCCGAGGTGCGACACGTCGAACGCGGCGGCCGAGTTGCGGCAGGCCAGGTGTTCCTCGATCGTGCCGCCCGGGTAGGCGATCGGCATCTCCCAGCCGCCGAACTCGACGAGGTTGGCGCCGAGCGCGCGGTGCTGCTCGACGAGCGGGGACTGGATGAGCGTCATCCGGTCTGCCGGGCGGCGGCGTCCAGTTCGAGTTCCAACGTCAGCGGCGCGAGGTCCTCCTCGAGCTCCTTGCGGACACCGCCCATCGACAGCACGTTCAACACGCCCTGACCGTTCTGCAACACGTCGATCAGCTCGTCGCCGTCGTAGAGGTTGACCGATCCGCCGTCGATCACGATGTGCGCCGCGGCGATGTCGACCGCCACCTTCTCGCGCAGGTACTCGAAGACCTTGCGGACCTGCTCCAGCTTGATGCCGGCGTCGAGCAGCTTCTTGATCGTCTTCAACTCGAGCAGGTCGCTGTAGGAGTAGCTCCGGCGGCTGCCGCTCCCCTTGGCGTCGCTCAGCGACGGGCGGATCAGGTCGGTCCGCGCCCAGTAGTCGAGCTGGCGGTACGAGATGCCGACGACCCGCGCCGTCTGGGTGCCGCTGTAGCCGATCTCCTCGGCCAGCTTCCGGTCGATCGCCGCATCGCGTCGTGGTTCGGTGTTCATGGCGCCTGCCTTCCGTTCGCGCCACCCAACCGCGGCGAACATGTCACGACACGCCGGCGGCGGGTCGGCTCACAACACAGTAGTTACGCAGATGTGAGACCGAACACACTACGGACTGTCCCGGCGCACGTCAAGGGCGAGCTCAAGTCCGGGTCGAGGGTTGGGTCGAGGTTCGGGTCGACGGTTGGGTCGAGGGTTGGGTCTCGCCCGAGCCGTCCCGGCGCTCCGGCGGCCGACGGCGCCGTGACCTACTAGGCCCCGAAGTCCTCCGGGCTGACGTTCTCGATGAAGTCCTTGAACTCGTCGATGATCTCTTCGGCCTCGTCCTCGGGCTCGCTCGGCGGGTCCTGGCCGACCTCGTCGATCAGCGACTCGTTGGCGAACAGCGGGGCCGCGCACCGGACGGCGAGGGCGATCGCGTCGGACGGCCGGCACGAGATGATCTTCTCCCCCGCGGGCGACGCCAGGTGCAGCTCGGCGTAGTAGGTGCGGTCGCGCATCTCGGTGACGACGACCTTGGTGACCTCGGCGCCGAGCTCGTCGAGCGCCAGCAGGAACAGGTCGTGGGTCAGCGGCCGCGGCGGCTCGACGCCCTCGAGCGCGTAGTGGATCGCCGACGCCTCGGGGCTGCCGATGTAGATCGGCAGCAGCCGATGCCGGCCCTCCTGCTCGCGCAGCAGGACCATCGGCGTGTTCGCCGGGATTTCCACCCGGACCCCGACAAGCTCCAAAGGGACCACACCCCGATCGTACCCCTCGCGGACGGGCCGGGTGGGCGCGATCTGAAACAGGCTCAGTCGCCGAGGTGGGGCGCCAGCGCGGTGCGCATCATCGCCGCCCGCAGGTGGCCTCCGAGTTGTTCGAGTTCGGTCAGGCGCTCGACCGCCTGGGCGTGCGACGCCGGGTTCCGTTGGCGCATCAACGGCTGGATCAGCTGGGCGAACAGCCCCGCCTCGCGATCGGCGGCGACCCGCCAGCCGCGGAGGTGGCGAGCGTCGACGCCGCCGTCGAGGAATCGCTTGGAGATCTTGGCGACCTCGAGCGCGTCCTCGCCGAAGTCGCCGCTCGGGCCGGGAGCGACGACGTGGTACGACAGCAGCTCGTCCAACTCCGGCTCGCTCAGCCCCGACATCGAGCGAATCTCGTCGGCGGTGAGGCGAAGCCCGGGCCGCGTCAGCCCACCGGTCGGGGTGGTGTCGGGCGCGCCGGTCGTCTCCGGGCCGGTCGGCGTCTTGACGAACAGGGCCTCGGCGCCGGTCGCCGGTTCGCCGCCGTCGTCGGTCGGCGCGTGCCCGTTGCTGCTCAATGGCTTGCGGGCGCTCGGGTGCCGATCGGGCTCGGGGACGTTGCGGATGCCGCGCGGCCGCCCGGTCTCGCCGGTCGGGTCGATCAGGCCGGCGTCGAGGCGATCCTTGATCACCCGCAACGGCAGGAAGTTCTCGCGCTGCTCGCGCAGGATGCAGCGCAGCAGCTCGACGTCGTCGTCGTAGAACTTCCGATATCCCGACGGGGTGCGCTCCGGGTCGATCAACCCCTGGCTCTCGAGGAACCTGATCTTGGAGATCGTGACGTCGGGGAACTCCTCGAGCAGGAGCCCGAGCACCTCGCCGATCGAGAGATGGCTCGCCGTCGACCCGCGAACCGTTTGCTCAGCCATCGCCGCGCTCGAAGAAGACGAGACGGAACTTGCCGATCTGCAGCTCGTCGCCGTGGCGCAGCAACAACTTGTCGATCCGCTCCTGATTGACGTACGTGCCGTTGAGCGACCCGGCGTCGGTGACCACGTAGCCCTCGGGTGTGCGCTCGATGTCGGCGTGCCGGCGCGAGACCGTGATGTCGTCGAGGCTGATCTCGCTGTCGGGATGGCGCCCCAACCGGGTCAGCTCACCGTCGAGCGCGAAGCGGGCGCCGGCCTGCGCTCCGGCCCGCACGATGAGCACGCCGGACTCCATGGGCAGCTCGCCGACCGGGACCACGACGTCGTCCTCGCCGCCCGGTGGCTCTTGTAGCGGATCGACCGCGGCCAGCGTGATCGTGCGGTCGTCGGCCAGGTCGAGCGTGGATCCACAGCTCGAGCAGAAGCTGCTCTCGGGCGGGTTGCGGTGCCCGCACTGGTTGCAGAACACATACGTGCTCACGTCGCGCCCTCGGTCAATTCCCGGTACTTGTCGGCGTCGAGCAGATTGTCGAGCTCGGTGCGGTCGGACATCGCGACGGCGCAGATCCAACCCTCCCCGTACGGGTCGTTGTTCAGCAGGTCGGGCTGGTCGGCCAGCGCCGAGTTGACCGCGACGATCTCGCCCGACACCGGGGCGTAGATGTCGCTGACCGACTTCGTGCTCTCGATCTCGGTGATCGACCCTCCGGCGTCGACGGTGGCCCCGAGCTCGATGTCGTCGACGAAGACGACGTCGCCCAACCCGTCCTGGGCGAAGTCGGTGATCCCGATGGTGGCGTTGTCGCCGTCGACGCGGACCCATTCGTGCTCGGGCGAGTATCGGAGGTCGGCAGGGATGTTCATGCGGTCACGGTAGCCAAAATCAGCGGTCGGCGGGAAAGGTGGTCGCGGTACGGGCGGTGGCCAGCCCGGCGCGGACCTTGGGAATGTACGCGATCCCCGTCCACAGGCTCAACACGAGCCCCGGGACGCCGGCGCCCCAGGCCAGGATCTCGAAGCCGACGGCAAACGGGACGTCGCTGTTCGCCATGAGGAAGCTGGGGACCGAGAGCATCAGCAGGAACGTGGCGAGCTTGCCCTGGGTCGTCACGTCGATGCGCGGGATCTGGTAGAGGACGGTCGCGATGATCATCATCATCCCGACCGAGAACTCGCGCGCGAGCACGACGATCCCGAACCAGACCGGCATCGCGCCGTCGATGAGGATGGCGGTGGTGGCCACGAAGAACAGCAAGCGATCGACGGTCGGGTCGAAGACCTTGCCGAATTCGCTGACCTGCTGGTACCGCCGGGCGACGTAGCCGTCGACCCAGTCGGTCGCGCAGAGCGACCCGAGCAACCAGCCGGCCGCCTGCCGGTTGTCACGCCCGAACAACAACCACAAGAACACGGGGAGCAGCATCAGCCGCACGAGCGTGATCGCGTTCGGGATCGTCATCACGTCGACGAAGAACCTCGAGACGCGGCCCGTCCGGGGCTGTTCGGCGGACGCGGTCGGCAGCGGTTCGGGCGCGTTCACGGTGCCATCGTACGGCGCGGGTGCGACGGCGCAGCGAGGACTGCCGTGGGCGCCGCGATCCATGCCGCCGATCCACTGCCGGTCTCTACGGCGCTTCGAGCAGCTCGGGGCCGTTGTTGCGGACGTTGTTCACCTCGGTCGACACCGCGTGCATCGTGAGCAGCCCGTCGTCGCGCGGGCCGAAGAGGGAACTCAGCGACTCGATGTCGTCGTTTGCGGGGTCGAGCCACTCGGCCCACCGCGACTGCGGGACGATGACCGGCATCCGGTCGTGCACCGGCGCCATCGTCTCGTTGGCGGCGGTCGTGACGATCGTCGCGCTGTGCAGGAAGCGGCGGTCGGGGTCGTCCAGGTCCCTCCACGCCGTCCACAGCCCGGCGACCGCCAGCGGCTCGCCGTCGAGGCGGTGGATGTACATCGGCTGCTTGAGCGGCTTGCCCTTGGCGTTGAGCGGGCCGTCGGGGCTGCCCGGCGTCCACTCGTAGAAGCCGTCCATCGGGATGATGCAGCGCCGCTTCTTGAACAGCCCCTTGTACGCCGACTTCTCGGCCAGGGTCTCGGATCGGGCGTTGATCATCCGGGACGCGATCTTGCGGTCCTTGGCCCACGTCGGGATCAGGCCCCAGTGGAACGCCTCGACCCGGGAGACGCCGTCCGGGGCGGCGACCACCGCGTAGACGTCCTGGGTCGGCGCCACGTTGTAGTTCTCACCGAGGCTCTCGACGTCGGCCTCGGCGCCGAAGTACGACGCGATCTTGTCGGGCGACGACGTCGAGACGAACCGGCCGCACATGTCGGCCTCAGTCCTCGGCGGGAGCGCGGGTGGTGACCGCGGCGAGCGCGGCGACGACGTCGCCGAGCCCCGAGGGAGCGAGTCGGTACCAGACCCACCGCCCCCGGCGGTCGCCGTCGATCAGCCCGGCCTCGGAGAGCACCTTGAGGTGGTGCGAGATCGTCGGCTGCGACTTCCCGATCGGCCCGACGAAGTCGCAGGCGCAGACCTCTCCCCCGGGCGCGCCGGCGAGGATCGAGAGCACCTGGAGCCGGACCGGGTCGGCGACCGCCCCGAGCTGGGCGGCGAGCTCGGTGGCCTCGGGCGCGCCGAGCTGGGCGCTGATCGCGTCACCGCAGCACGCGGCGGCCCGGTTGTCGCCCGTTTGCCTCGGAGTTGCGACGTCGCTGCTCATATTGATCCTGGTCGATGCACAAGGCTATCCTCCGCCCGCACGCTTCGAACGGTACCGCGCCGTGACGAACGCCGAGTGACGATGACCGACGCGCCCTTCGACCCCGAGCCGCCACCGGCGCCGCTGTCGTCGCGCCTGATCGCCGAAGGGATCGGGAGCGCGTTCTTGATCATCGCCGTGCTCGGGTCGGGGATCATGGCCGAGCACCTCTCCCCCGCCGACGTCGGGCTGCAACTGTTGGAGAACGCCGCCGCCACGGCCGGCGCCCTGATCGGGCTGATCATGATGTTCGCCCTGGTGTCGGGGGCGCACTTCAATCCGGCGGTGACCCTCGTCGACCGCCTGCTGGGGAACATGACCAGCGGCGACGCCGGGTTGTACGTGATCGCCCAGATCGTCGGCGGCTGCGTCGGGGCGGTGCTCACGAACCTGATGTTCTCGGACATCACCGGCGAGGGGCTCATCTTCCTGTCGCAGAAGGACCGCGGCGCGGCGCCGCTCCTGGTGTCCGAGGTGATCGCGACGATCGGCCTGCTGCTCGTGATCTACGGCGCCTCGCGCTACGGCAAGCCCTACGTCGTGGCGGTGGCGGTCGGCGTCTGGATCGGCGGCGCGTACTTCTTCACCTCGTCGACGAGCTTCGCCAACCCGATGGTGACCATCGCCCGCTCGCTCAGCGACACGTTCGCCGGCATCGAGCCGGCGTCGGTCCCCGGCTTTCTCGCCATGCAGCTGATCGGCGCGCTGCTCGCCTTCGCCCTCGTCCGCCACCTCTTCCCCGACCAGCACCCCGCGCGATGACCTCCCCCGTTTGCGTCGCGATTGTGAGCGGCCGTCGCGCCGAAATCGCGACGCAAACGAGGTGGGGCCGATGACGGAGGTGTTGTTCGTTTGCGTGCACAACGCCGGTCGGTCGCAGATGGCGGCGGCGTTCCTGGCGCACCACGGCGGCGACCGGGTCGCCGTCCGCTCCGCCGGCACCGCTCCGGCCGACGACGTCAACCCGGCGGTGGTCGAGGCGATGCTCGAGCGGGGCCTCGACCTGCGGGCGATGGGCGCGCGCCCGAAGCGCCTGGAGGACGCCGTGGTCGAGGCGTCCGACGTCGTGATCACGATGGGCTGCGGCGACGAGTGCCCGTTGTTCCCCGGCACGACCTACCTCGACTGGCCGCTCGACGACCCCGCGGGCCAGGGCGTCGACGCCATCCGCCCGATCCGCGACGAGATCGAGCGCAAGGTTCTCGCCCTCCTCGCCGACCTCGCGTGACCGTCGGTGTCCGACACCCACGGTGACGCGGGTGCTCGGCGCGGCGGGGCTCCTAGAGTGGCGCCGGTGAATCGGCATGTGAGCGGGCTGGCCCGGCGGGCAATGGTCGGAGGGGCGGTCGCCGTGCTGCTCGCGAGCTGCGGCGGCAGCTCGGGTGACTCGGGGTCCGGCGCCGAGATCGACGGCTGTGAGCGCTCGATCGCGGAGGGCCAATCGGTGGCGCGCGTGTGGAACGAGGTGCTGCTCGACGCGATCCGCCGCGACTTCCCGGCGCCGACGATGCACTCCCGCAACCTGTTCCACGTGTCGGCGGCGATGTGGGACGCGTGGGCGGCGTACGACGACAAGGGTGTCGGCTACTTCGTCGATGAGAAGCTGTCCGCCGGAGACGTGACCGCCGCCCGCGAGACGGCGATCAGCTACGCCGCGTACCGGATCCTGGCCCACCGCTACCAGAGCCGGTTCGGCGCCGAGGAGACGCTGGCCCAACTCGACGAGACGATGGCCGCGCTCTGCTACCCGACCGATCTGGTCTCCGCGGAGGGCGATTCCCCGGCCGCCTTCGGCAACCGCGTCGCGGCGACGGTCATCGAGATCGGCTTCACCGACAACTCCAACGAGGACGACGCCTTCCGCGACCCCGACTACTCACCGGTCAACGAGTCGATGCTGGTCGTCGAGGCCGGGACGGAGATGAACGACCCCAACCGGTGGCAGCCGCTGGCCTTCGAGAACATGGTGACCCAGAACGGCCTGCAGCTCGACACCGCCGAGCAGGAGTTCGTCGGCTCGCACTGGGGGTACGTCACCCCCTTCGCCCTCGACCCCGACCCCGAGCACGGCCTGCCGATCGATCCCGGCCCGCCGCCCTACCTGCACGACCCGGTCACCGACGCCGCGTTCCGCGACGGCGCCGTCGAGGTGATCCGCTACAGCAGCTTGCTCGACCCCGCCGACGGCGAGATGGTCGACATCTCCCCCGCGACCGACGGCAACAACCCGCTCGGCACGTACGACGGCGCCGGGTACGACGTCAACCCGGTGACCGGCGAGCCGTACGCGCCGAACGTCGTCCCGCGGGCCGACTTCGCCCGCGTGCTCGCCGAGTTCTGGGCCGACGGTCCGCACTCCGAGACGCCGCCTGGCCACTGGAACACGATCGCCAACGCGGTCGCCGACGCGCACGGCGACGATCTCCGGATCGGCGGGGCCGGCGACGTCGTCGACCGCCTGGAGTACGACGTCAAGCTGTACTTCGGGCTCAACGGGGCGATGCACGACTCGGCGGTCGCCGCCTGGGGCGCCAAGGGCTACTACGACTACGTCCGGCCGATCTCGATGATCCGCTACATGGGCGGGCTCGGCCAGTCATCCGATCCCGACGGGCCGTCCTACCACCCCGACGGCCTTCCGCTGGTCGACGGGCTGATCGAGGTCGTCACACCCGAGTCGAGCGCCCAAGGCGAGCGGCACGCGCGGCTGGCCCGGCGCCAGGGCGAGATCGCGATCCGCGCGTGGACCGGCGATCCCGGCAACCCCGAGACGAGCACCGCCGGCGTCGACTGGATCCGCGCCAAGAGCTGGGTGCCGTACCAGATGTCGACGTTCGTGACGCCCGCCTTCGCCGGGTACGTGTCGGGGCACAGCACGTTCTCCCGCGCCGGCGCCGAGGTGCTGACCGGGTTGACCGGGAGCAACTACTTCCCCGGCGGCCTCGGAACGTGGACGATCCCTGCCGGCGACCTCGAGTTCGAAGCCGGGCCGGCGGACGACGTCGTGCTCCAGTGGGCGACCTACCAGGACGCCGCCGACCAAGCGGGGATCTCGCGGCTCTACGGCGGCATCCACGTCCGGGCCGACGACCTTCAGGGCCGGATCATGGGGGCGACCGTCGGGCAGCGCGCCTGGGCGCTGGCCCAGCGGTACTTCGACGGCTCGGCCACACCGTGAGCGGCGGTGAGCGGCGGCGGCGGCCCCGGCCGAAGTCGTGTCCCGACGCTCGGCAGCGTGCCATGATCTCGTACTTGATCGAGAGGAACCAGCAATGAACGGTAACTACGTCGTCCTGATCTTGGGCGTCCTGGTCGTCGCGTACCTGGTGTACTTCACGCACACGGTCGTCCGGGGGCGGATGGCGACCCGCGGCGCCGGCGGCGGTGGCAGGGTCGTCCAGGTCCGAGGAAACGCGTGCAACCAACTCACCGAGGCGGCGCGGGCGGCCGGCGAGAACCGGTCGTTGGGCGGGATGCGGCTCACGAACGACGTCGCCCGCGCCCGCAGCGTCCTCGGCGACGGGCCGACGGTGCGCACGAGTCGTTGTCTGTGGGTCGACCACGACCCGGACGGCATCGTCCACGAGCGGCGGATGGTCGAACACCTGCATGTCGACATCGACCTGGCGCGGACGACCAACCAGGCGTTGCAGTTCCTCGTCGGGCGGACGTACGACTTCGTGATCACCGACCTGACCCGACCGCTCGCCTCCGGCGACGTCGACGACCGGGCCGGGATCAAGCTGCTGAAGATGCTGGCCGGTGCGCCGACCGTGCCCCCGGTGATCGTCTACGCCGACCACATCGTGACCGGGACCGACGACGACGCGGGTGACGACGCGGGCAACACCGAGGCGAGCGAGAGCGGCGCGGGCGACGCCGGGAGCGGCCGTGGCGCCCTCCCCGAGCCGCGGGTCGCGACGCCCGCCGACCAAGCCGCCGCCGCCGAAGCCGCCGCCGAGGCCGGGGTCGACGAGGACGACACCACCGAGGACGACACCGACGGCGACGACACCGCCGGCGACGACGGAGAGCTGGAGGGTGACGCCGGACGCGCCACCCGCGGCGCCGACCCCGTGATCGACGAACGTCTCGTCGACGCCCGCGCCGCGGGCGCCCGGGCGGCGGTCACGACACCGGGCGCGTTGCTCCAATCCGTCCTCGACCTCGTCCGCGCCGGCTGAGCAGGATGCGCGGCCGGTGAAACGACACGTCGCCCGAGCCGTTCTCGCGCTGACCCGATGGCGCGTCGACGGGGCGCCGCCGGCGGAACGGCGCTACGTGGTCATCGCCGCGCCCCACACGAGCAACTGGGACCTGCTTTACCTGCTGATGATCGCGTGGCACCACGGCGTGTCGATCTCGTGGCTCGGCAAGGAGAGCCTCTTCCCGGGGCCGGTCGGGTGGGTGCTGCGCAAGCTCGGCGGGATCCCGGTGCGCCGCGACTCGAAATCGGGGCTGGTCGTCTCGCTCGCCGCCGAGTTCGAGTCCGCCGACGACCTCGTGATCGTGATCCCGCCGGAGGGGACGCGCAGCTACGCCGACCATTGGAAGACGGGGTTCTACCGGGTCGCCGAGGCGGCCGAGGTGCCGATCGTCTGCGGGTACCTGGACTACGAGCGGCGGGTCGGCGGGTTCGGCATCACCGTCTACCCGAGTTCGGACATCGACGCCGACATGGCGCGCTTCCGGGAGTTCTACGCCGACAAGCGCGGCAAGTACCCGGACCAGGCCAGCGAGGTGCGCCTTCGCCCGCGGACGGACGGCGACGAGTGAGCCCGTCGATTCCGCCCGCCCGCCCGCCCGACGGTCGGATGGTCCGACCGCCGGGCTCCGATGTGCCAAGATCGAGAAGACGCCGATCCGAAATGGGGGCCCGGATGAGTGAATCGAAGAGCACCAGGTCACGGTGCAGAAGTGCCGCGTCGTCGCGGCCGCGCGCCGGCTGGCGGCCCGTCGCGGCCGCACTGGTCGCACTCGGGTTGACGGCCGCCGCCTGCGGAAGCGACTCCGACTCGGGTTCGACCATCCCGACCACGACGACGCCGAGCGCCACCGTCGCGCCGGCGACGACCCTTCCGACGTCGGCGACGACCACGGCGGCCACGACCGTGCCGCCGGCGGCGGCGACCACCACGACCGAGCCCTCGTCGGAGGCCTGTCCGTCGTTCATCGACAAGCCGGACCTGCCGCTGAAGATCTGCGACAAGGGGGACAAGGTCACCGAGGTCCAGGAGGGGCTCGTCGACGCCGGCTATGAGATCGTCGTCGACGGCTTCTTCGGCAACCAGACGAAGTTCGCCGTGCAACAGTTCCAGGCCGCCAACGGCCTGGAGGTCGACGGCATCGTCGGCCCGATCACGTTCGGCAAGCTCTTCCCGACCTGAGCCGGCGCCGGCGGCCGGAACAGGGCGGCGCGCCGACCGTCGTGGCATACTGGCCGCGTGCCGTCGGTCGGGGTTGTGCTCGGTGCCGGGGGCATCGTGGGCGCCGCCTTCCACTACGGCGTCCTGACCGCGTTGGCCGAAGCCGGCTTCGACGCCCGCCGCGCCGAGATCATCGTCGGCACGTCGGCGGGGTCGAGCGTCGCGGCGACACTCCGGGCGGGCTACCCGCCGATCGACCTCGCGCCCCGCAACCTCGGAGGCCCGATCTCGGCCGAGGCGGCGGCGCTCGTCCAACGCTTCGGAAGAGCGCCGACGATCGCCTTTCGTCCACAGCCCGCGTCCCGGGTGCCCCTGCCATCGTCGCCGGGGCTCATGTTCCGCGCCGCCTCGCGCCCGGCGACCGCGATCGCCGGCCTGCTGCCGACCGGGACCGTCCCGACCGACGAGCTCGGCGAGCGGATCAGCGCGCTGTATGGCGGCAAGGCATGGCCCGAGCTTCCCCTGTGGATCTGCGCCGTCGATCTCGACACCGGCGAGCGGGTCGTCTTTGGCCGCCTGGGCGTGGGCGCGCCGATCGGTGTCGCGGTGCAAGCGTCGTCCTCGATCCCCGGGTTCTTCCGCCCGGTCGTCCACGACGGCCGCCGGTATGTCGACGGCGGCGTCCACTCCCCCACCAACGCCGACCTGCTCGCCGGGGTCGGTCTCGATCTCGTGGTCGTCATCTCCCCGATGTCGGTGACCACCGCCGGGTCGGGCGCGCTTCCCCTCACGGCTCGACCGCTACACGCTCGGCGGCTGGCGGGCGAGGTCGGCCGCATTCGGCGCTCGGGCACGGCGGTCCTGACGTTCCAGCCGACGCCGGCCGACGTCGCGGTGATGGGACGCGGCGGCATGGACGAGCGGCGTCGGGTGCCGACGACGGAGGCGGCGCTGGCCTCGGCGCGTGAGCGGCTCGCCGCCCCGGACGTCGCCGAGCGGCTCGAGCACCTCCGCCGGGCGTCGGCGGAGCGGTCGGGCGATCACCCGCTGGCGTGATCGAGGCGGCCGCCGCTGCGCCAGTACTGCCCGTCCGCGCGATCGAGGAACCCCTCGTCGACCAGGTATCTCCGCAGCGCCGGGCAATCAGGGTGGAACGCCGCGAGCACGTCATCGACCGCCCGCTCCGGGTAGCGCCGGCCGAGGTCGAACTCGAGTGCGAGCCGTTCGAGGACGACCAGCCGCTTCGCCCGGTTCGACGGGATCTCGGCGAGCGTTCTGCCCTGGAAGAACCGTGCCAGCACGCCACGTTCGTCGTCGGTCATGCCGAAGCCGATCGACGGGTCCATCGGAACGTCCGCCTCCGCCGCCGCGGTCGCCAGCCGGTGCAGCCGGTCCGTCGGCAAGGTGTAGGAATCGCCGTCGTGCTCGACGAGGCCCGCCTGCCGCAGGTCGCCGAGGGCGCGCAGCACGCCTTCCCGATCGAGTCCGGTGTACTCCGCGATGTCCGAGGTGCTCCTGGACGTGCCGACGAGCGCGCCGGCGACCATCAGCCGCGCCGGGTCGAGCAGTGCCGACAGCGCAACGGCCGGCGTCGGCGCGCGCTCGCTCATGAGACGCGGGCGGTGACGTAGTGAACGCCGACGGGGCCCATTCCGTCGGTGTTGTCGGGGAGGTACGGGGCGGGGCCGGTCACCTCGAGCGGGGCCCAGACGCCTTCGGCGAACAGCCGCTCGATCACGGCCTCGCAGCGGCGCGGCGCCCACAGATCTTCGCGCTGTGTGACGATCACGAGCCCCCCGGGACGCACGACCCGGGCGAACTCCCGCCACGCCGCGTCGACGTCGGGGACGTAGGTCATCACGCCGACACAGACGACGGCGTCGACGGCGTCGGCGGCCAGGTCGATCGGCTGTTGCAGGTCGGCGCGGGCCAGGGTGGTGTACGCCCCAGTCTCCTCGGCGATGCGGAGCGAGGCCCCGGAGATGTCGATCCCGTGGACCTCCCCGGCGAAGCCGGCGACGCGCAGGGCATGTCCGACCAGCCCGGTGCCGCAACCGGCGTCGAGCACGGAGTCGGCGCTCGGCATGCGGGTGACGAGCAGGTCGGCGACGACCGCCGGCGCCCGGTACGACCAGGACCTCAGGTCGTCGTCGTAGGTGCCGGCCCATCGGTCGTACCGCCCGGCGACCTCGACGGCGTCGGTGCTCCCCTCGACCAGCCACGTCGACGACCGCCCGTCTCCGGTGTCGCCGGCCGGCGGCGCCGCGGTGGTCGGATGCCCCCCAGATGACTCGTCGCGTGCCATCCCCAACCCTCCCACGTCGCGGCGGCGCGCGGCGAGTGGTGAGGCGTGAGCCCGGGGCGTGTTTGGCAGACGCGTCGACAGGGTACGACTGCGGCGTCGTACGGATCCCCGCGGTCCAACAATCCAGGACCCGAGAGGTTTCCGATGAGTCCCACCACGATCGCCACCGAGTTCGCCGGCATGGTCTCGAGCGCGCCCGACGACCCCGCCGCCGGCGACGCCGCCGGTCAGGCCTCCGAGGAGGCCCAGAACCTGCTCGAGGCGTTCCTGGAGGCGCTCCCCCGGATCGGCATCGGCCTCGCCATCATCTTGGTCACGTACGCGCTCGGCAAGCTGCTGCGCCGCGTGCTCGAGCCGCGGCTCGCCGAGCGCCGTTCCAAGAGCTTCGGCCGCGTGATCTCCCGCCTGATCGGGTACGGCGTGATCACGGTCGGGTTCGTCATCGGCGTGACGGCGATCTTCCCGTCGGTCCAACCCGTCGACCTGATGGCCGGCCTCGGCATCTTCTCGATCGCCATCGGCTTCGCCTTCCAGGACATCCTCTCCAATCTGCTCGCCGGGCTCTTGCTGCTGATCCGCCAGCCGTTCGAGTCCGGCGACCAGATCGAGGTCAGCGGGCAGCGCGGCACCGTGCAGGGGATCACGATCCGCGAGACGCAGATCAAGACCTTCGACGGCGAGAAGATCATCATCCCCAACGCCGAGGTGTACCAGAACGTGATCCGCGTCCAGACCGCGTACGGGCCGAAGCGCACCTCGCTCACGATCGGCCTCGACGACTGGGAGGATCTGGATCGGGCCGCGGACATCATCGTCGACGCCACTCGCGGCGTCGACGGCGTCGAGTCGGACCCCGAGCCGCAGGCGTACTTCTTCGAGTTCGGCGACAGCACGACCAACCTCCAGCTCCGCTATTGGACCCAGCCCGAGCAGGCCGAGGTCCGCCGGGTCCAGGACGGGGTGATACGGGCGGTCGCCAAGGCCCTGCGCGAGGCCGAGATCTCGATGCCCTCCCCGATCACCGAGATCGACGCTCGCGACAGCGTGGCGAGCCTCGTCGGCGGCGACTCCGACGCCGCATCAGACCCCGAGCAGCGCTGACCGAGAGCGGATCGCGCCCTCGGCCGTTTGCAGCAGCGGTGTTCGGGGTACCCCCTGCGGTAGCCAACCATGCCCGCTACGCAACCGAGGAATCCCGAACCGTGACCGTCACCGACACCGACCAAGCAACCACCGACCAAGCAACCACCGACCAAGCAACCACCGACCAAGCAAGCACCGACCAAGCAAGCACCGACCAAGCAACCACCGACGCGGCAACCACCGACGCGGCAACCAGCGACCAAGCGACCACCGACCAAGCAACCACCGACGCGGCAACCAGCGAGACGGCGATCGAGCAGCCGTACAGCGGGCACACCGCCGGCGACGCCGACCGGGGGCGCGACGCCGACCGGGCGAGCGAGATTCCGGCCGCCGGCTGGCGCGACATCGCGGTCCGGGTCAAGAACGAGTTCAAGAAGGACCACGTGACGTTGACCAGCTCGGGCGTCGCCTTCTTCGGCTTTCTCGCGCTCGTCCCGCTGATCGCCGCCGGCGTCTCGATCTACGGCCTGATCGCCGACCCGTCGCAGGTCACCAGGCTCGTCGACCGCATCGACGGCAGCATCCCGCGGGAGGTCTCCGCGTTCCTCGAGCAGCAGCTCACGACCGTCGCCGGATCGTCCGCCGGGGCCCTCGGGTTCGGTGTGGCGATCGGGATCCTGGTGTCGCTGTGGAGCGCCTCGTCGGCGTTCAGCCATCTGATGGAAGCGGTCAACATCGCCTACGACGAGGACACCGACGACCGGCCGTTCTGGAAGAAGCGCCTGCTGGCGATCGGCTTCACGCTCGGTCTGCTCGCGCTCCTCGCCGGCGCCGCCGCCGTCCTCACCGTCGCCTCCAAGCTCGCCGACTCCACCGGGGTCGCCGTCGTGTGGCAACTCCTCGGATGGGCGGCGGTGGCCGCCCTGATGGGGCTGTCGTTGGCCGTCCTCTATCGCTTCGGTCCCGACCGCGCCGACCCCCAGTGGCGCTGGGTCTCGTGGGGCGCGACGTTCGCCGTCGTCGGGTGGATCGCCGTCTCGCTCGGCTTCCGCTACTACGTGAGCAACTTCGGCTCGTACAACGAGACGTACGGCTCGCTCGCCACGATCGTCGTGCTGCTCATGTGGCTGTACCTCTCGGCGATGGTCGTCACCCTCGGCGCCGAGATCAACTCCGAGATCGAGCACCAGACGGCGGAGGACACAACCGTCGGGCCGGAGGAGCCCATCGGCCGGCGCGACGCCGTCATGGCCGACACCGTCGGCGAACCCGCCTGACGCCGCCGCGGGCGGTCAGGTGCTGGTCGGCGCGAGATTGCGCGGGGCGAACGACATCTTCCCCGCCAGCTCGGTCGTGCCGATCTTCGTGACGACGCCCCGCCCGAGCTTGAAGTTGTAGCGCAGGTTGATCGGCTGCAGGTTCGAGTCCGCCGGTGTCACCGTGTTCGCCGGTGATCCCGGGTAGAGGAAGTAGGTGAACGTCACCCCCGGCGGCACGATGTCGCTGACGTAGGCGACGGCGGTGAACCCGCCCGTCGACGGCTCGCCGAGCTGGTCGATCACCCGATCCGACTCGATCGACAGCAGATCGCCGCTGACGACCCCGAGGTCTTCCGCGTCGGCCGGGTTGACCTCGAGGAAGTTCATCGGCCACCGGGTGGTCGCGATCTCGCGCCGGGCGAAATCGAACATGTTGTTCCAGAGCGCGTTGATCCGGCCGTTCAACACCCAGAACTCGCCGCGCGCGGGGTCGGGGGCGAGCAACTCGTTGCGGGCCTTGACGGCGTCCCAGTCGGCGAGCACGAAGTTGGCCTTCCCGCTCGCCGTCTTGAAGGTGAGATCGGCGTGCTGGCGAACCGTCTCGACCAGCTCGCCGCCCTCGAGCGTCAGCGGGGTCTGCAACCCCTGCGTGCCGAGTTCCCGGAGCAGGTCATGGCCCCGCTTGCCCTCGGCCCTCGCCTTCTCGACGAGGGCGCCGTAGTCGCGGCGGCCGCCGCTCGACGCGGCAGCGCCCTCCTCGAAGATCTCGTTCGAATCGGCCCAGTCGAACCCGTCGAAGCCCATCTTGCGGCCGACCTCGGCGAAGATCTGCCAGTCGGGGCGCGCCTCGCCGGGCGGGTCCATGAACTTCTCGTAGATCCGCAGCCGGCGCTCGGCGTTGTTGCGGGCGAAGTCCTCCTCGCCCCACGTCGCCGCCGGAAGCACGATGTCGGCGTACGGCGTCGACTCGTTCTCGTAGATCTCCTGATGGACGATGACCATGCCGTCGGCGTCGATGCGCGCCTTGAGCTGCTCGAGCGCTGTGGCGGGGTCGACCGACGTGACCGCCGGCCCGCGGGTGGTCAGGTCGGCGACGGCCCGCGTCAGCGCGGCGGTCCCGCCCATCGCGCCGAGCCAGTTCGTGCCGACGACCCACCGGAACCGCGTGTTCCCCTCGACGAGCCACCGCTCGGTGTCCATCTCGACCGGGTTGCCCTCGTACGAGTGCGGCGACTTGTCGAGAGGGTAGCCGGCGGCCTTGTTTCCACCGCGCTGATGGCCGCCCATCCGCGAGATCGCCCGGCCGGGACGACCGGTCGAACCGAGGACCACGCCGAGGTTGGCGATCGCCGCGGTGTTCTCGTAGTTGTGCGACCAGTAGAGCCCCTTCTCGAACAGGACCGTCGCCCTCGGCCGCTCGGGCGCGCCGCCGGCGGTCAGCATCGACGCGGCCTGCCTGATCTTGTCGGCCGGAACGCCGGTCTCGCGCTCGGCGCCCTCCGGAGTGAACTCGTCGCTCGACATCAGGTACTCGGTGATCTCCTCGAACGTCCGCCCGAACAGCGCCCGCCGCCACTTGGAGTCCTCGTCGAGCTCGGCCCGGCTGGCGACGTGGTCGCGGATGAACTCGCCGTCCTCCCAACCACGCTCGATGATCTCGCGCACGATCGCGTTGTAGAGCGCGGTGTCGGTCCCCGGCCGCAGTTGGAGGTGCAGCCCCCCGTTGTTCTCGGCGTACGCCGCGGTGAACGTGCGGCGCGGGTCGACGTAGATGATCTTCGCCCCGCCCGGCGACTGCCACGTCGTGAACCGCACCGTCTTGGTCTCGTACGGATCCGAGCCGGCGATGAACAGGACGTCGGCCTCGCGGTCGTCCTCGAAGGCGGCGCTGAACGCGTCGATGCCGCTGTCGGAGAGCCCCGGAACGTCGTCACCCTCGGCCGGCGCGTGGTGCGGCGACCAGTTGGGGGTGCCGATCGCGCCGAGCCCGAGCTTCGAGGCGGCGTAGGTGTTCTCGTAGTACTGGTAGGAGTAGATCTTCATCCCCCACGCCAGCTCGCCGTAGTTCTCGATCACGTACGACGACAGCTCGGCGACCATGTCGGTCGCCACGTCCCAACCGATCGGGACGAGTTGGCCGCTGACCCGCAGCATCGGGTGCTGGAGCCGATCGGCGGTCAGCCCCTTCTCGTCGTAGACCTTCTTGGCGAGCGCGCCGCCCCGGACGCTGTGCGTGCCGCCGACGTTGACCACCTCGCTGTCGGCGTCCGGGATGATGATGACGTTGTGCGGCGCACCGCCCACCCGCACCGTCGAGTGCATGGTCTCCGACGGCCACCGGCCGGTCAGCGCCGACGTCGGGAAGTCGACGCCGAGCGCGTTGTCCGCGGCGAGCGGGCCTCCGGTTCGCCCGACGGGCCACGTGTAGACCTTGTACCCGCAGGCGACGGGGCAGTACTCGCAGCATGTCGAGTGGACGGTCGCGTCGGCCGGCGGCAGCGGGACCGATGCCGCTTGGGCCGGGTGTGGCTGGGCCTGGGCCGGGCGTGGTTGGGCTGGGCGTGGTTGGGCGGGTTGTGGCGTCGTCATGACACCGGCTCGGCTCCGACGAGGGAGTTCTGGTGGCCGTACACGAGCCGCAGGAGGCCGTCGGCGTAGATGTCGTCGCCGTCGGCGGTCAGCAACACGCGCGGGAGCTGCTGCGTGGCCTGGCCGAGCGTGACCTGGGCGTCGTGTGCGAGGTCGAACGTGGTGAAGTGGCACGGGCACGGCCCGAGCACGCCCTCGGCGGCCTGGTAGGTCGTGATCGGGCAGCCCATGTGAGTGCACAGGTTCGAGAACGCGACGACGTCCCCGTCCGGGCCGACACCGGCCTCGGCCGGCGCCCCGACCTTGACCAGCAGATTCGACTGCCCGACGAGCGGGTAATCGAAGAAGACGGGCGTGCCCTCCTGGAGCTCTGACAGCGACGCGATCCGTTGCCGGGGGTAGATCAGCGCTTCGGAGTCGGGGCCGCCGTTCTCGTCGCGGAGCGTGATCGCCACCGGCAGCACGACACCGGCGCCGACGAACGCGCCGGCGGCTGCGCCGGCCAGCAGGAATTCTCTTCGGGTGAGGGGCATGGTCGCCGACGCTACGGATGGAACGATCGGCGGCGCAGAGGAGAAAGACCCTTCTGCCCGCCGTTCTCGATGCCTACCGTCGACGCGGTGACCCTGACCGACGACCGGACCGACGAACTGATTGACCGCGCAGACGGACTCCCCGATGAGCGGGCGAGCTCGGGCGTCGAGCGGATGGTGTGGTTCTCGGGCGGTTTCATCGTGACGCTCCACCTCGTCGTGCTGGTCGGGCTCGGCGTCCTCGCCTACGGGTCTGATGCGCTGGACCTCCGCCGCGGCGCCGACGATCCGGTCGCCGGCGTCGAGTCGGTGTTCGTCGCGACCGAGTTCGCGTACGACCCGAGCGACGCGCGCGAGGCGGACGGCCAGCTCACGATCACACTCGTCAACCGGGGGGCGATCTTCCACAACCTG
>JBFGCT010000064.1:0-19642 GCA_041581055.1 Ilumatobacteraceae bacterium | reverse complement strand
TCGAGCTCGGCCAGCAGCGGCGCGGCGCCCGACGGATCGCGCAGCGCCTCGACGCCGGCCGCCTGGACGAAGTGCGTCGTGCAGCTCTCGTTGTTCGTGTTGAGCTTGGCGAACGTCTCCGCGACCGCCAGGGGGGCGACCGCGCACCCGAGCCGCCAGCCGGTCATCGCGAACTTCTTCGAGAAGGTGTAGAGGATGACCGTTCGCTCCGCCATCCCCGGTAGCGAGGCGATCGAGGTCGACGCGCCGGCGTACCGCATCTCGAAGTACGCCTCGTCGGACAGGACCCACAGGTCGTGTTCGATCGCCACCGCCGCGATCGCCTCCATCTCGTCGCGCGAGCTCTCGCAGCCGAGGGGGTTCTGGAGGTCGTTGTAGACGATCGCCTTCGCCCCGGACGCGGCGAGCCGTCGCACCTGATCGAGGTCGATGGAGAACCCGGTCGGGGTCTCGCGGTACCCGTACGGGAGCGGCCGGCCGCCGAAGTAGTCGACCTGGCTCTCGTAGATCGGGTACCCGGGCGTCGGGTAGAGCACGCCGTCGCCGGGGTTCATCAAGGTCTGGATGAACTTGGTGATCACCGGCTTGCCGCCCGGTTGCACGACGATCTGCTCGGGCTCGAACGACATGCCGCGCCCGGCGCCGATGTCGTCGGCGAGCGCGGCGCGCAGCGCCGGGATCCCCGCCGCCGGGCAGTAGCCGGTCTTGCCGTCGACGATCGCCTTGTTCATCGCGTCGACGATGTTCGGCGGCGTCGGCAGGTTCATGTCGCCGAGGTGGAACGGAAACACCCGGTTCCCCCGCGCGGCCCAGTCGGCCGCCGCCAGCGACACGGCGAACGCCGTCTCCGTGCCCAGGTTCTCCAGTCGCGTCGCCAGCGCCATGCCAGCCCCCTTCGCTCCGTCCGAAACAGACCGCGGCAGGGTATTACACGCCGAGCCGTTCCGCAATGCAGAACTGGTCCGCGATGTGGAACACCCGTTCCAGCCGCCGCTGCGCCAGCACGGGTCAGCGGACCGCCATCACGAGCGCGTTCTCGTCGAAGAAGTTGGCGCTGGCGAACGCGACGAGCGAGTCGACGTCGCCGGCGCGCACCACGAAGCACTGGTTCCCGCTGACCGTGCCGCCCTTGAAGACCTCGGCGAACCGATCGATCTCGTCGGGCAACCCGCTCACGCCGCAGTTCGTGTCGGCGCTCACGTTCGAGTCGCCGACCACGTCGACGTCGACGGAGAACCCTGACGCCGATTGGTCGTCGCCGTCGTAGGCGAGCTCGTACTCGAGCAGGCCATACACGAATCCGTCGGGCGGGGGATCGTTGAAATCGCTCGCCGCGACCAACTCGGCCGTCGCGTCCCGGAATCCCGCGACGGTGATCGTCCAGCCCTCGCCGAGCACGACCGGCGTCCCCAGCGGCGTGGGCGCAGTGCGCGACGCGGTGTACTCGCCGTCGGGCGCCGGCCCGCTCGCGCCGGTGACCGGTACCGGCGTGTCGGCGACGACGCTCGGATCGAAGATGATCTTGCGGTCCGCGCCGAAGCCGCCCTCGACGGCGACCTGCATGCCCGCGATCTCGGCGCTCGGCACGACGACGCACACGTCGCCGGCGATCACGCCGCCGCGGAACAACTTGACGTTCTTGCTGGAGAGGTGGGAGGGGAAGCCGCTGCACCCGAAGCTGCTGTCGATACCCGTGCTGCTCGAACCGCCGATGACCTGCAGGTCGACGTCGGACAACGGTTGCGGCTCGTTGGGACCTTCGAAGCCGACGGTCATCGTGATCAGGACGAGCTGTTCTCCGACCTCGAGTTCGGAGAAGAACCCGCCCAGCTCCTCCAGCGTGGCCGCCGCGTCGGTGTCGACCGCGTCGACCGACACGACAAAGCCCTCGCCGACCGGAGCGGCCACCGAGCCCGGGATCGGATCCTCGCGCGTCGCCTCGAACCCGAGCGCGGCGAGCGCCTCGTCGAGGCGCTCGGCGTCGCGGGCGGTCGTGTCCTCGAAGTCACACCCGGTGTCGACCCACTTGCCGTCCTCGTACTCGACCGTGACCGTCTCCGAGGAGAACCCGAGCGTGTCGATGCTCGTGCCGTCGGGCGCCAGGTAGCTGGCCGAGACGCGGGCGGTGTCGCCGTCGTAGCTGACGATCGAGGCTTCGATCTCGATGTCACCGATGTCGAAGTCCTCGAAGAGATCGCCGAAGAACGCCGGGATGAGCCTCACCGCGAGACGGACCTCGTCGGGATCGACGGCCTCGCGGCACTCCTTGCTCAGGAAGTTCAGGACGGCGCCGACGTTGCCCCGCAGCGCGCCCTCCGACGCGGTCGTGACCGCCTCCAACGCGCCCGCCTCGGTCTGCGGCTGCCCGCCACCGCCGCCCTCGCCTCCGCCGCACGACGCGGCGACGACCGCGAGTGCCGTGATTGCCGTGATGATCGATCGCATCGGTCCCTCTTTCTCCCGCGCCGGTTCCCCGTGGGAGACAGTGTTGCCGATCGGCCTGGTCCGAGCGGGGAATCGGGCTGGCCGGCGCCGGTCAGGCGGGCGCCAGCGACGCGTTGTCGAGGACGAGGTCGACGTGGTGCGCGGTCCGCCGCCGCGCGCTCGGCCCGAAGTCGGAGAGCTCGGCGCCCAGGCCGAGGTGCAGTCCCCGCCGCTTCTCGTGCCACACGTAGCCGAGCCGGTGACGGTCGGCGGCCCGGCGCACGCCGTCGTTCGTGCCGATCCCGAACTCGACGACCCGGCGCAGCGGAGGGATACGGGCGAACGCAAGGTCGAGGTCGGCGCACATCTCGACGTGCGCCCCGCTGACCGCGACGACCACGGAGCCCTCGACCCGCGCCGTGCAGTCGCCCTCGGCCAGGCGCCCGTACTTCAAGCCGAACGGCAGCGTTCCGATCGGCCAGCCGGCCAGATCGAGCTCGCCGTCGACCGCGATCGGCTCGCTCGCGATCTCTCCGGCCGGCAGTTGGTAGTCGTCGCCCGACCGCCCGTCGGCCACGACCCACGCGTTCTCCGCCGGGAGCTCGATGTGCAGCTCGCGGGCGGCGGACCGGCGGCCGGTCGTCACGCGGAACCGACGCGTCGACCCGACCCGAGCGAGCGCGTCGCGGCACCCCGCGCTGATCTCGGCTTGGTCGTGCCCGAACAGCGCGTCGAAGTTGCGGTCCGTGACGTCGAGGCAGGCGCGCAACCGGTGCGGCTCGATCCTCTCGATCGGCGCGAGCGCGGCGAACGCGCCGGGGCCGTTGGCGAACAGCGGCTCGTCCCGCACCATGAGCTGGACGACGCCCTGCGTCGGGTCGACGACGACCGGTTCGAGATCCGACGCGGCGAGCGCCTCGATCGCCAGGTGGCGGGCGAACTCGGGGCGCCCGCACAGCCGATCGACGACCGCTCGGTGGTACCGCTCCTGGTACAGGATGGTCCACGACCGGACGCGGGGATCGAGGAACGAGGCGAAGTTGTCGGTCGCGCCCACCCGGCGGGTTCAGACCCAGTAATACGTCGGGCCGTTGTAATAGGTGGCGACGGCGCTGCCCCGCCCGCGCCGCGGCTCGACGAACAGGTCGGCGAGCGACAGGTGGGGGGCGGCCTTGACCATGTCGTCGGTCGCCTCGAGGCCGACCGGGGTCGCCACGCGGTTGACGCGCCCGTCGCGGTTGACGACGACGCGCACGCTCGGCGGCAGCAGCGAGAACGCGGACTGCGGCGAGCGGCGGAACACGAAGTCGACCACGTGCGACCCGTCCTCGCCGCCGGCGATCACCGCCCCCTCGTAGATGTCGTTGCCATCGACGCGTTCGGCGAGCGCGTCGCGCACCTCGCCGTCCTGCACGGCGGCGGCGAGGACGCGGAGTCGCTCGTCGTCATGCTGCTCGGCGGCGCCGACAAGGCGCTTGATCGCGACGTCGACGGGGCCATGCTCGTTCATCACCGGACCTACTTCGTCTGGGACCGTGGTCGGCCCCCCTGCGGGGTGGACACGTTCAGTGTCTCATCGGTCGCGAGGAGCGTCAATGGGCCATCATCGGCGCCGGCGTGACATCATCGGCCGGTGCCCGACACGGTGCTCGACACGGTGCTGAAACGTTGCCAGGCGGCGCTGCCGGCCTGGCGGGGTCTCGGCGCCGACGACTTCGACTTCGACCCGCCGAAGGGGTTCTCGTCGTTCACGATGGGCGTGCGCGCCAAGCGCGACGTCGATCCGCCGGCGGTCCTCTACCGCCAGCTCGCCGGCAAGGAGAACGCGATCCTCGACGCCGCGCGGGAGCGCGACACGTTCCTGCTGCTCGCCGAGCAGCGCATCGCGGCGCGCTGCTTCCACTACGACGACACGTGCCGGATCGAGGAGTTCTACAGCGGGCGGACGCTGACGGCGGCCGACGTCTTCGACCCCGACATCCAGCGCGGGATCGCCGACGAGCTCTACCGGGTCCACCAGCTGACGCCCGCCGACCTGCCGGCGGCGACGTTCTTCGAGCTCCTCCACGCGCGGTGGGGGCCGATGGCGAGATCGGTGCTCGGCGAGCGCCGGGCCGCGTTCCCGCCCGGCGAGCGGTCGCTGTGCGACGAGCTGTCCGAGATCTACGACGACGCGACCAACGCCAAGGTGCTGCGCTGTCTGCCCGACCGCCGGCCGGTGTTCTGTCACAACGACACGTACCACGGCAACGTCATGCTGCTCGCCGACGGGACGGTCCGGTTGCTCGACTTCGAGTTCTCCTGCCTGAACCACATCTGTTTCGACTTCGCCAACCTGTTCGCCGAGACCGCGATGGTGCACGGGCTGCCCGCCGCGCCGCACTTCGACATCGCCGAGCCGGCCTTCACCGATCGCGACCTGGCGTCGCTGATCGGCTACTACCTCGACAACGCCGAGTTCGAGAGTCCGGCGGCGCGGGGCGCCGAGCTGGCCGCGCTGGTCGCCGAGACCCGTCGTGCGCTGATGCTGTCGGACTACATGTACGCGATGGCGGCCCTGCCGCTGGCCCTGGCCCCGATCCAGACGATCCGCTTCATCCCGTACGCCCATCGTCGATTCCGCAGGTTCCTCGCCGCCTGGGACGCCGAGTTCGGCGCCGCCCGATGAGCCGACGCGAGCGAGCGGGCCCTCCGGGGAGGGCCCGCTCGCCTTGGTGGGTTGATGGGTTGGTGGTTCTCCGGATCGGCGTCAGCCGACCGGCTCCATGTCTTGCAGCATGGCCTCCGGGATGGTGTCGGGAACCTCTCCTTCCTTCTCCTTGCCCCTGGCGGCCCAGACGACGCCGCCTCCGGTGAGGAGGAAGACCACGCCGAGTCCGGCGAGGACGGCGGCCAGGCCGAGGCCCATCTGCAGGGTCGAGTGGGTGACCGTGCCGACCCCGAGCTCACCGACCAGTCCGTGGACGGTGCCGCTCCAGGCCGCTGCCCGAGCCGGGCCCTCGATCGGGTGCTGCCGGTCGAAGTCGGTCCAGTACCTGCCGTCGACGTCGAACTCGTAGGTGCCGGCGGCGAAGGTCTCGCCGTTGTACTCGACGGCCTCGTCGAGGGTGATCTCCTGGGTCCCGTGGATGACGTGGTAGACGATGGTCGCCATCTGGTACATGTACTCGGTCCCGGTGTTGACCAGCGGGTCGTTCGGATCGAGGTCCGACCCGACGACCGGGTACTTCCAGGTGTCGGTCAGCAGCGTCATGATCGCGTCGGCGCCTTCGGTGGTGCCGCGGTCGGTGAGCTGCCCGTCTTCGTTGTAGCTCAGCGTGACGTTCTGGGCCTCGCTGAACGCCTGCAGCGAGTCGTAGCCGTCCTGAACCTTGGTGTAGGCGACCGCACCGGCGACCACGAACACGAAGCCCACGACGAGCAGGAACACGCCGAGGACGCTGAATCGGTTCTTCATGAGGGGAATCCTTTCTGGTTTTCCTTGTGAGAACAATCACAAGCTCTGCAACCATTGTGCCCTCAGGGGCGCCCCCGTCGTAGGGTCCTTGGTCCCCAGCGAGCAGGGACTATGGTCCCAAACGCGGCAGGCGAACCGATTCGTCGCCGGCGGCGAGCCACGCGTTCCGCGGTGACATGACCGCGGAACGCGCTGAACGCTCGTCACATGTCGATCGCTTCGGCCACCTCGACCGAGCCACCGCCGCTGAGGATCGGACAGCCCTTGGCGTGGCCGAGCGCGGCGTCGAAGTCCGGCGCGTCGATGACGCTGTACCCGGTGAGCGGGTTGGCGCCGCCACCGGCGCTGACGCTGCCGTCGGAGGCGACGGTGCGGACCTCGCCGAACGGGTTGCCGCCGTCGACGACCGCGGCGCCCATGTCTTCAAACCACGCGCCCCACGCGGCCATGACCTGCTCCTGCTCCTCGGGAGTCTCCGGCGTCCCGCCGCCGTGGTAGGCGAACACGTACTTGCTCATCGTTGTCTCCTTGTCCGTCGCGGACTCTCCGCGACACCATGACGACGAACGGTAATCAACCGATCGGACACGACGCGCCGGGAACCGCGCCCAGGCCGTCGGCGCGTCGGCCGTGTGCTCGGTCGGATAGCGTGGGTCACTCGATGGCGCCGATGACGGATCTCGATCGCGCGGTCAACGAGCGTCTGGCCGGGAGCGACCTGCGGTACACGTCTGGCCGCAAGGCGATCGTCACCGGGCTGCGGGCCGCGGATCGGCCGGTCACGCTGCCGGAGTTGCTCGATCTCTCGCCCGATCTGGCGCAGAGCTCGGCCTATCGCAACCTGTCGCTGATGGAGGAGGCGGGCGTCATCCGCCGGCTCGTCCACGGCGGCGACCACGCGCGCTACGAACTCGCCGAGGAGTTGACCGAACACCATCACCACCTCATCTGCGAGGCGTGCGGCCTCGTGCGCGACATCACCCTGGCCGCCGGCCTCGAGCGGACGCTCGACGACGCCTTCGACCGGATCGCCGCCGAAGCGGGCTTCGTGGCCCGCCATCACGCGATCGACGTCTACGGGCACTGCGCCCGCTGCCCCTGACCCGCCGCCCAGCCGCCCCCTCTCCGTTTGCGTCGCGATTGTGAGCGCCCCGCCTCTCCGTTTGCGTCGCGATTGTGAGCGCCCCGCCTCTCCGTTTGCGTCGCGATTGTGAGCGCCCCGCCTCTCCGTTTGCGTCGCGATTGTGAGCGCCCGTCCCACCGAAATCGCGACGCAAACGTGTGGGGCGAGCGTCAGGGGTCGTGGTGGGGGTCGTGGTGATGGTGCTCGTGGTCGGCGTGGTGGACGCCATCGTCGACCGCCAGCGTGTCACCGTCGAGCTCGAGCACGCGCGCCCCGTACGCGGCGCGCAGCCGTTCCGGCACGAGCACCTCGGCCGGCGTGCCGGCGGCGACGACGCGTCCGTTGAGCAGCACGACGTGGTCGGCGCGGGCGGCTGCCTCCAGGTCGTGGGTGGCGAGGACGATCGTCCGTCCGGCGGCTCGCTCCTCGCCGATCACCCGCCGGATGCCCTGCGCCGACGCCAGATCGAGCCCGGCGACCGGCTCGTCGAGCAGCAGGATGTCGGCGTCCTGGGCGAGCCCCTGGGCCACGAACACGCGCTGGCGCTGGCCGCCCGACATGTCGGCGAGGTGGCGGTGGGCGAGGTCGGCGATCTCGAGCCGCCGCATCGCCCGCTCGACCGCCGACCGGTCGTCGGCGCGCAGCCGGCCGAACGGCCCCCGCTGGGCGGCCCGAGCCAACGCGACCACCTCGCGGGCGGTCACCAGCAGATGCTCGGAGGCGTGCTGTGCCTGTAGGACGTACGCCACCGCTTGGCGCCCCTCGGTCGGTCGCCGTCCGAGCACCCGGATCGTTCCGCGGTCGGGCTTGAGCAGCCCGGCGACCGTGTGCAGCAGCGTCGACTTGCCCGAGCCGTTCGACCCGACCAGCGCCGTCACGCCGGCCGAGATCCGCAGCGAGTCGACCACGAGCGCCACGGCGCGGCCGCGCCGGACGCGCACGCCGTCCACCTCGATCACCGGGGCCGCTGGACCGGTGTCGCGCGGCGCGCGGAGCTCAGCATCGGTCGACAAGACGAGCATGCTAGCGCCGAGTGAGACTCAGTCTCGAAAATCGGGAACACCCCTGGGGCCGTGGGCGCCCCCTCCACCCGCCATACTGGAACCATGGCGCGGCGACCTCCCCTGCAGCATGTGCGGATCCACGGACACGACGTCGGATTCCGGCGCGCCGGGGAGGGCAACGCCGAGATGATCCTGCTGATCCACGGTCTCGCCGGAAGCTCCAAGACCTGGGACGACGTCATCCCGGCGCTCGCCGAGCGGTACGACGTGATCGCCCCGGACCTGCTCGGTCACGGCGAGTCGGCCAAGCCGACGGGCGACTACTCGCTCGGCGCCTTCGCCAGCGGGTTGCGCGACCTGCTGGCGGTGCTCGACGTGCCGGGGGTGACGATCGTCGGGCACTCCTTCGGCGGCGGGGTCGCGATGCAACTGGGCTACCAACACCCCGAGCTGGTCGACCGGTTGGTGCTCGTCGCCAGCGGAGGCCTCGGCCGCGAGGTCAGCTGGCTGCTGCGGGTCCTGACGCTGCCCGGCGCCGAGTACCTGATGCCACTGTGGTTCCCCAAGCCGCTCGTCGACCGCGCGACCGGCGTCGGGCGGGCCCTGGGCCGGCGCAACATCCGCTCGCCACGGCTCGGCGAGTTCTGGCGGTCCTACAGCTCCCTGGCGGGCGCCTCGAACCGCCGGGCGTTCGTGCGCACGATGCGCGGCGTCATCGAGCCGGGCGGCCAATGCGTCAACGCCCACGACCGGCTGTACCTCGCCGCCAGGGTGCCGACGCTGATCGTGTGGGGCGACCGGGACGGCGTGATCCCGGTGTCGCACGGGCACCGGGCGCACGAGTTGATCGACACGAGCGAGCTGATGATCCTCGAGGGCGTCGGGCACTTCCCGCACGTCGAGGCCCCAGAGGTGTTCGCCGACGCCCTCCTCGGGTTCCTCGACGCCACCGAACCTGGGCCGCTGACCAACGAGCCGCTGCGCGAGGTGTTGCGGTCGTACGTCCGATCCGCCTGAGCACGGGCCTCCGGCGCGACGCCGGCAACGGCCCGCCGCGGCGGCGGTCAGCGCCGCCTGAACACGATCGAGGCGAGGCCGTGCGCCTCCACGTCGAGCAGCACGTCGAGCAGCACGTCGAGCGGCGCGTCGAGCGGCGCGTCGGCGGCGGCGGCGAACGCGGCGCGCAGTTCGCCGGGCGGCGCGTGGAACCGTCGCGGCTCGCCGTCCAGTCCGACCGCCGACAGCACGGTCACGATCGCGAGACCGCCGGGCGCGAGGAGCTGGACGATCGGCGCGTACAGCGCGGTGTCGCGGAATCGCTGACACACGACGACGTCGAACCGCCCCAGGTCGACCGGCAACCCGCCGTCCAGGTCGTGCACCACCGCGTCGACCCGACCGGCGAGCCCGTGGGCGGCGGCCGCCTCCGTCGTCAGCCGAATCGCCGCCGGTGACACGTCGAGCGCCACGACCTGGAGCCCTCGGCCGGCGAGCCACAGCGTTTGGCCGCCGACCCCGCACGCGATGTCGAGCGCCCGCCCGGCGTCGGGCAGCAGCGCGGCCAAGTCGTCACGGCCGGCGAGGGCCTCCGGGGCGGTCGGCTCGGCGCGACCGTGGGCCGTGTGTCGCTCGTCCCAGCGCGCCCGACCGGAGTCCACGACGGCATCATCCCAGACGCCGCCGGGCGGCGGACTTCCGCCCGGCGACGTGGAGATCCTCCGGTCGGGCCGGCTGACGTGGGATCATCGGGTCGTGACCGAAATCAGCGAGGGGGCGGGCACCCAGACCGAGCCGGGCTGGTTGTCGCCCGAGGATCTCGAGCTGGTGCGCGCCCATGTCCCGATCGTGTACGTCGACGCGATCCCGGTGCGGGTCGACTCGCTGGGCAACGTGACCGAGGTCGGGATGCTGCTTCGGGTGGCCGCCGACGGGACGATCAGCCGGATGGTGGTCACCGGCCGCGTGCTGTTCGGCGAGCGCATCCGCGAGGCGCTGATGCGCCACTGCGAGAAGGATCTCGGCCCGCTGGCGCTGCCCCGCGTCCCCGCCAACCCGACGCCGTTCACCGTCGTCGAGTACTTCCCGAACCCCGACCGGTCCGGCTTCTTCGATCCGCGTCACCACGCGGTGAGCTTGGCCTACGTCGTCCCGGTCGAGGGCGAGTGCCAGCCGACGCAGGAGGCGCTCGACCTCGATTGGTACTCGCCAGCCGAGGCGGTCAGCGCCGAGGTGCGGATGGAGATGACCGGCGGGCACGATCGGTTGATCCGGCTCGCGCTGGCGCACGTGGGCAAGCTGCCGTAAGTGCCGCTGCAGGCCTGGGGTCGTCCCCTATCGTGGCTCGGGATGCCTGAGGGCGACACGATCCACCGGGCGGCGAGCGCCCTGCGCACCGCCCTGGCCGGCAAGGTGATGGTCCGCTTCGACGCCCCCCGGCTCGTCGGCCCGACACCGGAGGCCGGCCGGATCGTCGAGCGGGTCGAGAGCCACGGCAAGCACCTCGAGATCGAGTGGGACGACGGGTTGATCCTGCACACCCACATGCGGATGTCGGGCTCGTGGCACCTGTACCGGATCGGCGATCAGTGGCGCAAGCCGTACAACGACATGCGGGCGTCGATCGAGGTCGAGGACTGGTTGGCGGTGTGCTTCAACGCGCCGGTGGTCGAGACGTACCGCGCCCCCGACCGCCGCCGGCACCCCGGCATGGGCCGCCTCGGGCCGGACCTGTGCACGCCCGGCACCGACCTCGGCGCGGTCGTCAACCTGCTGCTGTCGTACCCCGACGCGACCGCGCGGCTCGGCGACGTGCTGCTCGACCAGCGCGTGATGTGCGGCGTCGGCAACGTCTACCGCTGCGAGGTGTTGTGGGCCGACGAGCTGAGCCCGTTCGCGCCCGTCGGCGCGCTCGGCGAGCTCGACGCCGTCCGGGTCGTCAACACGGCGGCAAGCATGTTACGGGCGAACCTCCATCGCGCCAGCCGCGTCACCGTCCCCGGCGTCAAGGGCGGCCTGGCGGTGTACGGGCGCAACGGGCAGCCATGCCATCGGTGTGGCGAGAGCATCGCCAGCCGCCGGTTCGGGCAGCACAACCGGCTGCTCTACTGGTGCCCCGGTTGCCAGCTCCACCTCGACCCGAAGGTCGTGCGGTCCGCCGACGACACCCCGATGGACCCGCACCCGGCCGCCTCGCGGTTCCTCGCCGACCTCCCCTGGAACCGCGACATCGGCTGACGCGACCGTCGCTGTCGGCGCCGACGGTCACGCGCGGCCGAGGACGCGGTCGACGTCGATCTCGATCACCACCCGGTCGTCCCGGTCCTTCGGCGGGCGGTAGCGGGCGGCGTAGCCCTCGACGCCGGGCTTGACGCCGGCCGGGTCGGTGACGAGGCGGACCGCGCCTTCGAGGCTCAGCCATCGGCCGCCGTCGACCTGGCAGACCGCGGCCCGCTGGCCGGCCGCCTCCATCCGGGCCGCGTTCTTCGCCTTCTGGGACGTCGCCCACGTGATCACCCGCGCCACCCGCGCCGCCGGGTCGTAGCTGAACCCGACGGCGACGACGTGCGGCGCGCCGTCGGGGCGCAGCGTTGTCAACGTCGCCAGGTGGTACTCGCCGAGGAACGCGAGCACCTCGTCGGACAATTCGTCGGGATCGAGCGCCATCTTCACCGTTCTACCCGCTCCGGTGAGAGGTGAGACCAGGGGGTGGTCTCACCTCTCACCGGAAGGGCCTACTCGGTGGAGATGGCGTCGAGGATGTTCATGTTCGACGCCTTGTACGACGGGTACAGCGAGGCGAAGAGGCCGGCCAGCACGGCGCCGACGAGAATCAACACGATGATCGTCGGGTTGAACGCCAGCCGGTCGATGATCTCGGGCGGGACGGCGAGCGACAGCACGATGCCGAGGAACGTCCCGAGCACGATGCCGACCAGCGCGCCGAACGTCGACACGATCACCGCCTCCCAGCGGACCGATCGGCGGGTCTGGCGCTTGTTCATCCCGACCGCCCGCAGCAGGCCGATCTCGTGGGTCCGCTCGAAGACGCCGAGCGCCATCGTGATCGAGATGCCGAGGATCGCGATCAGGATGGCGAAGGCGAGGAGCATCGAGATGATGATGAGGAGCTGGTCGATCTGCGCCTCCTGCGAGGCCCGGAACTCGGCGTTGGTCTGCACGTTCGCCTGCGGGAACTCCGCAGTCGCCGCCGCCACGGCGGCATCGCCCTGCTCGGGGGTCACCCCGTCGGCGAGCTTGGCGACGATGAAGAAGTCGCGGGCCGGCGCCTCGCTCACGTCTTCGAGCGTGTCGAGGCTGATCAGCCAGTTGCCGAACGTGCCGTCGCCGTAGATGCCCGCGACGTTCAGCTCGCCGCGCACGCCGTTCTGGTAGACGACGTCGATGGGTTTGCCGACCTCGAGGCCGAGGTCGCCCGCCGGGTCGGTGTGGACGAGGACCTCGTCCTTGCCGAGCCCGCTGATCGTGCCGTCCTTCAGGTCGGGGTTGACGAGCTTCTCGAAGGCGACCGGATCGATCGCCCCGAAGGCCTTCTGGTCGCCGTCGACCAGCCCGGCGATGCCGCGCACCGGCGTGACGGCCTCGAGTTCGGGAACGTCGGCCAGCGCGTCGGCGACCAGCGGTGACAGACCTTGGAAGCCGGCGTCGGTGACGATGTAGTCGGCGGTGACCGCGCTCTCCAGCGTGTCGACGAACGTGGCCCGGATCGACGAGGCGAAGACGGCCGCCGCGCTGACGAGCGACACCCCGATCATCAACGCGGACGCGCTCGATGAGGTGCGGCGCGGCGCCCGGCCGACGTTCTGCCTGGCGAGCGCGCCCGGCACCTTGAACAGCTTCTCGATCGGCCAACCGAGTGCCTGCGTCACCGGGCGGGCGATGGTCGACGACAGGCTGGCGATGCCGATGAACAGCGCCAACGCGCCGCCGCCGGCGTACAGAGCGATCCAGATCGAGTTGCTGAAGTCGGCGAAGAGCCCACGGATGAACGACACGATGCCGAGCACGGCGACCGTGCTGGCGACGACCAACCGCTTCGCCTGCAGCGCGGAGAACCCGAGCTCGGGGCGCATCGCCGCGACCGGCGGGATCTTCGAGGCGCGGTATGCCGGCACGATGACCGACGCCAGCGTCACGCCGACGCCGACGGCGACGGCGGCCACGATCGTCCGGCCGGCGAGGATCGTGTCGGGGTTCGGGAAGCCCGCTCCCGCGGAGTTGAAGCCGAAGACGATCAGCCGGGCGACGAGGATCCCACCGCCGATCCCGAGGGCGGTGGCGACGATCGCCTGGATGAACGCCTCGGCCGTGATCATCCAGCCGACCTGCCAGCGCGAGGCGCCGACCGCCCGCAGCAGCGCGAGCTCGCGCAGTCGCTGGCCGATCGAGATCTGGAAGACGTTGTTGATGATGAACGTGCTGACGAATGCGGTGACGAGGGCGAAGATCAGCAGTCCGGTGCCGAAGATGTCGATGAACTGGTTGACGCCGTCGGCGTTCTCCTGGGCCAGCTCCTCGCCGGTGATGATCTCGGTGCGCGCCGGGAGGATCTGCTCGATCTCCGCGCGCACCGCCGCCTCGTCGGCGCCGTCGGCCAACTTGATGTCGATCGCGTCGACCTTGCCGTCCGCGCCGAACCGGTCGAGCGCGGTCTCCAGGTCGAGGGCGACGAGCGCCGCGCCGCCGAAGCTGTCGCTGTCGCCGAGGCCGATCAGCGCGGTGACCGTGCCCTCGTGTTGACCGGTGTCGGTGAGGTAGGTCACCGTGTCGCCGACCTCGATGTCCTCGCGGTCGGCGGTCGCCTTGTCGAGGGCCACCTCGTCCGGCCCGCTCGGCGCGACGCCGCTCTTGATCGTCACACCCTGGATGCCCGCGTCGCCCTCCCACGACACGCCCAGGGTCGGGCCGCCGGCCGGGGCGACCGCCTCGCCCTGGTCGTCGATCAGCTGGGCGTAGCGGGTCAGCGCCGGCTCGACGACCTCGATGCCCGCGATCCCGACGATGTCGTCGGCGATCGCGGCGTCGATCGGCTCCCGCGCGTTGCCGTCGTTGTCGTCGAACTCCTGGGCGCTGCGCACCTCGAGGTCGACCTCGGCGGAGAGCTCGGTGAAGAGATCGTCGAAAACGGCGCGCAGGCTGTCGGCGAGCACGAACGAGCCGACGACGAAGCTGACGCCGGCCATGATCGCGACGGTGATCGCGATCGTCCGCCCGAGCCGGGCCCGGATGCTCTTGCGGGCGATCAGCGCGGTCGATCGGAAGGCCATCTCAGTGCCCGAACTCGCGGATGCGGTCGAGGACCGAGTCGGCGGTCGGTTCGTCGAGCTCGCCGACGATCTTGCCGTCGCCGAGGAAGATCGCGCGATCGGAGTACGAGGCCGCGTTCGGGTCGTGGGTGACCATCACGATCGTCTGGCCGAACTCGGACACGGCTCGCCGCATGAAGTCGAGGATCTCGGCGCCGGTCGTCGAGTCGAGGTTGCCGGTCGGCTCGTCGGCGAAGATGATCTTCGGCTGCGACGCCAGCGCGCGGGCGACGGCGACGCGTTGCTGCTGACCGCCGGACAGCTCGCTCGGACGGTGCTTCAGCCGGTCGCCGAGCCCGACCGCGGTCACGACCATCTCGATCCACGCCGCGTCGCCGGCCTCGCCGCCGAGCATCATCGGCAGCCGGATGTTCTCCTCGGCGGTCAGCGTCGGGATCAGGTTGAACGCCTGGAACACGAAGCCGACCTGGGTGCGCCGCAGCTCGGTGAGCTCCTTGTCGTCGAGCGAGGCGAGATACGTGTCGCCGATGTAGGTGGCGCCCGACGTGAGCGTGTCGAGCCCGGCGAGGCAGTGCAGCAGCGTCGACTTGCCCGACCCGGAGGGGCCCATGATCGCGGTGAACCGGCCGGTCTCGAACGACACGGTGACGCCGTCGAGCGCGTGCACCTGGGCGTCGCCGATCCCGTACAGCTTGGTCGCGTCGATCGCGCCGGCGGCGGCGCGGACGGCCGCGTCGGAGACGGGAGGGGACAACGGGCTGCTCATGTCCTCAGTATCTCCCGATATCCCCCCGACCAACGGATCGGATGTGGCCACCGCGTCGCCGTCGACGCCACCGGCCCGGGCGGCCGCACTCGTTCGCCGCCGGGCGGATCTGCCGTACGATCAGCGGTTGATGGCGTGTGTCTTCTGCTCGCGGCCGCTTCCCGAGGGCGCCAAGTTCTGCCCCTTCTGCGGGCACGAGGTCGTCGTCGGCGCGGGGGAGGAGCGCCGGTTGGTGACGGTGCTGTTCGCCGACATCGTCGGCTACACCGGCCTGGTCGAGCACCTCGACCCCGAGCGCGCCAAGCGCCTGGTCGACGCCGCCTTCGAGCGGTTGATCGCCGACATCGTCGAGCACGGCGGCCGCGTCGACAAGGTGCTCGGCGACGCGATCATCGCCCTGTTCGGCGCCCCGGTGGCCCACGAGGACGATCCGGATCGGGCGATCAGGGCCGCGCTCAAGATGCACGAGTCGCTGGCGGCGTTCGTCGAGGAGCAGGACTTCGACCGCCCGATCCGGGTGCGCATCGGGGTCAACACCGGTGAGGTGCTGGTCGGCAGGGTCGGGAGGACCGACGACTACACGGCGATGGGCGACGTGGTCAACGTCGCCGCGCGGCTGCAGGCGCTGGCCCCGCCCGGCGGCGTCTACGTCGGTGACTCGACCGCCGCGCTCGCCTCGCCGCAGATCCTCCGCGAGCGCGTCGACGAGCTCGACGTGCGGGGGCGGGAGCAGACCGAGACCGTCTGGCGGGTGACCGGCCGCGGGCCGAACGTGCCCAAGCTCGGCGCCCGCAGCGACACGCCGTTCGTCGGCCGCGTCGAGCAGCGCGAGCTGCTCACGTCGATCATGGGCATGGTGGCCTCCGGGCGGAGCGCGGTGGTCGCGGTCACCGGTGAGGCGGGCGCGGGAAAGACACGTCTCGTCGCCGACGCGCTCGAGGAGTTCCCGGGCGAGGACGGCGTGGTGTTCGCCGGGGCGTGCGCGCCGTACGGGGAGACCAACGTCTGGTCGCCGATCACCTCCGCCCTCTTCCAGCGGATGGAGCTCGACGAGCGGGTGTCCCCCGAGCGGTTGCGCGAGATCGCCCTGCAAAAGGGGGTCGAGCTGTACAACCTGAATCCCGACGACCCGGTGCTCGGCTGGTTCGTCGAGGCGGTGCTGCACCTCAGCGGCCATCCGTCCGAGCTCGACCACGTCCCGCCGGCCCAGTCCCGCGAGACGCTGTTCCGGCTGATGGTCGAGGGCATCCGCCGCCGGGCCAACTTCGGCCCGGTCGTGGTCTGGATCGACGATCTCCAGTGGGCCGACTCGCTGTTGATCGAGTTGCTGCACCGGCTGGCCCGCTCGCTCGTCGATTGTCCGGTGCTGATCGTCACCGCGCAACGCGACGACGTCGAGATCGACTGGCCCCCGACGACCGA
Source organism: Ilumatobacteraceae bacterium (assembly GCA_041581055.1). Taxonomy (GTDB): domain Bacteria; phylum Actinomycetota; class Acidimicrobiia; order Acidimicrobiales; family Ilumatobacteraceae; genus JBFGCT01. The sequence continues at coordinate 3,162 of JBFGCT010000064.1, read as the reverse complement.
CCACCCGGTCACCGTGCGCATGCCGCTCGACCCGCTCGCGCGCCACGAGGCCGAGCAGCTCGTCGAGGCGGTGATGGGCTCGGCGCCCGACCCTGTGCTCGCCGGGCAGCTCTACGAGCGCAGCGGGGGGAACGTGTTGTTCCTCACCGAGCTGGCAGGATTGGCGGCGTCGAACCCGGAGAGCACCGAGCTCCCGAGGTCGCTGCGCGCCCTGATCGCGGCCCAGCTCGACCGGTTGCCGCCGCCGGTGCGGGCGATCATCGACAACGCCGCGGTCCTCGGCGCCGATGGGCCCGTCGACGCGTTGAGCACGTTCGCCGCCGTGATGGAACAGCCCTTCTCCCCGGACGATGTCACGCGGCTCGAAGCGGACGGCCTGCTGTTGGTCGATCGCGGTTGGTGGCGATTCCGCAGCGACATCGTCCGGGAGGTCGCGTACCAGACGCTGACCAAGCAGGTTCGAGCGTTTCGCCACGCGGGCACCGCCGAGGTGATGTCCGGCATCGCCGGCATCCCGATCGATCGCGTCGCCCACCACGCGGCGACCGCCGCCGAACTGGTCGCGGAGATCGGGCCGGTCGACGGCGTCCCCCGGGACATCGACGCGCGGGCGATCGGGATGCTGCGCGACGCCGCCGGCCGCTCGCTCGACGTCGGCTCGTTCGGCCAGGCGATCCGGCACGCGACGCGGGCCCTCGACCTCCGGCCGTCCGACCCGTCCGTCGAGCGCAACCTGTTGCTGCTGCGGGCGAGGGCGGCGACCGAACGGCGACAGGTCGAGCTGGCCGGGGCCGACGCGCAGGCCGCGCTCGCGTCGGCGCTCGACGCCGGCGACCGAGGCGACGAGGGCGTCGCCCGCCGCCTCCTCGGCGTGCACGCCCAGATCGTCGGCGACCTGCCGACCGCCCGTCGTGAGCTCACCGCGAGCGTCGAGATCTTCCGGGAACTCGGCGACGACTCCGAGCTCGCGAACTCGCTCGCCGACCGCGGGTTCGTCGAGGTGTTCGGCGGTTCACTGAGCGCCGCCGAGGGCATCTTGGCCGAAGCCGAGGAACTCGCCGATCGGCTCGGCGACCGCCGGTCGACCGCCTGGGTCACCGAGCATCAGGCGTGGGTCGCGTTCCTCTCGGGCGACATCGCGCTCGCCGAGACCCGCCTCGAGGTGGCGGCGGCCCACTTCGAGGAGCTCGGCGATCGCTCCGGCCTCGGTTGGGCGCAGGCGCTGCGGGCGTACCTGTACTTCTACGCCCGCGAGTTCGACCGCGCCGAGGAGATGGCGATGAAGGTGCGCGCCGACGCGATCCAACTCGGCGAGCGCTGGGCGATGGCGATGATGGACTCGCTCGTCGCGTCGATCCGCCTGTGGACCGGTCGGTTCACCGAGGCCGAGGAGCTGTCGCGGCGGTCGCTGGCCGGTTTCCGCGAGCTCGGCGACAAGTTCGGGATGGTGCAGGCGCTGGCGCCCCGCAGCCGGGCGTTGATCGCGCTCGGGCGGACCCACGACGCCGAGCGGAGCTTGGAGGAGGCGCTCTCGATGAGCGATTCGTTCGGCGACCTGGCCTTTCCGACGATGGCCGCCGCCGGCGCCGCGGTGCACCTCGGGCTCGGCGAGCGGTCGGTCGTGCTCGCCGAGTCGGCGCTCGACCGCGTGACGAAGATGGGCGCCGACGGGGGCGAGATGCGGGTCACGCTCGCGCTCGGGCTGTGCCAGGTCGGCCGCGTCGACGACGCGCTGGCCCGCCTCCTCGAGGTCGACCCGTACCCTCCGTACGCGCACGCCGTGCGGGCGCTGGCGTCGGCGATGATCGGCGACTCGGCGACCGCCGTTGCCGACGGGGACGCCGTCTGGGCCGAGCCGGGTTCGACCTATCTCGACCGCGTCATCGCCGACATCGCCGGCGCGGCGGCGGCGTTGCGCGACGACGAGCCCGAGCGAGCCGTCGAGCGCCTGCTGCGGGCGAAGAAGACGGCCGATGACGCCGGCGACGCGGTGGCCCGGGCCCTCGCCGGACGAGCGGCGGCGGCGCTCGTCGGTGACGGCGACGGCGACGACCTGGACAACCTCGGGGCGGGCTGGCGGCGGGTGGTCGACGAGCTGGCCGGTGCGGCGCGCCGGCCGTCTCGCCTCGCGCCGTGAGCGGTCGGGCGGCGACCGCGCCGGTGTTCCCGACCGGGCTGATCGTCGGCCGTTTCGACCCCCCGCACCTCGGCCACTCGTTCATCATCGAGCAGGCGGCGCGACGATGCGATCGCCTCGTCGTCTTCGTCAACAGCTCCTCCACGCGTGACAGCGCGCCCGGCGACATGAGAGCTGGCTGGCTCTCCGCGCTGCATCCGGACGTCGCCGTCCGCGAGGTGCGCCACGCGCTGGCGACGAACTTCGATGACGACGAGTTGTGGGCGCGGTGGATCGAGCTGTTCCGCGCCCGCTGGCCCGAGCCGGACGGCCCGCACGCCGTGTTCTCCTCGGACCACTACGTCGACGAGCTCGCCCGCCGGCTCGGCGCCGAAGCCGTCGTCGTCGACGCCGAGCGCGCCCGTGTGCCGGTCAGCGCGACGATGATCCGCGAGTCGCCCGCCGACCATCTCGACCGCCTCGCCCCGCCCGTCCGAGCGTGGGTCGAGGCCAACTGGCTCTGACCGCACCGCAGCTGCCACCTCCCGAAATTCTCCGGATTCGTTGCGCTGAGCGCAACATTTCGCGAACAGAACGGATCGGATCGCCGCCCCTCCCGAAATTCTCCGGAATCGTTGCGCCCAGCGCAACATCTCGCGAACAGAACCGGCCGGATCGCCGTGGGGTTTGGTGGACGGGGGGTCACTGCACGTGGCAGAGTGTCGGCCGGATCGCCTGTCGCTGGCCGGCGGTCGCTGTGGGCGCAATCGATCACAACAGGGGAAGACACATGACTCGTTCGGCACGAATCAAGCCGATGGCCGCGCTGCGCGCGGCGATGATCACCGTGACATTGGCGGTGCCGCTCGTCTTGGTGCCACCGGGAGTGACCACGCAGGCGGCGACGACCGAGCTGTTCATCTCCGAGTACATCGAGGGCAGTTCCTTCAACAAGGCGATCGAGATCTACAACGGGACGGGTGCGGCGGTCGATCTGGGTGCCGGTGGGTACCGGTTGGAGTTGTACAGCAACGGCTCGGTGGCGG
>JBFGCT010000063.1:0-19744 GCA_041581055.1 Ilumatobacteraceae bacterium | reverse complement strand
TGCTCGACGACGCCACCGTCGCCACGGCCCAGCTCAAGCCGAACCACGGCGGCAACGGCGACCACGTGGCCAACGCCGCATGGATGGTCGCGCCGGACGCGGCCGGGCGGGGGATCGGCCGCCGCTTCGGTGAGTACGTGCTCGACGAGGCTCGACGGCTCGGCTTCCACGGCATGCAGTTCAACGCCGTCGTGGCGACCAACGCGCCGGCCGTCCGGCTGTGGATATCGCTCGGCTTCGACATCGTCGGCACGGTCCCCGACGCGTTCCGCCACCCGCAGTCCGGCCTCGTCCCGATCCACGTGATGTACCGGGCGCTGTGAGCTCGCGCCCGCGCCGACCGGCCGACGGCTGACCGGCTGACCGGCCGACCGGCCGCCCCCAGGTTGCGTTCGGGCGCTCGGCGCGGGACACTGCGGTATGGCCCGATCCGCAGTCGCCGTGTTCGACCTCGACCGGACGTTGATCAGCACGTCGTCGGCGCTGGTCTTCCGCAAGCACCTCGCCGAGGCGGGGCTCGGCGGCTCGCGCGAGTTGCCGCTCGCCGATGTCCTCAGCCGCTTCTACGAGCAGTTCGGCGAGAACTGGCTGATGATGCAGCCGGCCCGCCTGGCCAGCCGGTCGTCGGCCGGCTGGCTCGTCAACGACGTCGAGGCGGCGATGAAGCCGGCGGCGGAGGAGCTGGCCGAGCTGGTGCTGCCGTTCGCCCGCGAGACGATCGAGGAGCACCGCCGCGCCGGCGACCTGCTGGTGCTGGCGACGACATCGCCCCGGCCGTTCGTCGAGCCGTTCGCGCGCCAGCTCGGCTTCGACGGCGTGGTGGCGACCGAGTGGGAGATCGACGGCGACAGCTACACCGGCGCGATGGACGGGGGCTTCATCTGGGGCCGGGCCAAGGCCGACGCGGTCGAACGGTGGGCGCACGAGCACGGGGTCAACCTGAAGAAGAGCTCGGCGTACAGCGACAGCTACTTCGACGCGCCGCTGCTGGCGCTGGTCGGCAACCCGGTCGCCGTCAACCCCGACCTGCAACTCCGGGCCACCGCCGCGATCCGCGGCTGGCCGGTGCGCTACTTCGACAAGGCCGACGGGGTGGCCAAGATCGCCGGCCGCGAGATCCAGGAGTGGACCCGGCCGTTGATGCGCCCGGAGCTGCTGGCGCCGAACGCCGACATCGAGTTCGAGGGCGTCGAGAACATCCCGGCGGAGGGCGGGGTGATCCTCGTGTTCAACCACCGTTCCTACTTCGACCCGACCGTGATGGGCCTGCTGATCGCCAAGGCCGGCCGCAACGTGCGCGGCCTCGGCAAGAAGGAGGTGTTCGACGTGCCGATCATCGGGCGGCTCATGCGCGCCGCCGGCGGAATCCGCGTCGACCGCGGCACCGGTTCCGACGAGCCGCTCGAAGCCGCCGCCGAGTCGATTCGCGGCGGCGAGCTGTTGATGCTCGCCCCCGAAGGGACGATCCCGCGCGGCCCGGCGTTCTTCGACCCGGTGTTGAAAGGCCGCTGGGGCGCGGCCCGGCTGGCGGCCGAGACCGGCGCGCCGGTGATCCCGGTCGGGTTGTGGGGCACCGAGAAGGTCTGGCCCCGCAGCTCGCGGCTGCCGCGCATGTCGCTCAGCGACCGCCCCAAGGTCACCGCCACGGTCGGCAAGCCGGTCAAGCTGAAGTACGACGACCCCGACGCCGACACGAAGCGGATCATGAAGGCGATCACCAAGCTCCTGCCGCCCGAGGCCCGCGTCAAGCGGACCCCCACCGCGGAGGAACTCGCGCTCACGTACCCGCCCGGGTACAAGGGTGATCCCGACGGCGAGCTCGACCGCCGGCCGGGCAGCGACACCTGAGTCGTCCGGGACCGACCCGGCCGGCGACACAACGACGAAGACGACCACGGAGAGACCAATGGCAACACGCGAACGGGAAATGGCCTTCACGGATCGGATGTCAGACGCCGAGGCGCTGATGTGGAACATCGAGAAGGACCCGTGGCTCAACCCGAGCGGCGGCGCGCTGACGATCCTCGACGGCCCGATCGACATGGACCACTTCACGCGCACGATGCGGGCGGCGGTGGCCAAGATGCCGCGCTTGTTCGAGCGCGTCGTCCCCGGCCTCGGTCGTCTCGCCCCGCCGGCGTGGGTCCCCGACCCCGAGTTCGACCTGAGCTACCACACTCGCCATCTGAGCCTCGCCGCTCCCGGCACCGATCGGCAACTGTTCGATCTCGCCGCCCAGCTCTACCTCGAACCGCTCGACCGGACGAGGCCGCTGTGGCGCTTCGTCGTCATCGACGGCGTCGAGGGGGGCCGTTCGGCGATCTGGTCGATTCTGCACCACGCGGTCGCCGACGGCATCGGCCAGTTGCGGATGGCGGAGATGTACCAGCAGCTCGACCCCAACGACCCGCCACCCGACGAGGTCGATCTCGAAGGGATCATCGACGCTGCGGTCGAGGCCCATCACGCCAAGCAGGTCGGCGGCGACCTGGCCAACGACTTCACGTCGACCGCGACGCAGTCGGTCAGCCACCTCGTCCGGCGGCAGATCGGCATCGCCCGCCGACTCGCCGGCGAAGTCGCGATCTGGCCGGCCGACCCGAAGCGGGCCGCCGACACGATCGGCGGGGCGGTGTCGGCGACGACGGCGACGATCGGCGCGCTCCGCGGGTCCGGCAACCAGGTGCGCGGTGGGTCGCCGCTCTGGCGGAATCGGTCGCGGCATCGCCATCTCGAACACGTGGCGATCGTGCTCGAGGACCTGAAGCTGGCGTCCAAGCGGCTGGGGGTCACGATCAACGACCTGTTCGTCGCCGGTCTCACCGAGGCCGCGGTGCGGTACCACACCGCGCGCGGCGTCGAGGTCGACGCGTTCAACACGAGCTTCGTGGTGAGCACGCGCACCGACTCCGCCGTCGGCGGCAACTCGTTCACGCCGGTTCCGGTGCAGGTGTCCGGCGCGCCGATGCCGCTCACCGATCGGATCGCGGGCATCGCCGAGAAGCTGCACGAGAAGCGCGAGTCGATGTCGGGCGGGGGCGGGTTGAGCGCCGTGTCCGGCGTCGCCAACCTGCTGCCGACCTCCGTGGTCACCAGGGCCGCACGGGCCCAGGCGGCGAAGATGGACTTCGCGACGTCGAACCTGCGCGGCGCGAGCTTCCCGCTGTACGTCTCCGGCGCGCGGGTGATCAACCTCGTGACGATGGGGCCGGTCGCCGGCACCGCGTGCAACGCCACCGCGATGTCCTACAACGGCATGTTCGAGATCGGGTTGTTCCTCGACCCGCGGGCGATCGAGGAGCCCGGCGCGTTCCGCGACGCGATCGACGCGGTGTTCGCCGAGATCGTCGAGCTGTAGGCCGGCGTGAGCGGCGCCGGCGCCGACACCGGGAGCAACACCGCCACCGGCGAGCTGTTCTTCAACCCGCTGGCGCCCGGGTACGTCGCCGACCCGTACCCGCACCTGGCCGAGATGCGCGAGCACGACCCGGTGCACCACACGGTGCTCGACCTGTGGGTGCTGTTCGCCCACGACGACGTCTTCCGGCTGCTGCGGGATCCGTCGATGAGCGTCAGCGACGACAACGTCATCGCCGGCAACGACGAGCGGCGGGCGCTGTTCCTCGAGGCGTCGGGCGGCGAGGTCGAGTTCCGACCGAGCACGAGCATGCTCAACGTCGACCCGCCGGACCACACGCGGTTGCGGCGGCTGGTGAGCAAGGCGTTCACCCCCGCCTCGATCGAGGCGCTCCGACCGCGGGTGCAGGAGTTGGTCGATCGCGCCCTCGATGTGATGGAGCAGCGGGGTTCGGCCGAGGTGATCCGCGACCTGGCGTTCCCGCTGCCGTTCGACGTGATCTCCGAGATGCTCGGCATGCCCGAGTCCGACAAGGACCAGGTCGCCGAGTGGTCCGGCGCCCTCGTCAAGACGCTCGACCCGATCATCACCGACGACGAGATCCGGGCCGCGGTCGTCGCCGGCAAGGCGATGGACGACCTGATCGACGAGGTCATCGCGTGGAAGCGCGACCATCCGGCCGACGACCTGCTCACCGCCCTGATCGCAGCCGAGGAGGACGGCGATCGGCTGTCGGCGGTCGAGCTGCGCGACCAGGTGTCGTTGCTCTTCGTCGCCGGCCACGAGACGACGGTCAACCTGATCGGCACCGGTATCTACGAGCTGCTGCGCCATCCCGACCAGCTCGACCAGTTCGGCGCCGACCCGGTGTCCGACGCGTCGGCGATCGACGAGCTCCTGCGGTACGTCAGCCCGGTGCAGTTCTCGCGCCGTGTCACGCTCGACGACGTCGAGTTCCGCGGCCGGACGATTCCCAAGGGCACGTTCGTGCTCGCCGGGCTCGCCGCGGCCAACCACGATCCGGCGAAGTGGGGCCCGACCGCCGACGAGCTCGACCTCGGCCGAGAGGGCGCCGGCCAGCACATCTCGTTCGGCAGCGGCGCGCACTACTGTCTCGGCGCGTCGCTGGCCAAGCTCGAGGCGCAGGTGGCGATCGGCGGCTTCGTCCGCCGGTTCCCCCAAGTCCGCGTGGCCGGTGAGCCGGTGTGGAACGGCCGGATCAACCTGCGCGGCCTCGAACGCCTCGACGTCGCCTTCGACTGATCACCGGTCGGTCCTGCTCGCGGGTTGTCGCGCTCGGCGTGACGCCACCCGAGGATTCCGGGATGGGGATCGGGGGCGCCTGGGTCAGAACGCGGTGATGACCGCGCCGAGCCACTCGATCGAGTCGCGGGTGATCGGGTCGGCGACGAGCTGCACGTGGGACGCGCCGGCGGACTCCCAGCCGCGCAGGAGCTCGGCGATCTCGGTCGGCGACCCGGTGAGCGGCTCGGCCTGTCGTCCGCCGTCGTAGTCGCCCATCTGCCGGCCGGACCCGCCCGCCAGCCGGACCAGGACGGCGGCCGTCGCGTCGACCGCCGCGGGCCGGCGGCCGGCCGCCTCGATCAGCCGGTCGACCCGCGACTTCTCGCGGGCGAAGCCGTCGGCGCTGTTGCCGTACTGGCTCCACCACAGGTTCCAAGCGTCGACGTGGGGGAGCGTGATGCCGAGCATCCGCTCGCCGCCCGAGCCGACCATCAGCGGCGGGCCGCCCGGCCGGGTCGGTCGCGGGTGGAGCACGCAACGGTCGGCGTCGTAGAACTCGCCGTGGAAGTCGACCTCGCCGTGGCGCAACAACGCGGCGACGATCGTGAACGCCTCCTCGAACCGGCTGACCCGGCGGTCGTACGGGAAGCCGAACGCGTCGTACTCGCGACGGTTCCATCCCGCGCCGAGGCCAACGATCAACCGACCCCCGGAGATCGCGTCGACGGTGGCGGCCTGCTTGGCGAGCATCGTCGGGGCATGGAAGCTGGTCGACGCGACCAGCGGCCCGAGCTCGACGCGCGACGTGGAGGCGGCGATCGCGGCGAGCGACGTCCACACCTCCCATGGGCCGCGCGGGCCGACCGGCAGGTCGTAGATCAGGTGATCGCCGAGCCAGACCGAGTCGAAGCCGACGTCCTCGGCGAGCCGGGCCATCTCGATCAGCTCGCCGAACGGCACCTCCCACTCGACCTCGGGCAACTGGACGCCGATCTTCATGCGGGCGCGGGCGCCGTCGCTCATCGGCGCCAACCTAGTGCCGTGACCGGACGCGCCGCCCGTGCCGGTTTCCGTCGCGGTCCCGTCCGAACGCGTCGGCGACCGCTGGCCGAGGTGTACCATCTGGATTGACGGGAGGATCGACAAGAGGAACGGCGCGCATGGACCGGTTCACGGTTCCGACGACGTATTGGCATCAGCTCCCCGACGGTCGGGTGCAGTGCGACGTCTGCCCACGCGCCTGCAAGCTCCGCGACGGTCAGCGGGGCGTCTGCTTCGTCCGGGCCCGGGAGGGTGACGGCGTCGTGCTCACGACGTACGGGCGATCGAGCGGGTTCTGCATCGACCCCATCGAGAAGAAGCCGCTCAACCACTTCCTGCCCGGCTCGTCGGTGTTCTCGTTCGGGACCGCCGGGTGCAACCTTGCGTGCCGCTTCTGCCAGAACTGGGACATCTCCAAGTCGAAGGAGATCGACACGCTCGCCGACGAGGCGTCGCCCGAGACGATCGCGCGGCGGGCGGCGGACCTCGGGTGCCGGAGCGTCGCGTTCACGTACAACGATCCGACGATCTTCATGGAGTACGCGATCGACGTCGCCGACGCCTGCCACGATCTCGGATTGGCGGCCGTCGCGGTGACCGCCGGCTACATGTGCCCAGCACCGCGCGCCGAGTTCTTCGGCCACATCGACGCCGCCAACGTCGATCTCAAGGGGTTCACCGAGGACTTCTACAAGCACACGTGCATGGCCGAGCTGGGGGCGGTGCTCGACACGCTCGTCTATCTGCGTCACGAGACCGACGTCTGGTTCGAGTTGACGACGCTGCTCATCCCCGGCCTCAACGACGGCGACGGGGAGCTCGACGGGATGACGACGTGGGTCGTCGACCATCTCGGGCCGGACGTACCGATGCACTTCACGGCGTTCCATCCCGACTTCAAGATGCTCGACCGCGAGCGGACGCCGCCCGCCACGCTGACCCGCGCCCGGCAGATCGCCATCGCCAACGGCGTCCGGTACGCGTACACGGGCAACGTCCACGACGCGGGCGGCGGCAGCACGTTCTGTCACGGATGCGGTGCGATGGTCATCCGCCGGGACTGGTACGAGCTCGGCGACTACGGGCTCGACGGCGCGGGCGTCTGCGACCGGTGCGGCGAACAGATTCCCGGGGTCTTCGACGGTCCGCCCGGCACGTGGGGCCGCCGTCGCCAACCGGTCGTGCTGGCCCCGACGAGGGGAGGGATCTGATGGACACCGTCCGTCGCCCCGCCGTCGCCGGAACGTTCTATCCGGCGGACGCGCCGGGTCTGCGCACGGCGATCGACGACGCCTTCGCGGGCGCCGAGCCGATGCCCGACCAGGCGCCGGTCCCGAGGGCGCTCATCGTCCCCCACGCCGGGTACGTCTATTCCGGCGCGATCGCCGCGTCTGCCTACCAGTGGATTGCGCGGGCGCGCTCCACGATCCGCCGCGTGGTGCTCCTCGGGCCGAGCCATCGCGTGTACGTCCGGGGGATGGCGGTTCCCTCCGCCGACGCGTTCGAGACGCCGCTCGGGCTGGTCGGCGTCGATACGGCGGCGCGGACCGCGGCGCTGACGATGCCAGGTGTCGTCCTCGACGACCGGGCCCACGACGACGAGCACGCGCTCGAGGTGCAACTGCCATTCCTCCAGACGGTGCTCGACGACTTCACGATCCTGCCGCTGACGGTCGGCGGCGCCTCCGCGGACGAGGTCGCCGACGTCATCGACACACTGTGGGACGGCCCCGACACGCTCGTCGTGGTCAGCACCGATCTGTCCCACTACCACCGCTACGACGTTGCCGCCGGGCTCGACGCCGGGACCGCGTCGGTGATCGTCGCGATGCAGCCGGACGCGATCGAGGACACCGACGCCTGCGGCGCGCGACCGCTGCGCGGGTTGCTCGTCGCCGCCGCTCGCCACCGGCTCGGCGCCGTGCTGATCGACCTGCGCAACTCCGGCGACACCGCAGGCGACCGGAAGCGGGTGGTCGGCTATGGCGCGTTCGTCGTCGGCTGACCGCGCCCTGCCTGACGGCGCCGCTGGCGAGCTGGCGCTCGACCGTGCCGCTGGCGAGCTGGCGCTCGACCGTGCCGCTGGCGAGCTGGCGCTCGACCGTGCCGCTGGCGAGCTGTTGCTCGACGTTGCCGACCGCTCGATCCGGGCGGGTCTCGCCGGCGACCCGCCGCCCCGGCCGGCGCCGACCGAGGTGCCGCCTCCCCTCGGCCGCCCCGCGGCGACGTTCGTGACCCTCCACGTGGGCGAGGAGTTGAACGGCTGCATCGGGTCGATCGAGGCCACCGAGCCGCTCGTGCGAAGCGTCGCCCGTCACGCCCGGTCGGCGGCGTTCGACGACCCCCGCCTCCCGCCGTTGAGCGCAGCCGACTACGCCCGCCTGAGCATCGAGATCTCCGTCCTGTCCCCGCTCACGCCCGTCGCCGCCAGCCGCCGCCCGCAGCTCCTCGACGCGCTGCGTCCCGGTGTGGACGGGCTGGTGATCGACGCCGGCGGACGACGGGCGGTGTTCCTCCCGTCGGTGTGGGCGACGCTGGTCACGCCCGCCCGCTTCGTGTGGGAGCTGTTCGCCAAGGCCCGGCTGGACCCGGACTACTGGGGGGCCGAGGTGCGGGCGTGGACCTTCACCGTCGAGCAGATCTCCGGGGTTGGCCGCGGCGGCGGCCCGGCTACCGTGCGGTGATGCGTCACGCTGACGGGTCGACCACGCGCTCGCGCGTGCGCTCCCGGGCGGGCGTGAAGTGGTCGCGATACGGACCCGGCGTGCTCGCCGCGTGGGTCGCCGACATGGACTTCGACCCGCCGGCGGTGGTCACCGACGCGCTGCGCGAGATGGTCGACAACGGTGATCTCGGCTACCGGCTGCAGGCTGACGAGCTGGCGCCGGCCTACGCCGACTGGCAACACGACCGGTACCGGTGGCGTCCCGACGAGGGCCGCATCCGCACTTTCACCAGCGCGCTGCACGCGCTGGAGACGGTGCTCTGGACGACCACCGAGCCGGGTGACGGCGTCGTCGTGTTCACCCCGGTCTACTACCCGTTCCTCGAATCGATCGCCGGCAGCGGGCGGCGCCGCGTCGACGTCCCCCTCGACCCGGTCGGCTGGCGGATCGATCCGGAGCGGCTCGACGCGGCGATCGACGAGACGACGCGGTTGGTGCTGTTCTGCCACCCGCACAACCCGGCCGGGCGGGTCTTCGACGACGACGAGCTGGCCGCGGTCGCCGACGTCGCCGAGCGGCACGACCTGCTGGTCGTCAGCGACGAGATCTGGTGCGACCTGACCTACGAGCGGGCGCACCGCCCGCTGGCCATCGCCGACGACCGGTTCGCCGGCCGGCTCGTCACGATCGGGTCGGTGAGCAAGTCGTTCAACCTCGCCGGGCTGCGGTGCGGTGTCGCCCACATCGACCATGCGCCGCTCAACGCGATCTTGGCCACGATGCCGCCCCACCTGCTCGGGGCGCCGAGCACGCTCGGGGTCGCCGGCACGCTCGCCGCGTGGCGGCATGGGGCGGAGTGGCTGGCGTGGGTGCGGGCCGAGCTCGTCGCCCGGCGCGAGCAGCTCACCGCGAGGTTGGGCGACGATCTTCCGGAGGTCGGGTTCGACGTCCCCGAGGCGACCTATCTCGCCTGGCTCGACTTCCGCGCCACACCGATCGGCGGCGAACCGAGTTACCGGCTGCTGAAGGAGGCGCGGGTGGCGTTGTCCGACGGCGCGGCGTTCGGCGCGCAGGGCGCCGGGTTCGCCCGCCTGAACTTCGCGACCACGGCCGACATCCTCGACGAGATCATCGACCGGATCGTCGAGCTGGTTCGGCGCGCCGGCTGAGCGGGCGCGCCGAACGCGGCGGATCGGTCAGTTGGCGTCGACGGACTCGGCCGCGTCCTCGGCGGCGTCGGCCACGGTGTCGGCGGCCTCGGCCACGGTGTCGGCGGCCTCGGACTGCGCCCGGCTGACCTTGTCCTTCGCGGCGTTGGCGGCCTTGAGCGCGGCGCTCGACGCCCGCTCGGCGTCGGACTTGAGGTCGTCTCGGCGGAACGCGGCGACCGCCGCGCTGACCACGGCGATCAGTACAAGCAGGCCCAGGATCTTCTTCATGATGTTCCCCTTCTGGAATGACGTGATCGCCCTTCTGTGCGAACGTATCGGAGCCGAGGGGTCGCGAACAACACCGACCTCGGTGAGCCGCTCCGGAACTCCCGCCGATACCGTCGCCCGTTGACGAGGAGCGACATGACCAACTGGACCGAAGACGACATCCCCGACCAGACGGGCCGGACGATCCTGATCACCGGCGCCAACAGCGGGATCGGGTTCGAGGCGGCACGGGCGTTGGCCGAGCGCGGCGCCCATGTCGTGATGGGCTGCCGCAACGCCGCCAAGGCGCAGGCGGCGGTGGGAGAGATCGAGGCGACCGAGCCGAGCGGGTCGGTCGAGATCCTCGAGATGGACCTCGCCGACCTCGACTCGATCGAGCGGGCGGCCGGGCAGTTCGCGGCGGCCCACGATCGGCTCGACGTGCTGGTCAACAACGCCGGGCTGATGGCGACGTCGTTCCAACACACGGCGCAGGGCTTCGAGATGCAGATCGGGGTCAACCATCTCGGCCACTTCGCGCTGACCGGACACCTGGTCGACCGCGTGATGACAACCGACGGGGCCCGCGTGGTCACGATCAGCAGCCAAGGCCACCGGATGGGCGGCATCAAGTTCGACGACCTGAACAGCGAGGAGGACTACTCGCCGTGGCCGGCGTACTTCCAGAGCAAGCTCGCCAACCTCCTGTTCACACGTGAGCTCCAGCGCCGCTTGGCCGAGTCGGGGGCCGACACGATCGCGGTCGCCGCCCATCCCGGCTTGTCGAAGACGAATCTCGGCAGCGAGAACTCGGGTGGGATCCTCGCCACGCTGACGGCGTGGACGCGCCCGGCGTTCGAGGCGATCGCCTCCCAGAGCGCGGCGATGGGAGCGCTTCCCACGCTGCGCGCGGCGACCGATCCGGACGTCGCCAGGGGCGACTACTTCGGCCCGGCCGGCATCGGCGAGACCCGCGGCCATCCGAAGAAGGTCGGCACGAGCAGCCGCGCCAAGGACGACGCCAGCGCCGCACGGTTGTGGGAGTTGTCGACCGAGCTCACCGGTGTGACCTACCCGATCTGAGCCGCACCGGCACTAGCGGTCGGCGGTGCGGACCCGCCCGGCGACCGGGTCGACGGTCACCGTCTCGCCGTCAGCGACCGCGCCCAGCAGGCCGTTGACGCCGACGACGGCCGGGATGCCGAACTCCCTTGCCACGATCGCCGTGTGGCTCATGACGCCGCCCTCCTGGACGGCGATCGCGCCGACGAGCGGGAGCACGCTGTTGAACGACGGGCTGGTGAAGGGCGCGATCAGCACGTCGCCCGGTTCGATCCGCCCGAAATCGTCGTCGGGGCTCGACAGCACGCACGCCCGGCCGGTGTACGCCTCGCCGCCGACACCGGTTCCGGTCAGCGCCGTCGCCCCCGGATGCCCCTCCATCGTGTCGATCAGCGCGAACACGGCGGCGGCGGAGCGCGCCATCGCCGCCGGAAGGACGGCGAACGGCGGCGGTTCCTCGTCGGGCCCGAGCTGGGCGGGCGCGTCGAGCTCGATCTGCCGCGCCCGGAGCGCCGATCGAGCTGCGACGTCGGACGCATCGGGCCCCGGCCGCCCGCGCAGCAGGGCCTGCGCCTCGTCGGGTTCGAGGCAGAGCGCGTGACCCGGGTCGGCCAGCCGGCCGTCGGCGGCGAGCCGGCGGCCGACCTCCAGCACGGCCCGGCGGGTGAGCCCGACCGGCCAGTTCACGCGCACGCCGGCGTTGTCGTCGCGCAGCCGCAGGCCGTGGCGCGCGTCGGCGAGCAACCGGTCGAAGCGTGACCGCTCGCCGTCGGGGACGCGGGCGCGGACCGGGGCCGGGTCGACGGCGCCGCCCGTCGTCCCGCTCGACACGGCGCCGAACTCGAGGTTGGAAAGGATCGAGAGCTGCAGCGCGGGCTGCTCGGCGAGGGTCGGGCAGTCGATGTCGTCGCTGTTCAGGATGCGCCAACCGTGCAGTTCGAGCCACCGGTCGATCGCGAGGCCCGCCTCCGGTGACAGGGCTCGGACGCCGTCGATCGTGGTCGGCCGGTCGGCGCCGGCCATCGCCCGCGCGACCGGCGCGAGCAGTTCGAGCGTCTCGGTCGTCACCGGGGAGGCTCCACGGAGCAGCGGCGCCACCTCGGCGGCGGGAATCCCCCACTCCGCGCACGTGGCGATCAGATCCCCGATCGGCATGATGTCGCCGCCGTGGGTCTCGAAACTGGCGACGAACTGGTCGGCGACGTGCGCCAGCAGCGCGTCGACGTGATCGGCGAGCTCGTCGTCGGGGGCGGTCGCCGGATCGAACGACTGCAGCCGGAGGTTGGCGGCGACGGCCCGGTCGCGCCCGCCGCGGTCGAACCAGGCGTCGACGTCGTCGCGCCAGAACTCGTCGTCCCAGGCCTGCCGGGCGCGCTTGGCCCGGCGGCGAAGCTCGGGATGCAGCCGGCTGATCAGCCACATGATCGGCGCCGGCGGCGCCGGCCGGGGCGTGTCGCCCTCGCCGACGGCCACCGGGCGCATGTAGAGGTAGCCGTTGACCTCGGCGGCGACCATGCGGTCGAGGGGGAGCCCATACCGCGCGGACAAGCGGGAGAAACCGATCCCGAAATTCTCGATGTACAGATCGCGCAGGAACGGGGTGGTCGGACGCCGGCCGTGGTGTGTCGTGTCGAGCATCCACGTGCCTGGTCCCGGCGGTTCGAAGGACGTCGGCTGCGGACTCGTGAGGTCCCCGGTGGTTCCTGGGCCGTTGACCACGGTCATCCCATGCTCCCATCTACGACGAGTATTTGATGACAGACAGTCTGCATTGAAGTGTGATACGCTGTCAAGCACGATGAGCAGCAGGACCCGCCGGTACCGCAGCCCGCTGCGCGACGCGCAAGGCGAACAGACCCGCGCGCTGATCCTCGAGACGATGGCGGCGATGCTCGCCGCCGGCCGCGGCGAGGAGCTCTCGGTCCGCCGGCTGGCCGACGAGGCGCAGGTGTCCGAGCGCACCGTCTACCGCTACTTCCCCGATCGGGCGGCCCTGCTCGACGGGCTCGCCGCGCATGTCGGCGAGCTCCTCGGGACGGGCGTCGCCGAACTGGCGATCGAGACCGCCGACGACATCGCCGCGCTCGTCCCGGGCGTGTTCGAGCGGTTCGATCAACTCCCCGACGTCACCAAGGCCGAGATCCTCGTCAACCCTGATCCGGCCGATCGCACCGACGACCAACGGCAGCGGACCGAGCGGTTTGCGACGGCGATCGACCGCACGTTCCCCGGCCTCGATCCGGGCGAGCGGCGCCTGCTCACCGCCTACGTGCGGACCCTGGTGTCATCGCAGACATGGCTGCGGATGCGCGAGGAGTTCGGAATCGCAGGCCGCGAGGCCGGCGAGCTCGTCGCCCGGAGCCTGCGGTTGCTGTTCGACGACGTCCGGGCCCGCGGCAGCGCGCGGGCGGCCGATCCCGGCCCCGCCACCCGCTGACGGAGCCACCGGCGCGGTCAGAGCACGAAGCGCATGCCGTCGACGAGGGCGCCGGGCAGACGGCTGCTCATCGTCGAGCGCTCGAGGTACGTCGACGTGTCGAGCAGCAACTCGGCCTCGTCGGTGAGGCCGACGAGTTTGTCGCCGAGCAGGTGGAAGGCGGTGTCGTCGAAGCGCAACACGTTGACCGGCGCCACGATCTCGCCGCCGTCGACCCAGAACGTGGCGAACCTGGTCATCCCGGTCGCCCGGCAGGCGGCGCGGTCGGACAGGTTGGTGTACCACAGGTTGCCGACGAACAGGCCGCTGCCGAGCGCCTCGCCGGCGGCCGCGGCCGGCAGGTCGCCCGGCGCGAGCGCCAGCGACTTGGGGATCTCGTCGTCGGCGGCCCCGTTGGTCGGCACGCCGTACTCCTGGGCCGATCGCGGCGAGACCAGCGTGTTGGAGTACCCGCCGGCGACGACCAGCGGCACCTCGTCGGGCCGGACGAACCCGGCCGACTGGAAGTTCGCCGCCACGCCGCCGGCGGTGTTCTCGGCGATCGTGATCAGCGGTGACAGCGTCGCGTCGTCGGCGATCATTCGCAGCAGCGGGGTCTGGCGGGTCTCGTGGGCGCGCCGGCCGAAGGCGCCGTAGTAGGCGAGCAGCATCACGAGCTCCTCCATCGCCCGCGGCGCGAGGTACGTGCGGTACTCGCCGGGCGACAGGTCGATCGGATCGTGCTCGAGCGCGGCGAGCTGCTGGCCGGACAGGGCGATCTTGCGGGCGAACGCGTCGTCGTCCCAACGGAATCCGGCGTACAGGTTCTTGGCCGCCTTGTCGGCGCGCAGATAGAAGCACCAGTCGAGGTTGAACGTCGCCGACTGGAACCAGTTGCGCTGGCCGAGGGAGTTGGCGAACCCGTTGTAGGTCTCGCCGGCCGCGTAGATGCCGACGAGGTCGCGGCCGCGTCCGGCGGCGCGGATGTCGGCCAGCGCCGCCTCGGGCGCCGGGATCTCGCCCCGCGCGTTGCGTTCGGACGACTCGGGCTCGGTGTTGTAGAGCAGGTACGGGTCGTCGGCGACCAGGCGCCGCTGCTCGCGGAGCTGGCTGATCAGGCCGGCGAGCCGGGGCTCGTCGACCGTGGCCTCGCCGGTGAGCTGGATCGTCCCGCCGACGTGGCGGCGACCCTCGATCAGGTCGATGCTCAGCCGCCGTTGGTCGACCGAGCCGGCCTGGCGAACGTCGCCGCGGTTGAAGCGGATGAAGTCGGTCCGCTCGCCGGCGACGCCGGCGAGCAGCACCTCGTCACCCACCAGCCGGCCGGTGGCGGCGCTGACCAACTCGTCGAAGTAGGCCTGGTCTCCTCCGGCCCCGGCCGGGGCGGTGGCGGGGAGGACGCCGGTGGCGCTCACTCCTCGCCCCCGAAGACCTCGACGCCGCTGAACAGGCACGCCGGCGCGGCGTGGCCCGTGCCGATCATCTGGTTGAGCTCGCCCTTCCCGCAGTTCGGCGTCCCCATCACCATGAAGCTGTTCGCGTCGGCGACGCCGGTCAGGTTGTTCCAGAAGCTCTGGGAGACGCCCCGGTATCCAGGGTTGCGGACCGTGCCGACGATCTCGCCGTTCTCGATCCGTTGGCCGTACTCGCAGTTGAACTGGAACTTGTTGCGGCTGTCGTCGATCGACCACGAGTTGTTCGTGTGGAGGTAGACGCCGTCCTCGATCGACGCGATCAGCTCGTCGACGGTCGACTCGCCCGGCTCGACGTTGAGGTTGGCCATGCGGTCGATCGGCGGCCGGTTCCACGACGAGGCGCGGGAGTTGGCGACACCGTCGATCCCGCTGCGCGCCTGGGACACCGCGCCGCCGAGGCCGCGGAGGAGGATGCCGTCGCGGATGAGGTGCTGGCGCTCGGCGGGCGTCCCGTCGTCGTCGAAGCCGTAGCTCGCGAGTTGGCCGGGCACGGTCGGGTCGAACGTCACGTTGAGCAGTTCGGAGCCGTAGCGGAAGGTGCCGAACATGTCCGGGGTGACGAAACTCGTCCCCGCGTAGTTGCGCTCGTCGCCGAGGATGCGGTCGAGCTCGAGCGGGTGGCCGATCGACTCGTGGATCTGGAGCACCATCTGGTCGGGGGCGAGCAGTAGGTCCATCGTGCCGCTGGGGCAGTTGGGGGCGGCCAGGAGCTCGAGGGCCTGCTCGGCGACGCGCGACGCGGCGTCACCGAAGCCGTAGCGGCCGAGCACCTCGGCGCCGCCCTGTCCGCAGAACGCCGTCGCCCCGAACCTGCGGATCTGGGTGTTCGTGCCCTCGTTGGCCGTCGCCCGCAGCCCGGGGTAGACGAACCGGAACCGTTGTTCCACGCGGCCGCCGCCGGAGGTGACGAGCAGCTGGTCGACATCGCGCCGCACGAGCGACGCGCCCCAGTCGACGATGCGGTCGTCGATGCCCAGCAGGCGCGACTGCTGGTGGAGCAGATCGAGCCGGTCGTCGAGGGGCAGCGTGTCCCAGTCGACCTCGACCGGGGAGCGGTACGCGCCGGTCGGGTGGTCGGGCGGCGCGGACGTGGTCACCATCGCGCCGGCGGTGAGGCCGGCCCAGTACCGTGCCCGCTCGACGGCGGCCGCCAGGCCGGACTCGCTCAGGTCGGCGGTGGCCGCGTACCCGAGCCCGCCGCCCTGCCAGATCGAGATCATGACGCCGGTGTCGAACTCGTTGTGGATCGGCTCGAGCTGGTTCCTTCGGACGTCGAGGTGTTCGGACCGCTCGTCGACGAGGCGCGCCGACGCGTAGTCGACGTCGGTCGGCAGCGCGGCGACCAACCGGTCGGCGACGGCACGAGACTCGATGATGAGATCGGTCATGGCGAGAAAGCGTAGAGGCGTCCTCCCGCAGTTGGCCGCTGGGTCAACAGGCCGCCGGGGCGGCGGCCGACGGTTACGGTCGGGCGAATGGGCTGGGTCACGCCGTGAGGGTCGACGAGGCCGAGCTGCCGCGTCTCGACCTGCTGCGACCGGGCATGTACGGCGACCGGCTCCACCGGACGCTCGGCGAGGCCCGGGCGGCGTCGTGGCTCGCCCGCAACGACACCGGCGTGTCGGTGCTCGAACGCGAGGCGGCCGAGTTCTTCCTGAGGAGTCCGGCGCTCGAGTTCCCGGGGGCGGCGCTGCTCGGGTTGATGGGGATCACCGACGGTCCGATCCACCGGGTGATGGCGCGTGGGCTGCTCGGCCGCAGCGGTGACGATCACAAGCGCCTTCGCCGCCTCGTGACCCGGTCGTTCACGCCGCGGGCGGCCGACCGCTGGCGACCGGCGATGCGCGAGCAACTCGCCGAGCTGTGGGACCGCCGCGGCGAGGTCGGCCGATGTGAGGCGATGGCGACGATCTGCCGCCCGGTCCCGGCGCGGATGATCGCGCTCAACGTCGGGGCGCCGATCGAGGACGCGCCGCTGCTGCGGGAGTACTCGGCGATCCTCCAGGCCCGCCTCGACGTGATCGCCCTCCAGACCCGCCGAGCCGAGATCGAGGATGGGACCGCGGCGTTCGAGGCGTATGTCGAACAGCTCGTCGCCGACCACCTCCGAACGCCGCGCGACGACCTGGTTTCCGAGCTCCTCGCCGTCGAGGTCGACGGCGACCGCCTCGCCCCCGACGACGTCGTCAGCCTCGTGATCGGCATGCTCGGCGGCGGGATCGACACGACCGAGAACCAGCTCGCTCACGGCCTGCGGCTGTTCGCCGCCCACCCGGAGCAGTGGCGGGCGCTCGGCGACGACCCGTCGCTCGCCGGCGCCGCCGCCGACGAGGTGCTGCGGTTCGAGCCGGTCAGCCCGTTCACCGCCCGGATCGTCCGCGAGGAGGTGGTCTACCGCGACCTCGTGTTTCCCGTCGGGACCGTCGTCTTCGTCTGCGCGTCGACCGCGAACCGCGAGGCCCCCGACGACGCCGCCCCCGGCGAGTTCGACATCACCGCGGCACGCGGCAAGGAGCGCTCGCTGAGCTTCGGCGCCGGGCCCCACTACTGCCTCGGCGCCGGGCTGGCGTGGGCCGAGCTCGACGAGGCGTTCGGCTTCCTCGCGCCCCGGATGCGCGACCTCCGCCTCGACGGGGAGATCGGGTGGGGCAGCCCGATCGGCATCTACGACATCGCGTCGCTGCCGCTGGCGTTCACCGCTCGCGACCCGTGAGCACCGGCCCCTCGGGCCGGGGGCGGCGAGGCGTCAGCCGACGCGCAGCGCGGCCTGTGGCGGCGCCCAGACCTCGAACGCGAACTTCGAGTCGGCGAGGCTCGGATCGGCGTTGATCACCGACAGGAACGACGGGCGGCCGTCGCCGTACGCCTTGACGCGCGTCATGGCGACGTACGCGATGCGCTTCGAACGCTCCTCGACGCCGACGCCCATCACGAGCGCCGGCGTCTGCCACCCCTTGAAGCTGTGCACGGTCGACCCCTTGACGCCGTCCGCGTCCGGCCAGAACCGGTACTTCCGCCGGCGGCGGGCGTCGTCGGGGTTCCGGCTGAAGATGTGATGGACGGCGAAGCCGGCGGCCTCGATCTCGGCCACGGCCGCGACCCCGTCGTGGTGGTACTCGCACAGGAACGCCACGTCACGCGGCGACAGTGTCGGGTGCTCGCGCAGGAGCCGGACGACCTCGCGGCCGACCTCGATGCCGATGTCGCCGACGCGCTCGACGTTGCGCCACCGGCGGATCGAGCCGCCGAGCGAGCCGACGACCTCGCGTCGGTCGGCCGGCACGTCGGCCGACAACCTGGCGCCGCCGAGGTGGCCGGTCGCGAACTGGTTGGCCGGCCCGACCAGATCGCCCGGCATCCGGTAGGAGCCGCCGAGGTCGGTCCACGGTCCGTCGAACCCGGCGCCGGCCATCTGCTGCTCGTCGGCCCAGGTCGCCCGGCCGTAGAGATCCTGGGTCGGGTCGATGACGAGCAGCATCTCGCCATCCCGGCGAAGGGCGTGGTGGCGCAACAGGTTCCACCACTCGAGGGCGAAGTCCTGGCCCTCGTCGACGAGGATCGCGTCGAACCGGCGGTCGAACCCGGCGGCGAACGCCTGCTTCGCCTTGGCGACGATCGCCTCGGCCCACGGCCGGCCGCGTGGCGCCGAAAGCTCCATCCCGAGCAGCTCGGCGTCCTGCACGACCCGCGTGCAGAACGTGTGGAAGTTCGAGCACGTCACCAGCGTCGGGTTCGCCCCGTACTCGCGGCAGCGAGCGGACGCCAGCGAGCTCAGGTGGCTGGCGAGCGTCACGTTGAACGACAGGACGAGCACCCGCCTGCCCTCGGCCGCCAGCCGCGCCGCGCGCGCCGCCAGTCCGAACGACTTCCCGCTTCCCGCCGGCCCGCGCACCCGCCGGATGCGGGCGCCGGTCGGGTTCCGCGCGACGTCGGCGGCGGCCGGGCTGAGCGTGACCGGCGCCGCCGGCGGCGTCGTCACCTCCGATGTGAGCAGGTGGGCCCGCAGCCGAAGGATCGACTCCGGGCGCGGATGGGCGCAGCCGTTGCCACGCACGATCTGGTCGAGTTGGTCGCGCAGCCCGTCGCCGCCCCAGACAGCGATCTTGCGTTCCCGGTCGGTCACCGACGGGTGCGACAGCAGCTCGACCGCCTCGACGTTCGAGAAGTCGGGGAGCACGACGACCGCTCGAATCGCCTCGGTGGTGTCGGGGCCGTCGCTCGGCAGGGCGAAGAACTGGTCGTAGATCGTCCTGCGGTAGCGGTCGGCCTGGAACCGGGGCCGCTCTGGCGACCGGTGCCACCCGCCCAGGTTGTCGCGGCGCTCGACGCCGCCCTGTGCGTTCTGGCGGTAGGCGCCGCGCCGCCAACTCTTGACCTCGATGACGCACACGCCGGCGAGATCGTGCACGGCGATGGCGCACGGCACGTCGTGCCCGACGCGCGCTTTGACATACACGGTCCAGCCGTCGTCGAGCGTCGACAGGGCCCGGATTGCGGCGAGCTCACCGTCGTCGAGTGGTTCGAGCAGCTGATTCAGGTTGTCCAGCGACGGACGGAGATTGGCCACAGCAGTGTCATCGGCCTCCGCCAGCCGTCCTTGAGGCAGAGCCGCGCCATGTCGCGGCCACAACGCTCGGCCCCCAACGCGCCGGCCAGGGTCGGCGCAGGGCGGGTCGGACGGTGGCCGACCAACGGCGGGCACCCGGGCTCAGGCGAGGGTGAGCTGTTCGTGTCGCAGTCGCCATGGCGGGGCCCCGTCGTCGGCGGTGTCGGGTTCGTGGCCGGGTGCGTGGCCGGGTGCGTGGTCGGGGTGATCGGGTGCGTGGTCGGCTGGCACCTCGCGCCCGGCCTCGCCGGCTCGGGGTGTGTCGGCTGTGGGCGGCCCGGTTCCGGGTGGTCGGCTGATCTCGGTGGATCCGTCGGGGTTGGACACTCGGAGTTGGGCGCCGGTGCCGGTGATGGTCCAGCCTGGTTGGTGGGTGAGTTGGTGGTGGCGGTGGCAGAGCAGGACGAGGTTGTCGTCGTTGGTCGGGCCGTGGTCGGCGCGGTGGACGATGTGGTGG
>JBFGCT010000062.1:0-19794 GCA_041581055.1 Ilumatobacteraceae bacterium | reverse complement strand
CGTCGAAGTCGCCACCCCGGCCAACAACAGCACCGACTGCACCGGCGGCGCCATCACCGCCGCCGCCGGGACCAGCACCATCACCTACTCCGGCGGCGAGGTCGCAGGCGGAGCGACCTGCACGATCGACGTCGACGTCACGGGCACGACCCCCGGGAGCCACGTCAACCTGAGCGGCGACCTCACCTCCGACTCCGGCAACTCCGGCGCCGCCACCGACACGCTCACCGTCGAGCCCGCCAATCCGTTCACCACCATCACCGGGCGGCGCTACGCCGACACCCGGATCGGCGGGACCACCTTCGACGGGTTGTTCCAGGGCGCCGGGCCACGGACGGCGGGGTCGACCTACGAGGTCACGATCGCCGGACGCGGGCCCGTGCCGGCCGACGCCATCGGGGCGATCATCAACGTCACCTCGACCGGCTCCAGCCCCCCACCGGGCTTCTTCACGGTCTTCGCCTGCGGAGCACTGCCGACGGCCTCGGCGCTGAACTACGTCGCGAGCGTCGACGTCGCCAACGAGGTCTTCGCCAAGCTCTCCCCCGCCGGTTCGGTCTGTGTGTACACGTTCTCCCAGAGCGACATCCTGATCGACGTCGTCGGCTACGTCGAGGCCGACGACACCATCAAATTGCTCACCGCAGCGCGCCTCGCGGAGAGCCGCGAGGGCGCGCCGACCGTCGACGGGATCATGGCCGGATTCGGTCGAACCACCGCCGGATCGACGACGACGGTGCAGATCACCGGGCGCGCCGGAGTGCCCGCCGCCATCCACGCGGCGATCGTCAACGTCGCCGCCGTCGACCCGACCGCCGACAGCTTCCTGACCGTGTTCCCCTGCGGAGCGCTTCCGACCGCGTCGTCGATCAACTACACCGACGGGGTCAACCGGGCCAACGAGCTGATCGCCGAGGTCAACGTCGACGGCGAGATCTGCGTCTACACCGACACCGACATCGACTTCATCGTCGACGTCGTCGGCTACGTGGAGGTCGGCTCGGCCCTGGTCAGCAACGGCCCGTCGCGCTTCACCGACACGCGGCCGGGCGCCACGACCGTCGACGGGCTCAACGAGGGCGACGGACCGCTGGCGCCGGGCTCGACGTACGAGATCCAGATCTCCGGCCGCGACGGCGTGCCGGCCGACGCGACCACGGTCGTCGCCAACGTCGCCGCCGTCGACCCGGTGGCCGCCGGGTTCTTCACGGTCACCGCCTGCGTGACGCCGACGCCCAACTCGTCGTCGCTCAACTACACGACCGGCGTCAACGGGGCCAACGAGCTCGTCGTCCCGCTCAGCGCCACCGGCAAGATCTGCGTGTTCACGTCCGCCGAAACCGACCTCCTCGTCGACGTCGTCGGCTACGTCGAGAACCCCGCCGCCTGACCGCATCGGTCCCGATCGCCCCGACCTCGGGGCCGGTGGCGGGCCCTGCCGCGGCCGGTCGGCGAGGTCGAACCACGCCGAGGACCACCGTGTAGGGTCGGGCCGTCAGCAGCTGCCGTGACGGGCGTGGCGTCCGTCGATGAGAGGAAACGACGTGCGCACAGGTTTTTGGCCCTTCGACCGTGTTCGGTTCCCGGTGGCGCTGGCGTTGCTGTCGGCATTGCTCGTCGTGTCGGGCGCCTCGCAGCCGGCGGCGGCCGGCGAGTCTGGCCCCGGGTTCGACAAGCTCTTCGAGCCCGACGTGATCGGCCCCGAGAGCACCTCGACGCTGACGTTCACGATCGACAACGCCACGAGCCCGTTCCCCGCAGAGGATCTGGAGTTCACCGACGACCTGCCGACGGGCATGACGATCGCGTCGCCGGCCAACGCGTCGACCACCTGTGGTGCGTTCAGTCCCGGCGGGCCGCTGCTGATCGCGCCCGACGGCGGGACCACGATCACGCTGTCCGACGCCTCGGTCCCCGCCCTCGACACGTGCGTCGTGATGGTCGACGTCACCGCGATCGCCGACGACGCGTCGACCACCGAGTACACCAACACCTCGAGTTCGCTCACGTCGACGCTGGGGGCCGGGGGGCCGGCGAGCGACATCCTGACCGTCGACGTCGGCCTGCCCGGGTTTGCCAAGAGCTTCGCTCCGCCGACCGTCGAGTTCGGCGAACGCAGCACGCTCACCTTCACGATCGACAACTCGCTCAACGAGACGGGCGTCGAGGATTCCGAGTTCACCGACGACCTGCCGGCCGGGATGGTCGTCGCCGACCCCGCCAACGCCTCGTCCGACTGCGCCTCGCCGCTGGTGCCGCCGTCGCTGACGGCCGACCCCGGCGCCTCGTCGATCTCGTTCTCGGCGCTCGGGTTCCTGCCGTCCTTCCCCGTCGTCGAAGCCGGGGGGACCTGCACCGTGGAGGTCGACGTCGTCGGCGGGGCGATCGGCGCGCTGGGCAACACGTCGTCCGACCTGGTCGTCGATACGTCGTCCAACCCGAACATCGTCGCCGGCAAGGCGTCGGCCGTGCTCGACGTGACCGGCTTCGACGAGCTGCTCACGATCACCAAGGACTTCACGACCGACCCGGTCGCCCCCGGCGGGACGACCCTGCTCGAGTTCACGATCACCAACAAGAGCCGTGACGACGCGGCGGCCGACATCGAGTTCGCCGACGACCTCGACGCGACGATCAGCGGCCTCGAGGCGATCGGCGCCGTCGCCAACACGTGCGGCGGGATGGCCAGCTCGATCTTCCCGACCGGGCTCTTCGAGTACGAGGGCGGCTCGCTGCCGGCCGAAGGCTTGTGCACGGTCGTCATCGAGCTCGCCGTCCCCGACACGGCCGCCGACGGCGCCCACCCCAACGTGACCACGCCCGTCAGCGGCACGGTCGGCGGCTCGCCCGAGATCGGCAACGTCGCCGGCGCCCTGCTCTTCGTCGTCAGCTACCCGATCTTGACCAAGGAGTTCACCGGCGATCCGGTCGGCGCCGGCGGCGTCGCCACCGTCGAGTTCACGATCAGCAACCCGTCGCCGACGACCACGATGAGCGACATCGAGTTCGTCGACCTGTTCGACACGATCATCACGACATCGCCCAGTGGCCCACCGGCCGACGGCTTCTGCGGCGCGAGTTCGACGGCCTTCTTCGCGCCGCTCGACCCGGGGGACTTCGTCCCGAACGCCGTGCTCAGCGTCTCCGGTGCCAGCCTCGAAAAGAAGGGTGACGCGGGCGATTCGTGCACGTTCTCGATCACGCTCGATGTCGACCCGGGCGCCGCCGGTGGCGTCTACCCGAACGTCACGTCGGAGATCACCGCCGCGCTCGACGACGTCGTCGGCACTCCGATCGTCGCGGGCCCGCCGGCGACCGACGACCTGGTCGTCGTCGCCGGACCGCAGTTGTCCAAGGTCTTCACCGACGACCCGGCCGTGCCGGGCGGCACGGTGACCCTCGATTTCAGGCTCGAGAACCTCGACCCCGACAACGCGGCGACCGCGATCGCCTTCACCGACGACCTCGGCGACACGCTGGCCGGTCTCACGCTGACGAGCGAGGCGGCAAACACCTGCGGCGGCACCGTGGGCGGCGTCGGCACCGACCTGTTCGACTACAGCGGCGGGTCGCTCGCGGCGGGCGCGACATGCACGATCACCCTCTCGCTGACCGTCCCCGGCGCCGTCAGCGGCGTCTTCCCCAACCCGACGTCGACGGTCACGGCGACCGTCGCCGGGATCGCCGCGGCGGGCGCGCCGGCCAGCGACGACCTCATCGTCGAAGGGCTCCAGCTGACCAAGGAGTTCACCGACGACCCGGTGATCGCCGGCGACTCGGCGACGTTGCACTTCACGCTCGACAACAACGGCACGACCGACGCCACCGGCATCTTCTTCTCCGACGACCTGGACGACACCCTGACCGGCCTCACGGCGACCGCCGTCGGCGCCAACACCTGCGCCGGCAGCACCGTCGACATCTCGACGCCGAGCGACATCGTGTTCACCGGCGGGACCGTCGACGCCGGCCTGTCGTGCTCGTTCGACGTCACCGTCCTCGTGCCCGCCGGCACGCTCGACGGCCAGTACCAGAACGTCACCTCGGCGGTCGGGTCGAGCCTCGGCACGAGCAGCCCCGGCGTCGACGCGCTGGCCGTCGACTCGACGCTGCTCGCCATCGCCAAGGAGTTCACCGACGACCCGGCGGCGGCAGGCGACACGGTGACGCTCGAGTTCTCGATCGAGAACCTGAGTGCCACCGAGACGGTGACCGACATCGCGTTCGAGGACGACCTCGACGCCGCTCTGGCAGGGTTGGAAGCGAGCACGGCCATCTTCAACGACTGCGGCGGCATGGCCACGTCGGTGTTCCCGACCGGCGACTTCGCCTACGAGGGGGCAACGCTGCTCCCAGGCGAGACGTGCACCATCGCGCTGCTCGTCGACGTTCCCGATCCACTCCCGGCGGGTCCGCCGTACATCAACGTCACGTCCGAGGTCGTCGGCAAGGTCGGCGCGCTCGACGTGTTCGGTGGCATCGCCAGCGCCGAGCTCATCCTCCGGCAGGCGGTCCTGACCAAGGCGTTCGACGGCCCGATCAGGACGGCGCAGACCGGTGTGCTCACGTTCACGATCGACAACACCAGCTCGGCCGACGCCCTCGACGGGCTGGCGTTCTCCGACGACCTCGACGCGGTGCTCGACGGCCTCGAGGCCGTCCCGCCGCTCCCAGCGGCGCCCTGCGGACCCGGCTCGTCGCTGGCCGGCACCTCGTTCCTCACCCTGGTCGGCGGCAGCATTCCCCCGTCGGGCTCGTGCACGTTCGAGGTCACCGTCGAGGTTCCAACCGGAACCCCCGCCGACGACTACCTCAACGTCACGAGCGAGCTGACGTCGTTCGGGCTGCCGGTCGCCGAGCCGGCCGACGCCGTCCTGACGACGTTCAACACCCCGTTCACCTCGATCACCGGCGCCCGCTACGCGGACACGCGCGTCGGTGGGACGACCTTCGACGGGCTGTTCCAGGGGGCCGGCCCGCGGCCCGCGGGATCGACCTACGAGGTCGACATCGCCGGGCGCGGCGGTGTGCCGGCCGACGCCATCGGGGCGATCATCAACGTCACCTCGGTCGGCTCGAGCCCGCCGCCGGGATTCTTCACCGTGTTCGCCTGCGGGGCGCTGCCCACCGCGTCGGCGCTCAACTACGTGCCGGGCGTCGACGTCGCCAACGAGGTCTTCGCCAAGCTCTCCCCCGCCGGGTCGGTGTGCGTCTTCACGTTCTCCCAGTCGAACCTGCTGATCGACGTCGTCGGCTACGTCCTCGCCGACGACAGCGTCAAGCTGCTCGACACGGCGCGCCTCGCCGAGAGCCGGGAGGGCGCGCCCACGGTCGACGGGATCATGGCCGGCTTCGGGCGCACCGCCGCCGGATCGACCACCGAGGTCCAGATCACCGGCCGGGGCGGCGTGCCCGCCGACATCCACGCGGCGATCGTCAACGTCGCCGCCGTCGACCCGACCGCCGACAGCTTCCTCACCGTGTTCCCCTGCGGGCCGCTTCCGACCGCGTCGTCGATCAACTACACCGACGGGGTCAACCGGGCCAACGAGCTGATCGCCGAGGTCGACGTCGACGGCAAGATCTGCGTGTTCACCGACACCGACATCGACTTCATCGTCGATGTCGTCGGCTACGTCGAGGTCGGATCCGACCTGGTCAGCAACGGCCCCTCGCGCTTCGCCGACCTCCGCGCCGGCGGTACCACGATCGACGGACTCAACGAGGGCGGCGGGCCGCTGGCGCCGGGCTCGACGTACGAGATCCAGATCACCGGGCGCGACGGCGTCCCCGGCGACGCGATCACGGCGGTCGTCAACGTCGCCGCCGTCGACCCGCTCGCCGCCGGGTTCTTCACCGTGACCGCCTGCGTCGCGCCGACGCCGAACGCGTCGTCGCTCAACTACCGGGCCGGCGTCAACGGGGCCAACGAGCTCGTCGTCCCGCTCAGCGCCACCGGCAAGATCTGCGTGTTCACCTCGGCCAGCACGTTCCTGCTCGTCGACGTCGTCGGCTACGTCAAGCCCGTGACCTGACACGCGCTCACGCTGACGGCAACCGTCCGCCCTGAGCGTCTGCACGAGGAGCACTGTTGTTGCATCCCGAACAACCGGCGTCGGTGCTCGAACGCACCTGCGTCGTGGTCGTGACATTCGACCCCGATCTCAACCGCTTGGGTGAGCAGTTTGCCCGCCTCGGAGAAGAGCGTCTGGCCGCGGTCGTCGTCATCGACAACGGGTCGCAGAACCGCTCCGACGTCGGCGGGCTGACGGAGCGGCACGGCTTCGAGATGATCTCGCTGCCTGAGAACGCGGGGATTGCCGCCGCGCAGAACGTCGGCATCGAGCGAGCGAGGACGCGCGGGGCGGATCTCATCCTCCTCCTCGATCACGACTCGGTCCCGGAGCGGGGCGCGCTCGTCGAGCTGACCAGGGCCTACCTGGCGCTGGTCTCGGCGTCGGTGGCGGTCGCCGCGGTCGGCACGCGCTACGCACGGAACGCCGACGAGCGGTACGCCGGCTTCACCCGCGCGAGATGGTTCCGGCACGAGCGCCTCGACTGCTCCGACCCGGGTCAAACCCTCGAGGTCGATCACCTGATCTCGTCGGGCATGCTGATCCCGATCTCGACGATCGACGTCGTCGGTCCGATGATGGGTGAGCTGTTCATCGACCGCGTCGATCACGAGTGGTGCCTCCGGGCCGCGGCCCTCGGATATCGCGCATTCGGCGCATGCGGGGCGCGCATGCGCCATTCCCTCGGAGATCGAGGGCTCCGGCTGTGGGCCGGGAGGTGGCGAACGCCGGGCGCACACGCCGGATCGCGCTACTTCTACATCGTGCGGAACAGCATCTGGCTCTACCGCCAACCGTACGCGTCGAAGCGTTGGGTGAGTGCCGATCTGACCGTCATGGCCAAGGTCGCCGTCGTCGCCTGTCTCGCGCCCCAACGGCTCACGAACCTCCGATGTATCGCCAAGGGGCTGCGGGCCGGATTCGGACCGACCTATCTCCGCTCGTCCTCCTGAGCCCCGGATTCCCGAAGGCTGCTGCGGACGAGGTTCCGGATCCGCCACGCCCCCCGACGCACCGGGCCGGGAAGGCGTCGTCCGAGATCCCAGAGTCGAATCTCGAGACGCCGGCCCGAACCACGATCGGACTTCTCGGCGCCGACCGTCGCCCACGCGCACAGCGCGGCTGCGAACGACTCGGCGTCGGCGACGCCGTCGTAGCGATGCTCGCGCAGGTACGCGTACGTGCTCCGGCAACGCTCCGGAACCAACCGGTCGAGCGAGGCCTCACCGCTCGCACCCCGCGTTTCGATCACCTCGAGGACGGCGCCGACGCTCGGTCGCAGACCGAGCTCGGCTGCCGCGCCGACGATCCGTCGGGCGTACGCGGCCGTGTCGGTGAGGTCGAACTCGATCAACGGGAAGTCGTATCGACGGTGCATGTCGACGAGCCGCTCGTTGTAGGAGTTCCAGAGCTCGTACGCCTGCGCAGCCGGCATCCGGTCGCGATCCCACAGCGAGCGAGCCACCTCGGAGGGGTGTCGGAACGTTCCGATCAACGTGGGACGGTTGGCA
This sequence comes from Ilumatobacteraceae bacterium, assembly GCA_041581055.1. Classification (GTDB taxonomy): domain Bacteria; phylum Actinomycetota; class Acidimicrobiia; order Acidimicrobiales; family Ilumatobacteraceae; genus JBFGCT01. The sequence goes on along the minus strand of JBFGCT010000062.1, from coordinate 12,209 downwards.
GCCGCCATCCACGACTCGATCGTCAGGAGCGTTCTCGGGTCTTTCAGCCCGGCTGGGGCGCGGGCCTCGAGTTCGGACAGGGTCGTCGCGATGGCCGACGCGCCGTGCGGATCGACCGTCACAGGATGCGCCGGAGGATTCCGCCAGTCGCCGCCGGCGGTCGACAGGATCGCGTCGTTGATGGCGGCGACTCCCAGCCGTTCGAAGCTCCCGCGCGGCTGGTCGATGAGCGTCTGGCGCACGACCTCACCGAGGAAGAGCCCACACCGTTCGAGGCACGCCGTCAGCAAGCTCGTGCCGCTGCGGTGCATGCCGAGCACGAACACGACACTTCCCTCCGTAGTCGATCCGCGGCGCCACGCGAGGTACTGCTCCTCGTGCCGGCAGATCATGTCGTCGTAGAGGCGTGTGAGCTGTTGTCCCCGCAACCCATCGCCCGCGCCGGCGCGGCGAGCCGAGGCGGTGTCATGGTGGTACACGACGTCGCCGAAGATGCCGCCAGGCATGGCTGACCGTGCCGGGGCACCGTCGGTGGGTTCGAGGTCGTGGATCGACGCGCCGCTCGCCCGCGCAGCCGCGACGACGTCGGCCGCGTCGATCGCCGTGTCCAGGCAACCAAGTGACTTCAGCGCGTCGGTGCTCGCGCACAGGAAACCGACCGCATCCGGCTCACGGTCGTCGCGGAGCCCGACGATCGAGGCGCCGGAGTCGACCGGGCCGATCACCTTCGCCAGCCACTCCTGCGAGATCGGAACGACGTCTCGACCGAGCGCTACGACCCGGCCGACGCCGTCGCGCGCGGCGGCGGCGACGAGTTCCTGGAGGGGGACCGAGGTCGTCGGGACCGCCGACTGGTCGGGCGCGACCAGCTTGCCCCTCGGGCCGATTGCCCGTCGCAGACGCTGGTCCGGTTCGTCGTCGGCCCAGACGTACACGCGGTGGTCTCGAGCAGCCGTGTGCCGTTCGATCGCGCGCAGCCTGTGCACGAGCCACGCGTCCCGCTCGCGCTCCCCTTCGACGAGGATCGCCACCGGCCGGTCATCGTGCCCGGTCATCGTGCCCGGTCATCGTGCGGCGGTCGCCGCGCGCCGGCGCCCGGCGAGCCGAACCAGAGATCGCCCTGGTTCGACCTCGTACTCGCGACCGAAGTGTCGCTCGCGCTCGGTGTCGTCCGTCCAGAGCTCACGGGCGAACCGCCACCAGGTCGCGTACCCGTCACACATGATCTGGGGCAACCGGCCGCGTCGCGAGGGCGGCCGCCACGGCTTGCTGAGCAGATGCAGAATATGTGATTCGTCGATGCCGAACGGCGCCTCGGTGTTCCGCTCGAGGTACGCCCGCTCGCTCCACGTGAGCTTGTGATTGTAGGTATTGCCGACCCGGCGAACCTCCAATCCGAACCCGCGCTCCAGCTCGACGAGGATTCCCTGGTCGCCCCGCGTCCGGCAGAAGCCGGTGCACTCCGGATGCTCGCACGTCGTCACCGTCTCGTAGACCTTCCGAGCACGGTCGGAGAGTCCGAATTCGAGCGCCCGGGCGTGATCCAGGAACAGCACCCCGGAGTTGATCACTCCGATGTCGATCTCGACGCCGGCGACCGGCGACCGGCCGTCGAACACGTCGTCGAGGTCGAGTGGCGCAACGCAGAGCGTGTCGCCGTCGAGCGCGCAGCTGTACCCGTAGCCCATCTCGGCAAGGAGTTCCGGCGCGTCGAACCACCAGAAGCACTCCGATGGCCATGAGGTCCCCGGATGTCGTCTCGCGAACCGGCGCGGTCGGAGGCGAAGCGTGGGCAAGTACACCTCTGAGAGGTCGAGGTGTTTGAACTTCAGACCGTGCTCGGCCAACATCGCCATCGCGTCGGCGTCGTCGCCGAAACGTCCGAGCACGTAGTAGTCGGCGTTCGGATGGAAGCGGGCGACCGACCGCAATGCCGTGATCGCCTTGGGCAGGTAGCCGGGCCCGTCGACGACGCAGAAGAACGCGACGGTTCGCTCGCTCCCGCTCATCGGCCGAAGCCTACTGTTGGCCCCCAGGTATGCTCGTGCGCTCACCTATGTTCTGCTTCAGCCCACGCGGCGGCGCGTGAAACGGTTGAGTCGATGGCCAAGACGCTGACCGCCTGCCAGTCGAACTACATCCCGTGGAAGGGCTACTTCGACCTCATCGCGATCGCCGACGAGTTCGTGTTGTACGACGACGTCCAGTACTCGAAGAACGGGTGGCGCAACCGGAACCGGATCAAGACGGCCGAGGGGCTGATCTGGCTGACGATCCCCGTCATCACGCGGGGCCGGCATTCGCAGCTCGTCCGCGACGTCGTCGTCGCCGATCGACACTGGGCCCGCCGCCATTGGCGTTCGATCGAGGTGCACTACGCCCACGCACCGCACTTCCCGGAGTTCCGCGACTTCCTCGAGGAGCTGTATCTCGGCCCGGAAACCGCCGGCCTCGCGCTGCTCAGCGACATCAACCGCCGGTTCCTCGAGGCGATGTGCCAGTTGCTCGGCATCGAGACGACGCTGACCTGGATGTCGGACTTCGAGCTGCGCGACGACGACCGGGTCGGCCGCCTCGTCGAGTTGTGCAAGAAGTCCGAGTCGACGCGTTACGTCACCGGCCCCGCCGCGCTGGAGTACATCGACACCGACGCGTTCGCCCGGGAGGGAATCGAAGTCGGCTTCATGGACTACTCGGGCTACCCCCCGTACGAACAGGAGCATCCTCCGTTCGTCCACGAGGTGAGCATCATCGACCTGATTCTCAGCACCGGCCACCGGGCCGCCGAGTACCTGAAGCACGCCGGTTCTGGCACCGGGCCGATCGAGCCGACGCGGGGGCGTCATGCCTGACGAGCGCGGGGACTTCGTGTTCCTCCTCTGCTCGGAGCGTTCGGGCTCGAACTTCATCGTCAAACTGCTCGATGCCCACCCCGAGGTCTGTGGGCCGTCTCCCTCCCACCTGATCCGCACGTTCGCCCCGAACCTCTGGCGGTATGGGAGCCTGGCGAGCCGGGCGAACTGGGACACCCTCGTGGCGGACGTCGCGAGCTACCTCGCGTGTCAGCTCGGCGTGTGGGCGTCGACGTGGTCCGAGGCCGACCTCCGGCGCGCGGTGTCGCGACGTTCGCTCGACGAGCTCGTGTGCGAGATCTACCGGCGAGAGGCCCGGCTCAACGGCAAGCGCGTCGTGGTCGTCAAGGAGAACCATGCCGCCCGGCTCGCGCCGTTCCTGCTCACGTCGTTCCCGGCGGCTCGCTACCTGTTCATGGTGCGCGACCCACGCGACATGGCGCTGTCGATGAAGTTGGCGCCCGCCGCGCCGGGCGGCGTGCGGGCGGCGACCGAGATCTGGCTCGCCGATCAGCGCGAGAATCTCGCGCTCCTCGGGATGCTGAACGAACCGGCCCGCATTCAGCTGACGCGCTACGAGGACGTGCTCGCCGACCCCGCCCGCGAGCTCACCCGGATCTGCGGGCATCTGGGCATCGAGTACGCGGCCAGCATGCTCGAGTTCCACGAGGACTCGCTGACGCGCGTCAACGCCGGCCGCATCGACGCGTGGCGCAATCTCGCTCGCCCGATCCTGCGGGACAACGCCGGGCGGTACCGGGACGGGCTGAACGACACCGAGATCCGCTTCGTCGAGGCGCACTGTCGCCACGAGATGGGATACTTCGGCTACGCCGTCGACCACGACGACGCCGGCGACGAGATCGCCGACCTGGCCGATCGGCTCGCGCGGTTCGAGCACGACACCGTGCCTCCCGGCCGACACGAGCTCAGCGCCGACGAGGCCGCGATTCGCGCCGAACGCCAGGCGGTCATCGACCGAGTGATCAGCAGGACGCCGTGACCGAACCGGATCCGGCGCGCGCCCGGCCGCTCGCCGCCGAGCGCACCATCGTGGTCGGCCGCGACGGCCCTCGCCGCGCCGTCGGGCTCGCCTCCGCCCGATGAGCGCGCCGCTGCTGCTCACCGGTGCGGGGCGGTCGGGCACGACCCTCGTCGAGAAGCTGCTCCACACGCACCCCGAGATCGGCATCGGCTCGCAGCCGTTCCCCGACCTGTTCATCGAGGCGAAACGGGCGTTCCTCGCGGAACGGGGGGTCGATCGGGAGAACCCGGTCGGACCGCGCTTCCCGGAGCCGGACGGCGGGCTCGACGAGCTCGCCGACTTCCTCGAGCGCGATCACTGGAGCGCCGCCCGGCTCGACGCGCTCTTCGCCGCGCTGGCGGCCAACAGCGGGCAGAACATGAAGCCGGTGCTCGCCGCTCGCAACGCGATCGAACCCGGCAGCTTCTTCGACGTCTACGCGCAGCTCCTCGCCGTCGTCGGCGCCGAGCTCGGCTGCGAGCAGGCCCGCTGGGTCGGATCCAAGGAGATCTTCCTCGAGGAGTTCGGAGCGATCCTGCTCGACCGCGGTGGCGCCATGGTCGTCGTCGTTCGAGACCCCCGCGACATGCTCACATCGTTCCGCTACGGACGGGGTCGCGCGTACGGTGGTGAGATCCGGCCGACGCTCTACCTTCTCCGCCAGTGGCGCAAGTCGGTGGCTTTCGCGCTGCACCTTCGCAACCGAGAACGATTCGCCGCGGTGCGCTACGAAGATGTCGCCGCCAACCCGGTGACGAGCCTCAACGACGTCGCAGAGCGATTGGCGGTCGAGCCGAGCTTCGCCTCCTTCGACGGTTCGGTCCCCGACCAAAACGGCGCCGCGTGGGCCGGCAACTCCTCGTTCGATCCACACGACGGGCTCAGCCGCGACTCGATCGGACGGTGGAGACAGCTCCTCGATCTGCCCACGGTTCGGTTCGTCGAGACGGTCTGCGGACCGGAGATGGCGGCGCTCGGCTACGACGCCGACCGGTCCGACCCCGCTGCGATCGGCGAGTTCGTCGAGCCGTCGTTTGTCGGACATCGGCGATTTCCGTCCGACTACAGTACGAACACCGACGCCGTCGAGATCGAGCAGCGGCGTCTTGCCCTGTTGCGCGCGTCCCGGCCCGCCGCCGCAATCAGGGAGCACTACTTCATCTTCCCGGAGGTGTACGACCTCCTCCGCGGCGAAGGGCCACCGGAACAGCGGCGAGGACGACCATGAGCGACGAGGCGGACCGGGGCGAGGTCGTGTACTCGGTCGTCGTTCCGGTGTACAACACGGTCGAGTCCGTGCGCGAGCTCGTCGAGCGGTTGACGCGCGTCTTCGAGGACGAGGTCGGCGAGCCCTACGAGATCATCCTCGTCGACGACGGGTCGGAGAATGCACAAACCTGGGCAACGCTCGAACAGCTCGTGCGGGAGTGGCCGTGTGTGGTCGCCATCCGACTGACCCGCAACTTCGGCAAGGCGAGCGCGATGATCTGCGGATTCGAGCGGGCCCGCGGTGATTGGGTCGTGACGATGGACGACGACCTGGAACACCTTCCCGAGGACCTCCCGAGGTTCATCGCCCAACGCGACCACGACGTGGTGATGGGGTCCTACGAGAAGCGGAACCACCCGCTGAGCAAGCGCATCACGAGCAGGGTCAAGAACTGGTTCGACCGTGTGCTCGCCGGTCGCCCGGCGAACATGGTCACGAACCCGTACCGGCTGCACAACGCGGGCGTGGTGCGCGCGATCTGCGCGATGAAGGGCCCGTACCCGTTCATCTCGGCGATGATGTACTACGCGACCCGCGACATCGTGACGGTCACGATCACCCACGGCACTCCGGCCAACCGCTCGTCGCAGTTCAACGCTCGCCGCCGCCTCCGGTCGTTCGCCACGCTGCTGATCAACCGCTCGGCATTCCTGACCCGGGCGATCGCCATCGTCGGCCTCCTCATCTCGGCGATCGCGCTGATCGCCGGTGGCTACCACCTCGGACGCAGTGTCTTCGGCGACGGATCGTTCACCTTCCAGGACACGATGCTGATCTGCCTGGTCGTCGTCAACGGACTCGTCCTGTCGGCGGTCGCGGTGACCGGCGAGTATCTGACCAGAACCCTGGCGGGCGTCGAACGCCGACCCCCGTATCTCGTGCGGCAGGTGTTGGACGGGGGCCCAACGGCGGCCTGAGCGGCACCCGCGCGCCAGCCCCTTGGCGCACTCCGCCGAGCTCGGCGCCCGAGCTCAATCCGTCGGTGACCGCTCCGCGAACGCGCGGTAGTCGGGCGCCAGGCCGGCGACGTCGGCGGCACGGAGCTGACCGGCCAGATAGCGCAACACCAACGGGTGCGTCTCGTCGAACCGAAGCTTTGCGGACCCGGGCGACGGGTCGGTGTCGTTGACGACGGCGGCCTTCACGTCGGCCGCCCGCAGCTCGTCGATCATCGCCAGCTGAACGTCGTCGCGAGCTGGGAACACCATGTAGGTGTTGCGGACCGGCGACCGACGGCCGATGGCGACGTACATGCCCGGCAGATCGGGGGCGAGGAACACGGCGTCGGCGCCGACGGGTGCCGTGTCGGCGAGGCCGGTGATCGCGTTCACGAGGCGCAGCTGAGCCTCGGGCAACCGGAGTCGATCGCCGGCGATGTTGGTCGACGCGTAGGTGGTCGCACTCGTCAGGCGGTGGGCGATCGGGATGATCGGTCCGACGGCGACAAGACCGACCGCCACCACCACGGTCCACGCGGCGACGGCGACCGGAAGCGGCTCCACCCGCGTCACGCTCATCGACACCCCGAGCCAGAACGGAGCGAGCGCCTGCGCGAGGTGCGACACGTCGGCGCGCGAGAAGGCATGGTGGGTGTACGGCAGCCCGACCAGGCCGACCGCGAGAACCCACGGTGTGGGGTCGGGCCGGGAGAGCGTCCAGATCGTCGCGCCCAGCAACAACAGGGGTGCCGCCACGAGCACGAACCGGTGCGCGAGGTCGGCGACGGCACGCGCCGGGTTTCGGCCCGCTCGGGCGAACCGCCACGGCCACGGGACCGGCACGGCGAGGTTCGTCGAGCCCCGCTGCGCGACGGCGACGACCTTCTCCCCCAGGTAGAAGCGGAACGATCCCCGGCGCACGAGCCACCGGACCCACATCGGCGAGTACCCGACCACCCCGCCGCCGATCCAGGCGCCGATGAGCGCGACGATCGAGGTCGTGTCCTCCCCCAACCAAAGGTAGAGCAGCATCCCCGTCTGCGCGACGACGAGATACACGCCGTGGTTCCTGCCGAAGTACGCGCCCAGCCCCGCCGCCATCCCGGCCAACAACACGTTGGTGACGCTCGGGTCCTCCAACACACGCACCACGACGAACACCCCGATGAGCGAGATCGCGTGTTCGAAGCGCTTCCACCGGGGATGCGACCAGATCAACAGGGTCGCGCCGACGAGGATCAGCTCGACCCACGCCTCGGTGGTCCTGGTGGCGACCATCAGGCCCGCCCAGAGTCCGAGGGCCAGGAACACGCTCACCGCGGCCCGCAGGACCAGGACGCCGCGGCCGAAGACCCGGATCCACGGAGCACACCAGTAGTACCGACCCGGATCGTAGGAGCGGAAGGCTTCCATCGGGGTCTCGCCGTTGGCGGTCCGCCACGATCCGTACCAGAGGTACCCCTCGTCGGCGAGGTTGAGCCCGTCGCGGCGCTGGACCGCCGCCTCGATGAGCACGAGCGCCAGCGCCAGCCCGAGGAGTGGCAGCGCGCCGACCATCTCAGGTCGTGTAGAAGTCGCTGAGCGCGGCGGCGACTCGGGCAACCTCGTCGAAGCCGTAGAAGAGCGGCAGGCGGACCAGCCGATCAGCCTCGGTCGACGTGTGGACGTCGGCGCCGGCCATCCGCCCGAACCGCTGCCCGGCCGGCGCGCTGTGCAGCGGGGTGTAGTGCGACGTGGCGTGGATGCCCGCGGCGTCGAGCGACTTCAAGAGGGAGGTCCGCTCGTCCCGGTCGGCCGTCTTGACCCAGAACAGGTGGCCGTTGTGTCGGCAGGCCTCGGGAATTCGGGCGATCTCGACATGGCCGAGTTCGGCCAGCGGCGTGAGCGCGGCGTCGTACTCGTCCCAGAGGCCCAGGCGGTTGGCGGTGATCGCCTCACCCGCTTCGAGCTGGGCGAGCAGGAAGGCGGCGTTGAGCTCGCCGAGCACGTACGACGACCCGATGTCCTGCCAGCGGTAGAAATCGACCTCGCCGCGGTGGAAGCGGGCGCGGTCGGTCCCCTTCTCGAGGATGATCTCGGCTCGCTCGACGAAGCGCTCGTCGTTGACCAGGAGTGCCCCGCCCTCGCCGCAGTGCACGTTCTTCGTCTCGTGGAAGCTGAAACAGCCGAGGTGGCCGAGGCGCCCGCAGGGGATCCCCTCGTGCTCGGCGAAGATGGCGTGCGCCGCGTCCTCGACGATGAGGAGCCCGTGCCGGTCGGCGATAGGGACGAGCGCGTCCATGTCGCAGGCGACGCCGCCGTAGTGCATGACGACGAGCACCTTGGTTCTGGGGGTGACGGCCGCGGCCACCGCCGCGGGATCGATGTTCATCGTGACCGGGTCGATGTCGACGAACACGAGCGACGCGCCGCACCGGGCGAACGCGGTGGCGGTCGAGGAGAACGTGTACGACGGCAGGATCACCTCGTCGCCCGGAGTCAGGTCACACAGCAGGGCCGCCATCTCCAGGGCGTGGGTGCCGGAGGTGGTGACGAGTGCGCTCGGGGCCTCGAACCGCTCGCGCAGCCAGGCGTTGCAGCGTCGCCCGAACGGGCCGATGCCGGAGAACTTGCCCCGGGCGAGGACGGCGTCGACGTTCGCCCGCTCCGGCCCGGCGACCGCCGGGCGATTGAACGGGATGACGGCGCCGCCCTGGGCCGTGCGTCGATCAGGTTTGTCGTGCGATGCCAATGATCGGTCCCGGGATGGGTGGGGGGAGCTGAGCCGCGCCGAGTGTACCGGCTTCACCTTCGGCCAAGGTCGACGCCGCTCCGCGTCCACGTTGCGCCGGACGCGATCGGCCCCCGGCTGGTCGCCGGGGGCCGAACAGGAGGGTGGTCAGGAACGCCGAGCCGGACTCAACAACTTCCGGCCACCGCGGTCACCGCCCCCGCCGCGGTGACGGTGATCCGGAACTGTGAGTCTTCTTCGTCTCCGAACTGGATGCAGTCGCCGTTGAGGTTCAGATCACCGGCGGTGCTCAGCACCATCTCGGGATCGCCCGTGCCGGCCTTGGTGAACACGAACGAGCCGAGGTTGTTGTTCTGGAAGCGCCAGTCGTCGCCGTTCTCGCTGACGAGTGACGCCTCGGCCCGGCCGGCCGCAATGGCGATGTTCTTGTTGCGGACGAGCAAGCCGATGTTGGCGCTCGGGCTCGCACCGTTGTCGTTGCCGTCGGTCTCGAAGATCGCGGTTCCTGCGGTTCCGGCAACGTGCAGCGGCCCGTCCGGGGTCGTCGTGCCCAAGCCGACATCGCCGTCGGCTTGGATGTCGATCGAGCTGGTCGGCGCGCCGGGGCGGATGCGGAACGACAGCTTTGAGCCGTTCGTGGTGTCGCGGATGAAGAAGCCGGCCTCGTTGCCGGCGACGTCCCACGTCTGGGGCGTGAACCCGCTGGAGCCGTTCTGCTCGAGCCGCAACGTCGGCGTGTTGCCGCTGACGACGTGGAGGTCGACCACCGGAGAGTTGGTGCCGAACCCGACCCTTCCGGCGCTGTTGACGAAGATCGAGTTGGCCCGGGCGCCCGCCGTGATCGTGAACGGCGTGCGTCCGCCGTCGATGTCGTCGATCGCGAACTTCTCCGCGCCGCCGTTGGACGAGTCGTTGAACGTGATCTGCCAGTCCCTGGTCGGGAACGACGCCGACGTCGACGTGTCCTGAGCCCGGATCCGGAGGTTGTTCTCCTTGATCCGGATCGTGTCGAAGCCGAAGCTCTCGCCGTTGACGCAGTCGAAGCCGGCGCAGATGCTGCCGTCGACGATCAGGTCGTCGAGGATCACCTGGTCGGCCTCGGCCCGCCACGGGACGAGCGCCATCACGACGGTCGCTCCCGTCAACACCGCAATCGTCCGCTTACGCAACATCCTGGAAACCCCCTTGTGGAACGGTCGAGCCGACATTACACCATGCCGCGCGGGCGTGCGCCGAAAAATGGCCCCCGATCGTTGCTACGTTCCCGGGCGTGATCGGTGACGCTGTCCTGGACCGGCCTCCGCCCGGGCCGCCTGCGGCGATGCGGGCGGCGCGGCGGACGGTCGCGGTCGGCGCGCTGCTCGCACTCGTCGCCTGTTCCGGCGCCGACGCCGTCGACGGCGAGCCGGATCCGGCCGGCGCGGCGGTCGAGTCCCCGCGGATCACCGAGGCGCCTCTCGAGACCACCCCCGACGCCGACCATCTGCGGCGCAACAGCGCGCCGCCACCGGTGCCCGACCTCGGCGATCCCGCGGGCTGGACCGATCCTGCGGGCCGGCTGGTGCTGTTCACCGACGCCACCGACGCAGCCGGCGTCGACGTCCGCTACGACTCGGCGCTCGATGTCGCCATCGTGAAGGACACGGCGATCATGATGGGCGGGACGGGGGCCGGCGACTTCGACAACGACGGCGACACCGACCTGTTCGTCCTCGGCGGCGGCGACGAGCGCGACTCGCTGTTCATCAACGACGGGACCGGCGTGTTCACCGACATCACCGAAGCGGCCGGGCTGGCCGAGCCCCACCTCGGCGCCGCCGTCGCGGTGGCGGACTACGACGGCGACGGCGACCTCGACCTCTATGTCACCAGCCAGGGCACGGTCGAGAGCGGCGCGGTCACCGGCGCCAACCGGCTGTACCGCAACAACGGCGACCTCACGTTCACCGACGTGGCGGCCGAGGCCGGCGTCGCGACGACGAGCCTCGAGGTGCAGGACGGCTTCGGCTCGGCGTTCGGCGACATCGACCTCGACGGCGACCTCGACCTGTTCGTCGCCGGCTGGCAGCGCGACTCGCTCGGCAATCGCATGTTCCGCAACGAGGGCGACGGCACGTTCACCGACGTGACCGAGGCGATCGGCATCGTCGACGACGGGGTGCGCGGATTCGCCCCCTGCCTTGTCGACACGAACGGGGACTTCTATCCCGAGCTGTTGCTGGTCGCCGACTTCGGCACGAGCCAGTACTACGCCAACGAGGGCGGCAGGGTGTTCACCGAGCTCACCGGCCCGTCGGGCACCGGCCAGGAGTGGAGCGGGATGGGCACCGCGGCCGGCGACGTGAACAACGACGGGCTGCTCGACTGGTACGTGACGGCGATCTACGACCTCGAGGACGTCGGCCGCGGCACCGGCAACAAGCTCTACATCAACCGCGGGGACCACGTGTTCGACGAGATCGCGGAGCAGGCGGGCGTCGACGACGGCGGGTGGGGCTGGGGCGCGCTGGCCGTCGACCTCAACCACGATGGCTGGCTCGATCTGATCGAGACCAACGGATGGGATCTCGAGGCGTATGTCGGCAACCTGACGCGCACCTGGATCGCCGACGGGCGCGGCGGCTTCACCGATGTCGCCGCCGAGGCCGGTCCGCTCCACAACCGCCACGGGCTCGGCATCGTGCAGTTCGACCTCGAGGGCGACGGCGACCAGGACATCGCGATCACCGCCAGCAACGACGAGTTCACGCTGTACCGCAACGACCTGACCGGCCCGGAGGCATCGTGGCTGCGGGTGTTCCTCGACACGAGCGCCAGGGACGACCTCGCGCCGAACGGAATCGGGGCCATGGTCCGGGCGACCGTCGGCGACGCGCGGTACACGCGGACGATCGGCGGGTGCGCCAACTTCAACTCGACCAGCGAGCTGTCGGCGCACTTCGGGTTGGGCGCCGCGACGGTGATCGATCAGCTCACCGTCGAGTGGCCGAACGGCGAGACGACCGTGCTCGACGATGTCGAGCCCAACCAGACCCTGACGATCACCGCCCCATAACCACCCCAGATTTGTGTGACCGAAGACGTCGAGGTTCGTGATGTTCGGTCACACAAGACTCCGGCCGACGGTTCGCGGGTGCCTTGGTTTGTGTGACCGAAGACGTCGAGGATCGGCATATTCGGTCACACAAATCGTGTTGCGCCGCCCCGACCGCCACCACCCCAGGTTTGTGTGACCGAAGACGTCGAGGTTCGGGATATTCGGTCACACAGATCGTGTGGTGCCGCCCCGCCCCGGGTTTGTGTGACCGAAGAGGTCGAGGTTCGGGATACTCGGTCACACAGATCGTGTGGTGCCGCCCCGCCCCGGGTTTGTGTGACCGAAGAGGTCGAGGTT
>JBFGCT010000061.1:0-20402 GCA_041581055.1 Ilumatobacteraceae bacterium | reverse complement strand
CCGAGGCGACCGCTGCCTGGGACGACATCTCCAACCTCCAGACGTCGGTGACGTTCGGCCTGCTGGTCAGGAACATGCACCGATGGGGCGCCCACCTGATGGTCCTCGCGGTCTTCCTCCACATGGCGCGGGTCTTCTACCACGGCGCCTACAAGCCGCCGCGGGAGTTCAACTGGGTGATCGGGGTGATCCTGCTCACCCTCACCCAGCTGCTGTCGTTCACCGGCTACCTGCTGCCGTGGGACCAGCTGGCGCTCTGGGCGGTGACGGTGGGCACCAACATGATGGGGTTCACGCCCGTGTTCGGCCAGGACGTGCGATTCGTCCTGCTCGGCGGCGCCGAGATCGGCCCGGAGACGTTGCTGCGATGGTACGTGTTGCACGTGTTGTTCTTCCCGTTCATCATCGTCATCTTCATGGCGATCCACTTCTGGCGGGTCCGCAAGGACGGCGGGATCTCCGGTCCGTTGTGAGTTGTCCGATTGGGTGTGAGGCAGGAGCCGAGGTGAGCGATGACTGAGATCCCAGAACATCTCCTCAAGCGGGCGCAGGCGGCCCGCGAGAAGGCGGCGAGCGAATCGTCCGAATCCGCCGAAGCCGCCGGATCGGCCGCCGAGCCGGCCGCCGACTCGCGCATCCCCGACCACTTGCTGCAGCGCAGCCAGGCCGCGAAGGCCGCCAAGGCCGGCGGCGGCGACTCGGCGGGTGACGCCGGCGGCGGCGTCGCAGTTGCCGACAAGGTCGGCGCCGTGGTGGCGGCCGCGCCCGCCGGCGGCGGGGTCCCGGTCGGGGCCGGCCCTGGCGGACACACCCAGCGGTTGCTCACCGTCGTCAAGTCCGGTTCGATCCAGGACGTCAAGGCGGTCCCGGTCGACAAGGTCCACACCTGGCCGCACCTGCTCGCCGCCGAGTACGTCGCGGCCCTGGCCTGCACCGCCTTCACGTTCATCTTCTCCGTGTTCGTCAACGCACCACTGCTCGAGCTGGCCAACACGAACCAGACGCCGAACCCGTCGAAGGCCCCCTGGTACTTCCTCGGCCTCCAGGAACTGCTGACGATGTTCCACCCGATGATCGCCGGCGTCACGATCCCCGGTGTCGGGTTGATCGCGTTGATCCTCGCCCCGTTCCTCGACCGCAACCCCTCCATCAAGCCGGAGGACCGCAAGTTCGCCACCTCGTTGATGACCGTCCACATCATGTTCTGGGCGGTCCTCGTGATGATCGGGTCGTTCTTCCGAGGGCCCGGCTTCAACTTCGTCTGGCCGTGGGTCGAAGGCCTGTTCTTCGAGCTCTGACCCCGAATGGAGAAACTCCCAGCATGAGTACCGCAGCAGTCATCGGAATCGTGATCGTCGCCGTCGTCGTGCTCGGCGCGCTCGTCTTGTTCTCGTTCGCCCGCCGTGACGACGTCCGTGGCGCCGGCGCGCTCTCGGGCGAGACCCGCGCCCGCGATCGGCGCGCCCGCGAGAGCGGGTCCGGGGCGATCGCCACCCCCGGCGCGGTACGCACCCGCGCCGACGCCGAGGCCGAGGGCGCGGCCGCCCGCGGCACGGCGCTGGCCAAGTTCGAAGAGCCGCAACCGATCGTCCCGTGGGTGCCGCCGGACCCCGAGGCGATCGGCGTCTCGCGCCGCCAGTTCTTCAACCGCGCGACGGTCACGTTGATGAGCGTCGGCATCGGGTCGTTCTCGGCCGCCGCCTTCGTCGCGTTCCTCTGGCCGACCGGCACCGGTGGGTTCGGCGGCACGGTCACCGTCGGCAAGCTCGGCGCGATCAGGGACGGCATCAAGCAGGGCAACGGGTTCTTCTACGCGGCCGAGGCCAAGTCGTGGATCACCGAATACCCCGCCGAGGCGATCCCGGCCGCCGAGGCCGTCTACCCCGAGGTGCTCCTGACGACGATGCGGCAGGGCATCACCGTCCTGAGCCAGAAGTGCCCGCACCTCGGCTGCCGTGTCCCGGAGTGCACGACCAGCCAGTGGTTCGAGTGCCAGTGCCACGGGTCGCAATACAACCGCAACGGCGAGAAGAAGGCCGGGCCGGCGCCGCGCGGCATGGACCGCTTCCCGGCGACGATCTCATCGAACGAGGACGTCACCATCGACACGGGCAAGACGATCGCCGGCCCCGCGATCGGCACCAACACGACCGGCCAGGAGGCCGAAGGCCCGCACTGCACGGGCGGTGGGGACCACTGATGGCGGGTGGCACGGTCGCGCTGACGACCACCAACATCGCCATCTTCGGGGTCGCGATCATCTTCGTCGGCTGGGCGGTCTACGGAATCGCCAACGTCGTCGCCGGGCGCAAGGAGGTCGGCTCGGAGATCGAGCTGGCGCCGAACCGCCGGGAGTACTACGACGACGAGGCGCTCGAGGGGCCGCGTCTGACGCAGGTGATGGGCATCGGCGTGATCTTGCTGTTCATCACCGTGGTCGCACTCCCGCTCTACTGGATCTTCGAGCCCAGCCGCCAGGCCGGCGCGCAGGAGGGCTGGGACAAGCGCTTCGCGAGCTGGGGTGGCGAGCTGTTCCGTCCGACCGGCGAGGGCGGGTTCAACTGCGCCGGGTGCCACGGCGGCATGCAGGCCGTCGGCGGCGTCGCCCCGTTCACGGTCACCAATCGGCTGACCGGAGAGGTGTCCGCGGTCAACTGGAAGGCGCCCGCGCTGAACACGGTGATGTACCGGTTCTCCGACGACGAGGTGCGCTTCATCCTCAACTACGGGCGCCCGTTCTCGCCGATGTCGCCGTGGGGCCTCGTCGGCGGCGGCCCGATGAACGAGCAGCAGATCGACAACCTGATCGAGTACATGAAGAGCATCCAGATCCCGCGCGAGGAGTGCGGCGAGGGGGAGGCCGACGCCCAGTTCTTCGGTGAGCAGCTGTGCGAGTCCGGGCGCCTGCCGTCGTCGATCCAGGACGAGATCGAGGCGGCGGCCCGCAAGGCGGTCGACGACGGCGACGCGGCGAGCTACGGCGAGGCGCTGTTCAACCTCGAGTTGGGGAGCGGGGCGTACAGCTGCGCTCGATGCCACACCCAGGGGTGGAGCTTCGACGACCCGGGGGTGACGGGCCAGGGCGCGTACGGCTGGAACCTGACCGGCGGCTCGACCAACAGCCATTTCAACAACGAGTCCGACATGATCGCGTTCATCAAGGGCGGTTCCGAGTTCGGCAAGGTCTACGGGAACCAGGGTCAGGGCAGCGGCCGCATGCCGGCGTTCGGGGCCATGCTGACCGACCAGCAAATCGAAGCCGTTGTCGAGTACGTACGGAGTTTGTGAGACATGGCACTACTGGCAATCGGTTGGGAGCCCGAGCTCCGCGGTCTGCTCACGGTCATCATGGGCGTCGTGGTGCTGATGGGCAGCATCTACCTCATCTTGGCGACCAACATGGGCGCCCGCCTGGCGTTCCTCGTGGCGCTCACCGGGCTCGCCGGCTGGATGATGCTGATGGGCATCACCTGGTGGATCTACGGCATCGGGCTGCGCGGGCCGGACCCGACGTGGGAGGCGGTGCCCGGCGCGACGGTGCTCCAGGACTCCGGAGCGCTCCGGGCCGGAGGCGTGCTCGAACAGCTCCCCCCCATCCCCGACGACGCCACGTTCTCCGATGAAGCGGAGCTGGTCGCCGACCAGTTCATCGACGAGGGCTGGGTCGTGCTCGACAAGGCGTCGCCGGCGTTCGGGCAGGCCCAGGCCTCGGCGAGCGTGTTCCTCGAAGAGGAGGGGGCGTTCACCGCCGGCCAGTTCGAGATCACCGAGATCTTCGACATCGGCGGCGAGCGGTATCCGAAGATCAACGACACGTTGGACTTCGTCGCGTTCTTCCACGAGCCGCACTACGTCGTCGCCGAGGCTGCCGCCCTGGAGCAGGTGCGCACCGAGCCCGGCCGCGCCCCCGTGGTGCTCGAGGTCGACGAGAACCGCCAGCGGCAGTACGTCTACATGATCCGCGACCTCGGCGCCCGCCGCCAGCCGGCGGTCGTGCTGACCATCGGCGGCGGGATGGTCTTCTTCGGACTGTGCTACCTGTTGCACCGCCGTGAGCGGATCCTGCGCGAGAACCTGGCGATGCCGGCCTCGACCCCCGAGCGGGTCGGCGCGGAGGCCTAGCCGTGGCGCAGTACCTCCCGATCGCGCTGCTGATGTTCCTCGCCGTCGTGTTCGGCGCGCTCAGCTTCGGCGCGTCGCGGCTGCTCGCGCCGCGCCGCCCGTCGTCGGCCAAGGAGGCGCCGTACGAGTGTGGGATCGTCCCGAGCCGCGAGCCCCCCGAGCGATTCCCGGTCGGCTTCTACATCGTGGCCATGCTCTTCATCATGTTCGACATCGAGATCATCTTCGTGTACCCGTACGCGGTGTCACGGGCGGAGCTCGGGGCGTACGGGTTCTGGGCGATCTTCGTGTTCTCGGTGATCTTCTTCCTGACGTTCGTGTACGAGGTCGCCCGCGGCGGGCTCGACTGGGGTCCGCTCCAGCAGTACCGGAGCCTGGCCGCCGACGCCGAGGCCGTGTCACCGCGCCGCACCCTCGAGTCGACCGTGCGCCGGGTCGGCCATGAAGGCCGCCAGCTCGACGGCGATCGTTCCGGCGACGCGGTCGCGTAGGGCGTCATGGGCATCGTCAACGACGTGCTGGACGACGGGCTCGGAGGGCTCTCGCACAACGTCATCACCGGACGTCTCGAGGATCTCGTCAACTGGTCGCGGTCGAGGTCGTCGTGGCCGGCGTCGTTTGGCCTCGCGTGCTGCGCGATCGAGATGATGGCGACGGGCGCCGCGCACTACGACATCGCCCGCTTCGGGATGGAGATCTTCCGGGCCTCACCGCGG
Organism: Ilumatobacteraceae bacterium; assembly: GCA_041581055.1. Taxonomy (GTDB): domain Bacteria; phylum Actinomycetota; class Acidimicrobiia; order Acidimicrobiales; family Ilumatobacteraceae; genus JBFGCT01. The sequence continues at coordinate 15,564 of JBFGCT010000061.1, read as the reverse complement.
CAGGCCGACATCATGATCGTCGCCGGCCGCGTGAGCCAGAAGATGGCCCCCGTCCTGCGCCAGGTGTACGACCAGATGATGGAGCCGAAGTGGGTCATCTCGATGGGCGTCTGCGCCTCGTCGGGCGGGATGTTCAACAACTACGCGATCGTCCAGGGTGTCGACCAGGTCGTCCCCGTCGACGTCTACGCGCCCGGTTGCCCGCCGACGCCCGAGACGCTGATCCACGCGATCGAGACGTTGCACGGGCTGATCGAGAACGACGAGATCCTCCGCCGCCGCGAGCAGTCCGGCGCCGGCGCCGACGTGCACGTCGAACTGATCGAGGCCCGCGACACCCCCGTCCTCCTGGGCGTCAAGCCGTGACCAGCGCCAGCGACGAGCCTGCCGTCGAGGCCGACCAGCCGGGTGCTGCTGCGACGAGCTCCGAGGCCTCGACAGACGTTGCGGAGCACGCGACGCGTGCGGAGTACCTCGACCGGGTGAAGGAGTTGGCCGACGACGGGTACACGATGTGCGTCGACCTGACCGCCGTCGACTACCTCCAGCACCTGGATCGCCCGCTCCCGGCGGGCGTGGCCGGCGAACGGTTCGAGGTCGTGGTCGGCCTGCTGGACATGACCGCTCGGCGACGGGTCCGCATCCGCGTCCAGGTGCCCGAGTCCGATCCGGTGGTGGCCTCGCTGTTCGACACGCACCCCGGCGCCGAGGCCTTGGAGCGCGAGGTGTTCGACATGTTCGGCATCTCCTTCGACGGCCATCCCGACCTGACCCGCATTCTGATGCCCGAGGACTGGGAGGGTCACCCGCTGCGCAAGGACTACGACGTCGGTCGGATCCCGGTGCAGTTCAAGGAGGCGCACGCCTGATGAGCACCACTGAGGAGCGCCCGTACACCGAGTTCGTCCCCGGCACCGACGAAGGCGGCCAGCAGCTCAAGCCGCGCAGCGAGACCACGGCCGCCGAGCTGCTGCGCGAGGTCGGCTCGGTGCTGCGGATGTCCGAGGCCGAGGCCGCCGAACTCGGCGACCTCCCCGACGACCCCGACGACGATCAGACGATGATCATCAACATGGGCCCCCAGCACCCGTCGACGCACGGCGTGCTGCGCCTGATGCTCGAGCTGCAGGGCGAGACGGTCCTGCGCTGCAAGCCGATCATCGGCTACCTCCACACCGGCATGGAGAAGACCGGCGAGCAGCTGACCTACATGCAGGGCGGCACGAACGTCACCCGCATGGACTACCTCTCGCCGTTCCACAACGAGCTCGTGTTCTCGATGGCGACCGAGCAGCTGCTCGGCATCGACGGCGACATCCCCGAGCGGGCGACCTGGATCCGGATGCTGCTCGCCGAGCTCAACCGGATGAGCAGCCACCTGCTGTTCATGGCGACCAACGGCATGGACCTCGGCGCGGTCTCGATGATGATCTACGGCTGGCGCGAGCGCGAGGAGGTGCTGCGCTTCTTCCAGGAGGTCACCGGCCTGCGGATGAACCACAACTTCATCCGCCCCGGCGGCCTGGCCGCCGACTTGCCGGCCGGCTGGCGCGACGGCGTGCTGCGCATCCTCGACCTGCTCCCCGACCGACTCGACGAGTACGACACGCTGATGACCGGGCAGCCCCTCTGGCGCGAGCGGCTCCAGGGCGTGGGCGTGATCACCCCGGCCGAGGCGGTGGCGCTGGGCGCGACGGGGCCGATCCTGCGGTCGACCGGCGTCGAGTGGGATCTGCGCAGTGACATGCCCTACCTGCACTACGCCGAGCTCGACTTCGACGTCGTCGTCGGCTCGTACGGCGACGCGTTCGACCGTTACGCGATCCGGCTCGCCGAGATCCGCGAGTCGATGCGGCTGGTTCGACAGATCGTCGATCGCATCCCGCCCGGCGACTACCGCATCCAGGACAAGAAGGTCACCCCGCCGCCGCGGGCCCGGATCGACGAGTCGATGGAGGCGCTGATTCACCATTTCAAGATCTTCACCGAGGGCTTCAAGGTGCCCGAGGGCGAGACCTACGTGGCCGTCGAGAGCCCGCGCGGCGAGCTCGGCTGCTACATCGTCTCGGACGGCTCGCCGACGCCGTACCGGATACACATCCGGGCGCCGTCGTTCGTCAACATCCAGTGCCTGCCGCACATGATGCGCGGCGGCCTCGTCGCCGACGCCGTCGCCGTGATCTCCTCCATCGATCCCGTACTCGGAGACGTGGATCGGTGAACGCTCGGCCTCACTCGCTCGGCTGCGCCTCGCTCCGGCCTCACTCGCTCGGCTGCGCCTCGCTCCGTTCGGTCCGAATGTTGCGCAGTCGGTGGTCCGTGCCTGGGGACCGGACCGGCCGAGCCGGTCCTGGAGCGCTCACGTGCGCGACGCCCACGCGCGCGCCGTCGGCGTCCGCATTGACGGGGGGTGCGGGTTCATGAGTCGGTTGTCGGATCACAACGTGATCGTGGCCCGGGACATCATCGGCCGGTACCCGCGTCCGAAGTCGGCGCTGATCCCGATCCTCCACCTCGCCCAAGAGCAGGACGGCTACCTCGCCACCGACGCGATGGCCCACATCGCCGATCTGCTCGGCGTCACGCCGGCCGAGGTGTACGGCACCGCGACCTTCTACGAGATGTTCAAGTTCGAGCCGGTCGGCCGCTACTGCATCAACGTGTGCACGAACATCTCCTGCCAGCTGCTCGGCGCGTGGGAGCTGCTCGAGCACGCCGAGGAGACACTCGGGGTCAGGAGCGGATCGACGACCGCCGACGGCATGTTCACGATCGAGGACGTCGAGTGCATCGCGGCGTGCACCGAGGCGCCCGCCCTGCAGGTGAACTATCGATACCGCTACAAGGTGTCCGACGACGACTTCGACCGGCTCGTCGACGACCTGCGCGAGGGCCGGCTGATCGAGGAGATCCCGCCGCACGGGACGCTCGCCCGCGTCCGCCAGCGCACGCCCGACAACTGGGCGGGCACCGGCAAGGCGGCGCAGGAGGCGGTGGACGCACGATGAGCGAGACGACCGCCGACACCCCGTCGTTCCACGTCGCCGGGCTCGTCCCGACGGGGCCGAAGCTGGTCACCGGGCGGTTCGACGTCGAGGATGGCCACACCTACGACGGCTTCGTCCGCACCGGCGGGTACGCCGCGTTGCGCAAGGCGCTGACGTCGATGTCGGCGCAGCAGGTGCACGACGAGGTGCGGACCTCGGAGATGCAGGGCCGCGGCGGCGCCGGATTCCCGGCCGGCGTGAAGTGGGGCTTCCTGCCCCCGGACGTCTACCCCCGCTACATCGTCGTCAACGGCGACGAGTCCGAACCCGGCACGTACAAGGACCGGATGCTGATGGAGCTCGACCCGCATCAGCTGATCGAGGGCGTGCTGCTGGCGTGCTACGCGGTCGGGGCGGCGCAGGCCTTCCTCTACGTGCGCGGCGAGATGCCGCTGGCGCAGGAGCGCATCGCCACCGCGCTGAACGACGCGTACGCGCACAACCTGGTCGGCGCGAACATCCTCGGGACGGACTTCTCCACCGACATCCAGCTGTCCTGGGGCGCCGGGGCGTACATCGTCGGCGAGGAGACGGCGCTGATCGAGTCGCTCGAAGGTGAGCGCGGCATGCCGCGGCTGAAGCCGCCGTTCTTCCCCGCCGCCAAGGGCCTGTACATGCAGCCGACGATCGTCAACAACGTCGAGTCGCTGGCCAACCTGCCGTGGATCATCAACGAGTCGGGACAGGCGTTCCACGATCTCGCGTCTCCGACCTCGACCGGCATGCGGATGTTCGCCGTGTCCGGCCACGTCAACAACCCCGGGGTGTTCGAGGTGCCGAACGGCACGACCACGTTCCGGATGCTCGTCGAGGCGCCCGAGTACTGCGGCGGCGTGCGCGACGGCCGGCGGGTCAAGGCGTTCGTCCCCGGCGGCGCGTCGGCGATCTGGTTCTTCGAAGAGCACCTCGACCTGCCGCTCGACAAGGCGACCGTCGACCAGGCCGGGTCGATGCTCGGCTCCGGCGCGATCGTGATCATGGACGACACCACCGACATGGTCGCCGCCTGTTGGCGGATCGTGCGCTTCTTCGCCCGCGAGTCGTGCGGCAAGTGCACCCCGTGCCGGGAGGGCACGACATGGCTCGAGCGGATCCTCAAGCGGATCATCGACGGCCACGGCCGCCCCGACGACCTCGGCACGCTGCTCGCGGTGTGCGAGTCGATCAGCCCCGGGTTGGCCTGGCCGCCCCGGCAGACGACGATCTGCCCGCTCGGCCCCTCTGCGGTCAGCCCGATCGCCTCGGCCATCGTTCGGTTCCGCGACGAGTTCGACCACTACATCGAGCACGGCCGCCCCATCGACGGCGTCCACCGCCACGCGATCCACGGGACCGGCGCCCATGTCTGACAGCACCAAGAACGAACAGGTTGCCGACGAGCAGACGACCGCAGCCGAACCGGTGGCGGAGGCGACCGAAGGCACCGACGAGAACGTGGCAACCGAGGTCGCCGAAGACGCCGCCGCGGTGATCCCGGCCGCCGAGGGAAGCGCCAGCGACGAGGCTGGCGTCGAGGCCGACCAGCCGGGTGCAGCTGAGACCGACTCCGAGGCCGAGACAACCGTCACGACATCCACCCTCACCGTCCACATCGACGGCGGCGAGCACGAGGTCGAACCGGGCAAGCTGGTGATCGAGGCGTGCCTCGACAACGACGCCTACGTCCCGCACTTCTGCTGGCACCCGCGCATGTCGTCGGTCGGGATGTGCCGCCAGTGCCTGGTCGAGGTCGAGGGACCGCGCGGGCCGATGTTGGTCGTGTCGTGCATGACGCCGGTCAGCGACGGCCAGATCGTCAGCACCAAGACCGACACGGTCAAGCGCTCGCAGGAGGGCGTGCTCGAGCTGCTGCTCGCCAACCACCCGCTCGACTGCCCGGTGTGCGACAAGGGCGGGGAGTGCCCGCTCCAGGACCAGGCGTTCAGCCACGGTCCTGGAGAGAGCCGGTACGTGGAGGAGAAGCGGCACTACGAGAAGCCGATCCCGATCAGCGATCTCGTCCTCCTCGATCGCGAGCGCTGCATCCTGTGCGACCGCTGCACGCGGTTCGCCGACGAGGTCGCCGGCGACAAGCTGATCCAATTCACCAGTCGCGGCAACGACACCCAGGTGATGACGTTCCCCGACGAGCCGTTCGCCTCGTACTTCTCCGGCAACACCGTGCAGATCTGCCCGGTCGGGGCGCTCACCGCGACGCCGTACCGGTTCAAGGCCCGGCCGTGGGATCTCGAACAACGCGAGTCGACGTGCACGACGTGCTCGGTCGGGTGCCGGACGGTGATCCAGTCGAGCCGCGACGAGCTGCTCCGCTATCAGGGCGTCGACTCCGACCCGGTCAACTGGGGCTGGCTCTGCGACCGCGGCCGTTTCAACTTCGAGTCGGTCAACAGCGAGCACCGAATCGCCGAGCCGATGGTCAGGACCGACGCCGGGCTGATCGAGACCTCGTGGAACGCGGCGTTGAAGGGCGCCGCGACGTTGATCCGGGACACGCTCGCCGACGGGGGTCCGGAGCGCATCGCGATCCTCGGCGGGGCGCGCGGCACCAACGAGGACGCGTTCGCCTGGGCCCAGCTGGCGGACGCGATCGGGACGCCGTTCCGCGACGCCCAACTCGGTGACGGGCTGCCGGCGACGGTCCTCGGCCTGGACCGGGCGACGATCGACGAAGCCGCCAACGCGTCGACGATCGTGCTGCTCGGACCGGATCTGAAAGAGGAGCTGCCCGTCCTGTACCTCCGGCTGCGGGACGCGGCGGAGAAGCGGCGCAGCCGGATCGTCGAGTTCTCGGCGGTCGAGACCGGGCTGACCCGGTACGCCTGGAAGAGCGTCCGGCACCAGCCGGGAACCCAGACGGCGGCGGTCGGCGACGCGTTGGCCGACGAGGAGATCGGAGCGCAGCTGGCCGGCGGCGACGTCGTGGTCGTCGTCGGTCGGGCCAACCTCGCCGAGTCGACCCACGCGACGATGAGCGCGCTCGGCGCGCTGCGTGCCGCGGTGCCCGGGGCCAAGGTGCTGCCGGCGCTGCGCCGGGGCAACGTCGTCGGCGCGCTGTCGCTCGGGATGGCCCCGGCGGCGGCCGACCACGACGGGCTGGCGGCGTTGAACGCGGCGGCCGACGGCGGGATCGACCTGATCGTGCTGGTCGGCGCCGACCCGCTGAACGACTGCCCCGACGCCGACCTGGCCCGGCGGGCGCTCGCCGGCGCACGGCGGATCATCTCGATCGACACGATCACGACCGAGTCGACCAAGCTCGCCGACGTCGTGCTCGCCGCCGCGGCCTACGGAGAGAAGGCGGGCACCACGACGAACATCGAGGGACGGGTGACCCGGCTGGCGCAGAAGGTCACGCCGACCGGAACGGTGCGACCGGACTGGATGATCGCCATCGAGCTCGGCCAGATGCTCGGTGACAACCTGTTCGGGCCGGGCCACCCGCTCGGCCGCGTCGCGGGCGTCGACGACATCACCGACGCGATCGCGGGGCAGGTCGTCGGGTACGCGGGTGTGACCCGCGAGGCGCTCGACGCCGAGCGCGACGGCGTGCTCGCCGGCGTCGTCGCGACCGAACTCGAGGCGCCAGCTTCTTCAATCGCCGGGCGGAACAGCTATGACTATCGACTGATGGTGAGTCGCAAGCTGTACGACCGCGCGGTCGGGACGGCGATGTCGCGCTCGCTCGCCAACCTCGCCCCGGGCCCCGCCGCCCACCTGCACCCGCTCGACCTCGACAGCCTCGGCGTCGCCGACGGCGACGACGTCAAGATCGTCGGCGCCAAGGCGACCGCCGTGCTCGCCGCCGTCGCCGACGCCTCGATCCAGCGCGGCGTCGTCTGGGCCCCGTTCAACCAGGGCGGCGGCCGGATCGAGGACGTCATCGACGCGTCGGCGCCGGTCACCGACGTGCGGATCGAGGTGATCCAATGAGCGCGCTCCTCGCCATCGACCCGCTCGTCGAGGGTGGGCTGTGGTGGAAGCCGCTGCTGTTCGTCGTCGTCAAGGTCGTCGTGATCTTCGTCATCGGTCTCGTCGGCACGATGCTCATGGTGTGGTTCGAGCGCAAGGTCGTCGCCGGGATGCAGAACCGGATCGGGCCGAACAAGGCCGGGCCCTTCGGCATCCTCCAGACGCTCGCCGACGGCATCAAGCTGTTCTTCAAGGAGGATCTGCTGCCCAACCGGGCGGACCGGATCGTCTTCCGCATGGCGCCGTTCCTCGCGTTCGTCCCGGCGTTCCTCATCTGGTCGGTCATCCCGCTCGGCGGCGACTTCACCGACGGCAAGGACGGCACGGTCGAGTGGTGGGGCGAGACGACCCGCGTCCAGCTCGCCGACCCGCCGATCGGGGTCCTGCTCGTTCTCGCGCTGTCCTCGATCGCCGTGTACGGCATCATGCTCGCCGGCTGGGCGTCGGGCTCGAAGTACCCCCTGCTCGGCTCGGTGCGGGCGACGGCGCAGATGATCTCCTACGAGGCGGCGCTCGGTCTGAGCCTCGCCGCGGTGCTGCTCTCGTCGCGGACGCTGTCGACCGCCGGCATCGTGGAGATCCAGGACGGCTTCGCCAACTGGAATCTGATCTCGACCGGCTTCGTGCCGTTCTTCGTCTTCCTCGTCGCGGTCACCGCCGAGCTCAACCGGCCCCCGTTCGACCTGGTCGAGGCCGAGCAGGAGTTGGTCGGCGGGTTCAACACCGAGTACTCGAGCATCCGCTTCGCCCTGTTCTTCCTCGCCGAGTTCATGAACGTCATCACGATGTCGGCGGTCACGGTCACGCTGTTCCTCGGGGGGCCGCAGCCGCTGTACTTCGGCCGCGTCGACCTGCTCGCCTTCCTCGGTCCGCTCGGCGGGACGGCCTGGTTCCTGCTCAAGCTGGTCGGGTTCCTGTACGTGTTCGTGTGGTTCCGGGCGACCTTGCCACGGCTGCGCTACGACCATCTGATGGACCTCGGGTGGAAGGTGCTCATCCCGGTGTCGCTGGGCTGGTTCCTGCTGCTCGCCGCGCTCCGCCAGTTCTCGCCGGAGGGCGACGTCGTCGACAGCGTCCGCGTCGTCGCGATCAGCGTCGTCGTCGGCCTGGCGTCGATCTCGCTGTTCACCGCGGCGATGCGCGTGGCGCGCGTCAATCGAGTCGAGGAGTCGAGCGGGGTGACGTCCTGATGGGCTACTTCGAGGGGTTCGCCGTCACGATCCGCCAACACCGGTGGCCGTTCGGCGGCAAGCGGGTCACCACCGAGTACTCCGGCGGGCGCCGCGCCAAGAAGAAGGGCTCCGACGACCGCGACGTCGACGGAGACGAGAAGCTGCCCCGGCCCGAGCGCCTCCACGGCCGCCACGTCCTCAACCGCTACGAGGACGGCATGGAGAAGTGCATCGGCTGCGAGCTGTGCGCCGGCGTGTGCCCGGCCGACTGCATCTACGTTCGCGGCGCCGACAACGACCCGGAGAACCCGACCTCGCCCGGCGAGCGCTTCGGCTACGTCTACGAGATCAACTACCTGCGGTGCATCCATTGCGACCTGTGCGTCGAGGCGTGCCCGACCGAGGCGATCACCGAGTCGAAGCTGTTCGAGTTCTCCTTCACCAATCGGCAGGAGGCGATCTACACCAAGGCCGAGCTCGTCGTCGACGACGAGGGCGAGCCCAAGCGGCTGCCGTGGGAGGACTGGCGGGAGGGCGACGACGTCCTGACCAGCGGCTGGATGCGGGCGACATCGCCGTCGGGTGACGCCACCTTCGAGGGCGAGGTCGGCTGGAGCAACGAGCTCGGCCACGGCCTGCGCGCCCCCGAGCCGGCCCAGGCCGAGCGCGACGCGTCGGCCGACGATCGCCCTGGCGTGCGGACGGTCGAACGTTGACCGACGCGACATTCCTGGAGTACGTCGTGTTCTTCGCGGCGGCGCTGATGGTCCTCGGCGGGGCGGTCGCCGTGGTGGCGATGAGGAACCCGGTGCACGCCGCGCTGGGGCTGATCCTGACGTTGTTCGGCGTGGCCGTGCAGTTCGTCGCCCAGGAGGCGCACTTCCTGGCCGTCGTCCAGGTGATCGTGTACGCGGGCGCGATCGTCGTGCTCTTCCTGTTCGTCATCATGCTGCTCGGCGTCGACAAGGCGATGGACCTCACGATCGAGCCGATCAGGATCCAACGCCCGCTGGCGGCGGTGATGGGGGTCGGCCTCATCGCCCTGGTCGGGGCGGCGGTCGTGCAGGCGCGCGACGCGGTCACCATCGGCGCCGGCGCCGGGATCGATGTCGCCGGGCAGGTCCCGCCCGAGGTCGGCGCCCGGGTCGGCGACGAGAACATCCGCCAGCTCGCCCGGAACCTCTACGGCGACCACGTGTTCGCCTTCGAGCTGACGTCGGTGCTGCTGATCGTCGCCGTCGCCGGCACGGTCGTGATGACCCGCAAGTGGCCGAAGGGGGGGTCGGGCTCGTGATCGCCGCCATCGAACCCACCTGGTACCTGTTGCTCGGCGCGGTGTTGTTCGGCGTCGGGGCGTTCGGGCTGCTCGTCCGGCGCAATCCGTTGGTCATGTTCATGTGCATCGAGCTGATGCTCAACGCCGTCAACCTCACGTTCGTCGCGTTGGCGACCGAGCTCGGCGACATCAACGGACAGACCGCGGTCTTCTTCGTCCTCGTGGTCGCCGCCGCCGAGGTCGTGGTCGGCCTCAGCATCATCGTGTCGATCCTGCGCGGGCGCCCTGGCGCGACGGCCGACGACCTGGCGGATCTGAAGGGCTGACGCGATGACCGACCTCGTGTGGCTCATCCCCGCCTTCCCGCTGTTCGGGTTCGTGACGATCCTCCTCTTCGGGCGGAGGCTGGGCGAGCCGCGCGCCGGCCACCTGGCGACGGCGATGGTGCTCGCCTCCTTCGCCGTGTCGGTCGCCGTGTTCTTCGATCTCCTCGGCCGGCCCGAGGACGACCGGAGCCAGGTCGAGACCCTCTTCTCCTGGGTCCCGGTCGGGACGCTGCGCGTCGACATGGCGTTCCTCGCCGACCCGCTGTCGATCACGATGTGCCTGTTCGTCACCGGGATCAGCTCGCTGATCCACCTGTACTCGATCGGGTACATGCACGGCGACCCGAAGTTCTCCAAGTTCTTCCTCTATCTCAACCTGTTCGTGCTGTCGATGACCGTGCTCGTGCTCGGGGAGAACCTGCTGGTCACGTTCCTCGGCTGGGAGGGCGTCGGCACCTGCTCGTACCTCCTGATCGCGTTCTGGCACACCCGCGAGTCGGCGGCGACCGCCGGCAAGAAGGCGTTCATCACCAACCGCGTCGGCGACTGGGGCGTCATGCTGGCGATGTTCCTGGCGTTCTCGTCCATCGGCTCGATCAGCTACAGCGTGCTCAACAACAACGCCGAGTCCGGGCTGCTGGCGGAGACGACGGCGACCGGCATCGCCGTGCTGCTGTTCGTCGGCGCCGTCGGCAAGTCGGCCCAGCTCCCGCTCTACGTCTGGCTGCCCGACGCGATGGAGGGCCCGACGCCCGTGTCGGCGCTGATCCACGCCGCGACGATGGTGACCGCCGGCGTGTTCCTGATGGTGCGCGTCAACCCGGTGATCACGGTCTCCGCCGACTGGGTCGGCCCGCTGATCGCCTGGACCGGCGCGATCACCGCGCTGTTCGCGGCGACGATCGCGCTGGCCCAGACCGACATCAAGCGCGTGCTCGCCTACTCGACGGTCTCGCAGCTCGGCTACATGTTCCTGGCCGTCGGGACCGGCGCGTACGTCGCGGCGATCTTCCACATGGTGACCCACGCCTTCTTCAAGGCGCTGTTGTTCCTCGGCTCCGGCTCGGTCATCCACGGCATGAACGACGAGCAGGACATGCGCAAGATGGGCAAGCTGGCCAAGTTCATGCCGTTCACCGCGGCGACGTTCATCGTCGGCTGGCTGGCGATCGCCGGCGTCCCGCCATTCGCCGGGTTCTGGTCGAAGGACGAGATCCTGCTCTTCGCGCTGGCCGACTCGGTCCCGCTGTACGTCATCGGCATCGTCACCGCCGTGCTCACCGCGTTCTACATGACCCGTCAGGTCGTGATGACGTTCTACGGCGAGGCGAAGTGGACCAGCCTGGCCAACGAGGACGAGGCCCCGACGCCGGCGGAGGGCGAGCCGCCCGTCGAGACCCACGGCGCGCACGGCGAGTTCAAACCGCACGAGTCGCCGCCGACGATGCTGCTCCCGCTCGTCGTCCTGGCCGGCCTCTCGATCGTCGGCGGGATCGTGCAGCTGCCCGCGCTCGGCATCACCCCCGACCGATGGGAGCACAAGCTGGAGAGCTGGCTGCACCCGGTGGTCGCGTTCGGCGAGGCGGACATCCACGACACGTGGGCGTACGACAACAAGACCCTGCTGATCGGCATCGCCGTCGCCTGCGCGGTCGTCGGCATCGCCGCCGCGTGGGCCGTGTACGAGCGACGCCGCGCCAGCCCGTTCGAGCCCGAGCTGTTCGCCCAGGGGTGGCACTTCGACCAGGCGATCAGCTGGTTCATGGGCAACCCGGGCCGCAAGGGGTTCGAGGGGACGGTCCTGTTCGACGAGAAGGTGGTCGACGGCGCGGTCGACGGCGCCGCCGTCGCCATCCGCGAGACCGCCGGTGAGGTCCGCAAGGGACAGACCGGGTACCTGCGCCAGTACGCCGGCCTGATCGCCGTCGGCGCGGTCCTGCTCCTCGCGTGGTTCGTGATCGTGCGGGGCCTGTTCTGATGGTCGGCGCCGAGGGCGGGACGATCGCGTTCCCGATCCTGACCGTGCTCGTGCTGCTGCCGCTCGCCGGCGCGGTCGGCGTGCTGCTGACGCGCCGCTCGCGGCCCGAGTACGCCAAGCTGATCGCGCTGCTCTCGTCGGTCTCCGCCGGCGCGTTGAGCGTCTGGCTGGTGTCGTCGTTCGAGACGGGCGCCGACGGATTCCAGTTCGTGTCCAAGCACACCTGGATCGAGCAGTGGGGCATCTCCTGGAACCTCGGCGTGGACGGCATCTCGCTGTTCCTCGTCGTGCTGACCGCGGTGATGTTCCCGATCGTCATCGTCGGTCTCGACCCGCACCACGACGACAAGCCGTACCTCGCCTGGATGCTGATACTCGAGACGGGCGTGCTGGGCAGCTTCCTCAGCCTCGACCTGTTCGTCTTCTTCATCTTCTTCGAGATCGTCCTGGTGCCGATGTACTTCCTGATCGGCGGCTGGGGGTACGAGAACCGCGTCTACGCGGCGACCAAGTTCTTCCTCTACACGATGCTCGGCTCGGCGTTCATGCTGGTCGGCCTGATCGCCACCGTGTGGATCGCCAGCGACGACCTCGGCAAGGTCACCTTCGACCTCGTCGAGATCGCGGAGGGCGCGAGCTGGGCGGCGTCGACGGGGCGTTGGCTGTTCTTCGCCTTCGCCGTCGCGTTCGCCGTGAAGGTGCCGATCTTCCCGTTGCACACCTGGCTGCCCGACGCCCACACCCAGGCCCCGACCGGTGGTTCGGTCGTCCTCGCCGGCGTGCTGCTCAAGCTCGGCACGTACGGGTTCCTGCGCTTCGGCCTGTTCCTGTTCCCGGAGGCCGCCTACTGGAGTCGGCCGCTGTGGCTGACGCTGGCCGTGATCGGGATCATCTACGGGGCGATCGTCGCCACGATGCAGCTCGACCTCAAACGCCTCGTCGCCTACTCGTCGGTCGCCCACATGGGGTTCATCGTGCTCGGCACGTTCGCCTTCACCACCCAGGCGATGACCGGCTCGGTCATCCAGATGATCAACCACGGCGTCTCGACCGGGGCGCTGTTCCTCCTGGTCGGGATGGTCTACGAGCGGCGCAAGACCCGCCAGATCTCCGAGTTGAACGGGCTGCAGACCGTCGCCCCGGTCTTCGCCGCGGTCTTCATGGTCGTCATGCTGTCCTCGATCGGCGTGCCGGGTCTCAACGGATTCGTCGGCGAGTACCTCATCCTCACCGGCTCGTTCCTGACCGCCCGCTGGTGGACCGTCGTCGCCGCGACCGGGGTGATCCTCGCCGCGCTGTACCTGCTGTGGGCCTACCAGCGCGTCTTCCACGGCGAGCCCGACGAGGAGAACAAGACCTTCGCCGAGCTGAAGCTGGGCGAGGGGCTGGTGCTGCTGCCGTTCGTCGTCGCCATCCTGTTCTTCGGCTTGTACCCCAAGCCGGTGCTCGAGCGGATCGAGCCGAGCGTCGACGCGCTGATCGTGCACGTCGAGGAGCACACCGACCTGGTCGCACCGGCGCCGGCGCCGGCGATCGGTGAGATCGACGACCACGGCGACCGGGATGTCGACGACCACGGCGACGGGGAGGGCGGCTGATGCTGGCTCAGGCCGACGTCTTCCTCGGGCCCGAGGTGGGTTGGTTCGCGCTGTCCCCGATGCTGGCGTTGCTCGTCGGCGCGCTCGCCCTGATGCTGCTCGGGGCGTTGACGCCGCCGTGGCCGAAGGGGATGTACGCCCTGTTCAGCGCCGTCACCGCCGGCACCGCCGGCGCGTTGGCGATGGTGCAGTGGGACGACATCACCGACAACGGCCCGACCACGCTGGTCGGCGGGGTGATCGCCTTCGACACGATGTCGATGTTCCTGACGATCACGATCTGCGCCGCCGTGCTGCTGGTGTCGCTGCTGACCGACGAGCAGCTGCGGGGCACCCCGAACGACGGCCCCGAGATCTACGCGCTGTACCTCGTCGCCGCGGTCGGCGGCATCGTCATGGCGTCGGCGAACGACCTGATCGTGTTGTTCCTCGGCCTCGAGACGCTGTCGCTGGCCTTCTACGTGTTGGCGGCCAGCGACCGGCGGCGCGCCGGCAGCGCCGAGTCGGGCATCAAGTACTTCGTCCTCGGCGGGTTCTCCTCGGCCTTCCTGCTCTACGGGATCGCCCTGGTCTACGGCGCCACCGGGTCGACCAACATCGGCGAGATCGTGGCCAACCTGCAGCGGGTCGTCGATCCCGGTCACAACGAGACGCTGGCCCTCGCCGGCATCGCGCTGCTCGTCGTCGGCCTCGGGTTCAAGGTGGCGGCAGCCCCGTTCCACGCCTGGGCGCCCGACGTCTATCAAGGCGCGCCGACGCCGGTCACCGCGTTCATGGCGTCGGCGGGCAAGGCGGCGGCCTTCGCCGCGATGTTGCGCGTCCTGGTGATCGCGCTGCCCTTCTACCGGGATGACTGGCGGCCGGTGATCTGGGTGCTGGCCCTGTTGTCGCTGCTCGTCGGCTCGATCGTGGCGGTCGTGCAGACCGACGTGAAGCGGATGCTCGCCTACTCCTCGATCAGCCACGCGGGCTTCATCCTGGTCGGCGTCGAGGCGGCCGGACATCGTGCGGGCGAGGCCGACCCCGGGTCGGGGATGCCCGCCGTCGTGCTGTACCTGCTGCTGTACGCCGTGCTCGTGATCGGGTCCTTCGCCGTCGTCGCCGTGGTTGCCCGGGACGGCGACTCGGGCTTGGACGCGTTCGCCGGGCTCGCGTCGCGCCGGCCCGCGCTGGCGTTGGCGTTCACCGTGTTCCTGCTCGCCCAGGCGGGCGTGCCGTTCACCAGCGGCTTCATCGCCAAGTTCGGCGTGATCCAGGCGGCGGTCGAGGAGAACAGCTACGCCATCGCGATCGTCGCGATGGTCACGGCCGTGATCGCCGCGTTCGTCTACCTGCGGATCATGGTGAGGATGTGGCTGGCCGACCCCGAGGGCGACGCGCGGGCCACCGTGTCGTTCTCGGCCGGGCTGGCCATCGCCTCGGCGGTCGTGTTCACACTGGTCGTCGGCGTCCTCCCCGGCTGGCTGATCGACGCCGCCGACACCGTCACCGCCTTCGCCCGCTGACCCGAGTCGGTCCGGATGCGGCGCGCGCGGCGTTGCGTGAACCCGTCGCCGCCGCCCGCTCAGACGCGGGCCGCGTCGACCCGCAGCGCCGGGCGGGTGGCGAACGGGATGAGGGCGGCGGTCGCCATCTGCAGGCTGCCGGCGATGAAGAACGCGGCCTCGAGCGAGAGCTCGTCGGCGATCAACCCGCCGGCGACGGCCCCGAGCGGCATCGCGGCGTAGACGAAGAACTTGTAGCTCGCTCCGACCCGTCCGAGGAGCCGGTCCGGGATGATCCGTTGGCGCAGCGCGATCGTCAGGACGTTCCAGAGGAGGACCGCCGCCGAGTCGATGGCGATGAGCACGGCGACGAGCACCGGGATGTCGGTCAGCCCGATCGCGAAGATGGCGATCCCGCCGATCGTGACGGCGGCGGTCAGCGTTAGACCCAGCGGATAGTGCCGGACGCGGTGCGCGAGGAGCGACCCGACGACGCCGCCGATCGCCGCCGGGACGAGCAGCAGCCCGTACCCGACGGGCCCGAGACCGAGGACGTCGCGGGCGAACAGGACGAAGATCGCGCCGTGCATGAACCCCGAGAAGCCGAGCAGGGTGGAGACGAGCGCGAGGTTTCGGAGCAACGGCTGGCGCAACAGCCAACGGAACCCCTCGGCAAGCTCCCGGCGGAACGAACGAGCCGCCGCCGCCGCGGGG
>JBFGCT010000060.1:0-20477 GCA_041581055.1 Ilumatobacteraceae bacterium | reverse complement strand
CTCGACGGCGCCGACCTGCTCGACGACCCGTCGCTGCGGCAGGGCCTGGTCAACCTGTGGCGGGCCGAGGCCGAGTCGGCCGGCCTGGAGATCGCGTCGCTGCACTCGATCGGCACGGGCGTCCGGGACTCCCACGACGGGTTCGCCCTCGCCGAGCTCTCCAGCGCCGGCCACAAGTACGTGCTGCGCGCCACGATCTGCCCCAACCGACCGGACGCGATCACGGTCCACGCCGACCGTCCCAACCGCTGGGAAGTTCGCTGACGTCCACGGAGGCCGACGTGTTCGCGCCGCCGGGCCCGGGCGAGTGGTCGCTCGATCGGTCGCACTACCCGGGCGGCACCACGCCGATCAGCCAATGGCTCATCGGCGAGTCGATGGCCGCCGGTCTCGGACGGGCGTTCGCCGAGCTCGGCGTGCCGGCCGACCACATCGAAGCCCGCTTCGTCAACGGCTTCATGTACACCCGTCTCCGTCCGCTGATCATGGGCGACCGGCCGGCCAAGAAGGCGCCGCCGACCCCGATCCTGCGGCTCGTGGCGCGGGTGCACCCGGCGTTCCGGGCCCGCGCGAAACAGGCCGAGAAGACGTTCCGCGACCGGCCGTCGAACGAGGTCGCCAGTCGGTGGGAGCGCGAGATCCGGCCCCGTCTCCGGGCGACCAACCTCGACCTGCAGCGGGTCGCGCCCGACGGGCTCCCCGACGACGCCCTGCAGGCCCACGTCGACGCGCTGCTCGACCGTCTGCGGGAGAACTACGAGCTCCACTTCTGGCTCCACGGCCACGACATCGGCCCGCTCGCCAAGTACCTGCACGCCTGCATCGGGTGGGGCGTCGATCCGGTCGAGGCGATCAAGGCGCTGTCCGGAGCCTCGCCGTCGACCGCCGCCCCGATGACGACGCTGTGCGAGCTCAAGACGCTCGTCGATGGGTCCGCCCGGCTGCCGGAATCGCTCGACGACGTCCGCGCGATCTCCGACGAGGCGGCCGCGCTGCTCGACCGCTACCTCGACGAGCGCGGCAACATCTTGGCGACCGGCTACGACATCACGTCGTTTCGGTTGATCGAGCTCCCCGACCTCGTCGTCGACAGCATCCGGTCGGCCGTACCCCCGGCGGTGGTCGATCACGCCGCGCTCGCCGCCGAATTGCGCGAGCAGGTGCCTGCCGCCGAACGATCCGACTTCGACGAGTTCCTCGGTGACGCCCGCGCCGTCATGGACATGCGCGACGACAACGGGCCGCTGACGGTCGAGTGGCCGACCGGGCTCCTCCGTCGGGCGCTGCTGGCGGCGGGCGCACGGCTCACCGACCGGGGCCAACTCGCGCGGGCCGACCACGCCCTCGAGCTGACGCCCGACGAGGCACGCTCGCTGTTCGGCCCGGCGCGTCCTGGCGCGGGTGACCTGGAGCGTCGCGCCGAGCGACGGGCCCGACTGGCGACCCTGACACCGCCCGACACGCTGGGCGATCCCGAACCGGCGCCCCTGCTCGACGCCCTCCCCCCGGCGCTCGCCCGGATCGTCGGCATGGTGCAGGTGTCGCTGAAGTACATGGGGATGGACGGCCAATCCCGCTACGACCGGCTCGACGGCGTCGGCGTCGGCAGGGACGGCTACACCGGGAGGGCCCGGGTCGCCGCATCCGCCGACGACGCGATCGACAAGCTGGAGCCCGGCGACGTGCTGATCGTCCGCGTGACGTCACCGGCGTTCAACGCGGTGCTGGCGATCGCCGGCGCGGTCGTGACGGCCAACGGCGGGCTGCTGTCCCACGCCGCCGTGATCGCCCGCGAGCTCGGGATCCCCGCCGTCATCGGCGCCACCGGCGCCCTCACCATCCCCGACGGCAGCACCGTGCACGTCGATCCGTCCGCCGGCACCGTCCGAGTCGTCGACCCCGCCGCCGAATCTGTGTGACCGAACATCGCGAACCTCGACATCTTCGGTCACACAAACCGGGGCCGGGGGCGGGGACGTCGACCCGAACTCAGTTCAGGCGCTCGATGATCATCGCCATGCCCTGGCCGCCGCCGACGCACATCGTCTCGAGGCCGATCGTCTTGTCCTCGCTCTGGAGGTTGTTGATCAGCGTGGTCATGATGCGGGCGCCGGTCATCCCGAACGGGTGACCGAGGGCGATCGCCCCGCCGTTGACGTTGACCTTGTCGTGGCCGAACCCGAGGTGCTTGGCCGACGGGATGACCTGGGCGGCGAACGCCTCATTGATCTCGACGAGGTCGATGTCGTCGGCGCTCATCCCGGCCCGCTTCATCGCCTGCCGGCTGGCCTCGATCGGGCCCAGGCCCATGATCTCAGGGTTCAGCCCGGTGACGCCCGATGAGATGATCCGGGCGAGGGGCGTCAGCCCGAGCTCCGTCGCCCGCGCCTCGCTCATCACCATCACCGCGGCGGCGCCGTCGTTGAGCGGGCAGGCGTTGCCGGCGGTGATCTGACCGTCGGGGCGGAACACCGGCTTCAGCTCGGCGAGCTTCTCGGCGGTCGTCCCCGGGCGCGGGCCGTCGTCTTTGGCGACGACCGTCCCGTCGGGCAGCGTCAACGGGGAGATCTCGTTCTCGAAGTGCCCACGCTCGACGGCGGCGACCGCCCGCTGCTGGCTCTGCGCGGCGAACTCGTCCATCTCCTCGCGGGTCACGTTCTCGATCTCGCGGACGTTCTCGGCGGTCTGGCCCATCGCGATGTAGAAGTCGGGCAGTCCCTCGGGCGGCGTCCAGTCCGGCTGGCCACCCTGGGCGCGCTCGGCGGTGCGGGCGCCCGGGCCCTTGAAGATCGGGTTGGGGGCCATGTCGCTCGCCCCGGACGAATAGCGGCTGACCGTCTCGACGCCGGCCGAGATGAAGCAGTCGCCCTCGCCGGCCTTGATCGCGTGCGCGGCCATGCGGATCGTCTGCAGGCTGGAGGAGCAGTAGCGGTTGACCGTCACGCCGGGCACGTCGCCCAGACCGGCGAGGCCGGCGACGATCCGGCCGATGTTGAAGCCCGCCTCGCCCGCCGGCTGGCCGCAGCCCATGATCAGGTCCTCGACGTCGGAGGCGCTCACCTCTGGCACCTTGGCCATGAGCGCACGGACGATCTGCGCCGACATGTCGTCCGGGCGGAGGTCGATGAGCGACCCTTTGGCGGCGCGCCCGATCGGGCTGCGGGCGGTGGCGACAATCACTGCTTCGGTCATGGCCGCGAGCGTAACGAGCGCCCTCGGGCCGCCCACAACCCGGCGTGTCAGGCGGACGACGTCGGCTCGCCGGCGGCGCTGAGCGTGATCGCCACGGTCGCCTTGGTCGGCAGCAGCTCGAACTCCATCGCCCGGCGCACCCGGTCGACGACGATCTGGGCGTCCTCACGGCAGGTGTCGGGCAGCAACACGCACACGCGGTCGCGACCCTCGCGGTAGGTGACGTCGGAGGCGCGCAGCAGGTTGGGCAGCTTCAGCTCGATACGTCTGATCACGTCCTCGCACAGCGCCCGCTTCTGACGGCGGGTCAGATCGCCGAAGTACTCGACCTCGATCGACATCATCGTGATCGGCATGCCGCCGTCCCCCGCTGATCGATCACGCCGTCGGCGGCGGCGTGAGCCGTCGTCGGCCTCGGCGAGAATGCCCGACAGCGCTCGACGTCGGCGGATGACATCGGCCGGCGTCGAGAACCTCACATCCTCGTATCGGTCGTGGGCGCGCTCGACTTGAACCGGAAACCGCCCAGGCCGCCCGGCAATCTCCGCACGCCAGGCCGCTCAGCGGGTGTCGACGACCCGGAACGACTCGGCGCTGGACCCCTCCGGCAGCCCATGCGCGGCGGCGATCCCCTTCCACCAGTCGTGGACCCGCTCGACGAGGGCATCGGGATCGCGGTGCTGGCTCTCGTGGCAGAGCAGCGCCCGCATCTTGCGCTCGAGCTGGGCGGTGATGTCGACGACGTCGTCGCCGTCCTGGCCGAACGCGATCCACACCTCGTCGACCGCCCAGTCGTCGAGCTCGGCGCACGGCGTTCCCGGGAAGGCGAACGGGTTGCGGGCGTCGGGGTAGACCGCGCACATCGTCGCCTCGCCGGTGGCGATGTGGTCCGGGTGCGAACCGTACGTCGAGGCCAGGCTGCGCATCGGCATCTGTGTGATCACGACCTGCGGCCGGACCTCGCGGATCACCCGGCTGATGTCGCAGCGCAGTTGGAGGTCGGCGACGACGCTGCCGTCCATGTGCCCGAGGAAGCGCAGGTCGGTGACGCCGACGTCGGCGGCGGCCTTGGTCTGCTCCTGCCTCCGGATCGACGCCATCTCGTCACGGGGGATCGTGCGGTCGAACCCGCCGGCCTGGCCGTCGGTCACGAGGCAGTAGACGACCTCGACGCCGGCGTCGGTCATGTTGGCGACCGTGCCGGCGGCGGCGAAGTCGACGTCGTCGGGGTGGGCCATGACGACGAGGGCGCGCTCGATGTCGGTGAACTGCATCATGGCCGCCCACGGTATCTACAGTCGGGGCATGACGCCCGCACCGGTTCCACTCGACGCGTTCGACCTCTCCGACATCGAGTTCTGGGCCGGCCCGCGCGATATCCGCGAAGGGGCGTTCCTCACCCTGCGCGACACGCCCGGCCTCGTCCACTACGAGGAGCGGCTGCTCGAGGACATGCCGTTCCCCCCGGGCGCCGGCTACCGCGCGCTCGCCCGCCACGAGGACATCTGGCACGTCAGCCGGAACCCGAAGCTGTTCTGCTCCGGGCAGGGCTCCAACATCGGCGACCTCCCCCAGGAGATGATCGAGTTCTTCGGATCGATGATCAACATGGACGACCCGAAGCACTTCCGCATGCGGTCGATCGTCTCGAAGGGCTTCACGCCCAGGGAGATCGGACGCGTCGAGGAGTACGTCCACGACAAGGCGGCCTCGATCATCGACCGGCTGATCGAACAGTTCCCCGACCGGACATGCGACTTCGTCGAGCACGTCGCGGCGGCGCTGCCGCTCGAGATCATCTGCGACATGATGGGCATCCCGCCGGAGGACCACGCCAAGATCTTCGGCTGGACGAACACGATCCTCGGCGTCGGCGACCCCGACTTCGTCACGTCGTACGAGGAGCTGATGACGCACTCGCTGGAGATGTTCACCTACGCCCAGACCCTCGGCGAGGACCGGCGCGCCAACCCGACCGACGACATCACGTCGGTGATGATGAGCGCCGAGGTCGACGGCGAGCAGCTGACCGCCCAGGAGTTCGGCTCGTTCTTCATCCTGCTCGTCGTCGCCGGCAACGAGACCACGCGCAACGCGATCAGCCACGGGATGATGGCGCTCACCGACAACCCGGACCAGCGCGACCTGCTGTACGGCGACTTCGACGCCCACGCCAAGACGGCCGTCGAGGAGATGGTCCGCTGGGCGTCGCCGGTGATCCACTTCCGCCGCACCGCCACCGAGGACACCGCGATCAACGGCGTCCCGATCGCCGCCGGCGAGAAGGTGGTGATGTTCTACAACTCGGGCAACCGCGACGAGCGGGTCTACGACGACCCGTTCCGATTCGACGTGACGCGGCCGTCGCAGCCGAGCCAGATCGGCTTCGGCGCCGGCGGCCCCCACTTCTGCCTCGGGGCCAACCTGGCCCGGCGCGAGATGACCGTCATGTTCGACGAGATCCGCCGCCGCCTTCCCTCGCTGCGGATCACCGGCGAGCCGGCCTACCTGCAGAGCAACTTCATCAACGGGATCAAACGGCTCGATTGTGCCTGGGACTGACGATGACGAGCGTGCCGCGGCGCTCGTTCGTCATCTGACGGTCACCGGCTGGCTGCTGCTCGGCGGCTCGTTCGGATTCATCGCGTTCCAACTCGACCGCGTGCGGTCGATCGGCGGCGGCGACTCGCAATTCGAGGTGTGGGACCAGCGCGTCGAGGTGCTGTCGTTCATCATGCTCCCGCCCAACCTGAGCGTGCTCGTGTCCGCCACGGCCGCCGCCGTGGCGGCCGCGTGGATCGCGGGCCCCGGCCGCGGCCCCTGGCTCGCCACGCTGCTGCGCATCGTCATCGGCCTGGCGATCGCGATGGTCGCCATCGGCGCGGTGTCGATCGTCAACATCTACGCCAACGACACCGGCAGCGTCGACGGGGTGTTCCTCCGCCTCGGCGGCATGTCGATGGCCGCCGGGCTGACCTGGATCTCTATCGCCGCCCACCGATCCTGACCGACGGAGCTGCAGCCGGTGGGTCCAGCTCCGTCTCAGGCGAGGGTGAGTTGTTCGGGTTCGGTTGCCCACGGCGGCGTCGCCTGGTCGCACGTCGGTTCGGAGTGCGCTGGGTGTGCGGAGTGTGCGGGTTCGCCCGATTCTGTGGCGTGGGGGTTCGGTGGCTCTCGCCCGGTCGTGCCGGCTCGGGGCGTGGCCGCAGGCGGCGAGGCGCCGGGTGGCTTCGACACCTCGGTCGAGCCGTCGGGGTGATGGACGGTGAGCTCAGCGCCCGTGCCGGTCATCTTCCAGCCCCGCTGGTGGCTGAGCTGGTGGTGGCGGTGGCAGAGCAAGACCAGGTTCTCGTCGTCGGTCGGGCCGTGGTCGGCGCGGTGGACGATGTGGTGGGCGTCGCACCATGTGGCCCGGATCGAGCACCCTGGCCACCTGCACCGCTGGTCGCGGGCGACGAGGGCGAGGAACAGGTTGTCGGACACGAGGCGGTTCTCGTGCCCGAAGTCCAAGATGGAGCTGCCGGGTCCGGTGATCAGCCGGTGGATGCCGGCGTCGCACGCCAGCCGGCGCACCGTGGCGGGATCCAGGGTGACCCCGACGTGGGTGACGCCGCGGGCGGCGGCCCGTTCGACGATGGTCTCGAACGGGACGGTGGCGATCAGCTTGGTGTTCGACCGGCCGCCGGCCAGCTTGCCCTTCGACGCCGCCGAGCAGAGTTGGGTGAGGGCGTCAGCGCAGCGCTGGTCGCGTGTGCGGCGGGTGCCGTCGAACGCACTCTGGTTCATGATCCCGTCGAGGGTCGTCCGGACGATCGCCCCGGACTCGGGGTCGAGCAATCCTTCGACCCGGGTCATGCCGTCGGGCTGGTCGGTCACTTTCAACCAGCGCCGGGCGCGTTGGGTGTCAGCGAGGTCGGCGTCACGGTCGGGGTTGGCGCGGGCCCGCCAGTCCTCCACGGCCGGCTTGACCGCCGGGAGCGGCAGGTCGCCGATCGCGTGGACGATCTCGGCGTCGAGCGCCTGACCTCCGGCTGCGCCGACCGCGGCGGTGGCCTGGTCGGTGGAGACGGCGCCGGCGGTGACCGCGTCGGCCAACTCGTCGCTCTTGGCCATCGCCTCGCCCAACTCGGCCGCGGTCCGGTTGCGGCGGGTCGAGGTGCCGGTCTGCTTGCCCAACCACTCCGCGGTGTCGCGGGCCCCGGTGCCGATGAACGCCCCGGCGGCGTCGGCGGCGTGCGTCAGCCGGGCGAGCTGGGCCTCGAATCGGGAGTGGACCTGCTTGAACCGCTTCAGCTGCGCCCGCAGCTCGGTGGCGTCACAGTCGTCGACGCACACCCGCCCGACGTCGCTCACGGCCACCGAGGTGGCGGTGACGGCATCGGCCAGTTCCATACCCCACATAATAACGAACTGTTGTTCGATCATCAACACCGTGAGCGAAATTTCATTCGGGTTCGCTCGACTCCCGCCGTTACGTCACGAACTGCGAAACCGGACGCCCGTGGTTACGCGCCGAGTTCGGCGTGGCGGAAGTGATTGCGACAGAGGAGCTCGTAGCGGACCGAGTCGCCGAACAAAGGTTGGGTGTCGGAGTCCTCGGTGTCGCCGACGACCACCGTCTCACCCTCGTACGTGACCACACCGTTGACGACCCGGGCGTTGTGCGTGGCCCGCGCCCCGCACCAGCACCGCGCCTCGACCTGCAGCGGCTCGTGATCGTCGGCGATCTCGAGCATGCGCCGGGTGCCGTCGAAGAGCAGCCCGCGGAAATCGGTCAACAGCCCGAACGCGTAGACGTCGACCTCGAGGTCGTCGACGACCCTCGCCAGCTGATCGCACTGCGCCGGCGTGTAGAACTGCACCTCGTCGCAGACCATGTAGTGGATCGGCCAGTTGTCCACCGCCAGCGTGTACAGGTCGAGGTCGGGCGTCACCTCGATCGCCGGCGCGGCGACGCCGAGCCTGCTGGTCACCTGCCTCGCCTCGCGATCGAGCGCGGTCAACAGCAGGCCGTGCAGCTCGCGGCTGGCGAGGTTGTGGTGGATCTGGAGCGCCACCGTGCTCTTCCCCGAGCCCATCGTGCCGAAGCTGAAGCGAAGCGTTGCCATCCCGGACGGACACTATCCGTCCGGATCGGACCGGCCGTCTGACCCCCCGCCGTCGCGGAAGTCAGGGTCGACCTGCGCCGGCCCGTCGATCCGATCGAGCGGCCGCGGGCCGTCGTCGCCCCCCGAGCAGGCCGCAGCCAGAAGCAACGCGGCGACCAGCAACAACCTCATCGCCGGCGAGACTACGGCCCCACCGTCCGCCGACGCCGTCACAACAGGGCGCGCACCGCGTCGATCGTGTCGGCGTCGGCCGCCGACTTGTCGTCGCGGTAGCGGCGGACCCGGGCGAAGCGCAGCGCCACTCCCCCGGGATAGCGCGTCGAGACCTGCACGCCGTCGATCGCGATCTCGACCACCTGCTCGGGCCGGACGTGCACGACGTGGCCCTCGCGGCCGACCTCCAACCCCAGGAACCGTTCGGTCTGCCAGCGCAGGAGCTCGTCGGTGAGGCCCTTGAACGTCTTGCCGACCATCACGAACTCGGTCGCCGAGCCGCCGGCCCGTGCCCCGAGGTGCAGGTTGGACAGCCAGCCGGTGCGCCGCCCGTGACCCCATTCGACGGCGAGGACGACCAGGTCGAACGTGTGGACCGGCTTCACCTTGCGCCATGCGGCGCCGCGCCGCCCGGCCTCGTAGGCCCGGTCGAGATCCTTGACCATCACGCCCTCGTGACCCGCCCGCACCGCGGCGGCGAGGAACGCGTCCGCCTCGGCCGCGTCGCCGGTGACGATCGACGGCAGGCGCGAGGGCGGCTCGACCGTGGCGACGAGCAGCTCGCGGCGGGCCGACAGCGGCTCGTCGTGCACCGGCGAGCCGCCGACGTGCAGGATGTCGAAGAAGTACGCCCGCAGCTCCGATCCGCGTCCGGCCTGGCGATCGGCGCCGAAGTCGCCCATCGTGTCCTGGAACCGGCGGGGTGACCCGTCGTCGCGTACGCCCATCACCTCCCCGTCGAGCACGAGGTCGCCGCCGGGCATCGACGCCACGACGTCGACGACGCCTGGGAACCGGTCGGTGACGTCGTTGAGGTTGCGGGTGAACAGGGCGACATCGCCACCGCGCCGGTGCGCCTGGATCCGCGCGCCGTCCAGCTTCCACTCGACCGACGCCGGGCCGCCGCCGCCGAGCGCCTCGGCGACGTCGGCCGCCGGGCTGGCGAGCATCGGCTGGACAGGGCGCAGCGGTTCGAGCGAGATCGAGTCGAGCGCGGCGCGGCCACCGGCGAGCGCGGCCGCTGCGGCGGTGCCGAGATCGCCGGCCATCATGGCCGCCCGGCGGACCGCGGCGACCGGCACGTCGGCGGCCTTCGCGACGGCGGTCGCCATCACGCCCTCGAGCGCGCCCTGCCGCAGCTCGCCGCCGAGGATCGCCCGCAGCAGGCGCTGCTCGCGGTCGGTCGCCGCACCGAGCAGCGCGGCCAACCGCTCGCGGCGCCCGGCCATCACGCCGGCACCGGCCATCGCCGCCAGCTCGTTCAGCGCCCGGTCGACCGCCCCGACCGTCAGGCTCGGCGTGGCCGCCGGGTCGACGCGGACGTCGGCCAGCGTCGCCCACCCGACGCCGATTCGCCCGAGCGGGGTGGTGCCGGTCAGGAAGGCGACCGCCGCCGGGGCCTCGTCGGGCGACAGCCGGCGCAGGACGGTGGCGAGCGCGGCCACTTTGTCGTTCCGCCTGGTGGTCGAGCCGACCGCCTCGGATGCCGCCGCAAGGTCGTCGAACAGGGTTGCCACGCTCGAAAGTCTGGCCGGTTGTCCCGCATTTTTCGGTTTCCGGCCACTACGGTTCAAAGCGACAAGCTCCGGCAACGGTGCCGGGGCGACGAGGCCGCCAATGGCGGACGCGCGGCAACAACGCAACGGGGGAACCCATATGACCGACACGATCGAACGGCCCGACGGGGCCGACGACGATCGAGTCCTCGACCACCTCGTCGTCAGGTTCGCCGGCGACTCCGGCGACGGCATGCAGCTCACGGGCAGCCGCTTCACCTCGGTCAGCGCCAGCTTCGGCAACGACCTGTCGACCATGCCGGACTTCCCCGCCGAGATCCGGGCACCGGCCGGTTCCGTCAGCGGCGTGTCCGCGTTCCAGGTCAACATCGCCGACCACGACATCACGACGCCGGGCGACGAGCCCAACGTGCTGGTGGCGATGAACCCCGCGGCGCTGATGGCCGAGCTGCACCGCCTCGAACCGGGCGGCACGCTGATCGTCAACGAGGATTCCTTCGAAGAGCGCAACCTCGAAAGGGCGGGCTACACCGAGAACCCACTCGACGACGGCAGCCTGTCGCACTATCGGCTGCTCCGCGTGCCGATGACCAGCCTGACCAAGGAGGTGTGCGCGCCGCTCGGCGTCAAGCCGCGCGACGCCGAGCGCTCGAAGAACC
This sequence comes from Ilumatobacteraceae bacterium, assembly GCA_041581055.1. Lineage (GTDB taxonomy): Bacteria > Actinomycetota > Acidimicrobiia > Acidimicrobiales > Ilumatobacteraceae > JBFGCT01. Next base: position 9,788 of record JBFGCT010000060.1, on the reverse strand, counting down.
TGTTCGCGCTCGGGCTCGTGTCGTTCATGTACACCCGCCCGACCGAGCCGACGCTCGAGTGGATCGAGAAGCAGTTCGCCAAGAACGAGCTGGTGATGGCGGCCAACCGGGCGTCGTTCCTCGCCGGGTTCAACTTCGGCGAGACGACCGAGGCGGTCGGCCACCGCTACGAGGTCCGGCCGGCGAAGCTCCCGCAGGGCGAGTACACGAGCATCACCGGCAACACCGCGCTGGCGTGGGGCATCGTCGCCGCCGGCCAGCTCGGCAAGCTCCCGGTCACGCTCGGCTCGTACCCGATCACCCCGGCCAGCGACATCCTGCACGAGCTGTCGAGGCACAAGCACTTCGGCATCCGCACGATGCAGGCCGAGGACGAGATCGCCGCCGTCGGGATGGCCCTCGGGGCGGCGTTCGCCGGCCACCTCGGCGTCACCGCCACGAGCGGCCCGGGCATCGCCCTCAAGAGCGAGACGACATCGCTCGCCATCTCCTGCGAGCTGCCGCTGCTGATCGTCGACATCCAGCGCGGCGGCCCGTCCACCGGCCTGCCGACCAAGACCGAGGCGTCCGACCTGAACATCGCGATGTTCGGCCGCCATGGCGAGGCGCCACTCCCGGTCATCGCCTCGTACAGCCCGGCGCAGTGCTTCCACGCCGCGATCGAGGCGGTGCGGATCGCCCTCAAGTTCCGCACGCCGGTGATCCTGCTCTCCGACGGCTACCTCGCCAACGGCTCCGAGCCGTGGCTGCTCCCCCGGCTCGACTCGCTGCCCGACATCTCGGTGCCGTTCGCCACCGAGTTCAACCACACCGACGCCGACGGCAACGGCGAGTTCTGGCCCTACCTCCGTGACGAGACCACGCTTGCCCGGCCGTGGGCGATCCCGGGCACGCCGAACCTGATGCACCGCATCGGCGGCATCGAGAAGAAGGACAAGACGGGCAACATCGACTACACGCCCGACAACCACCAGCGGATGACCGACCTGCGGGCGGCCAAGATCGAGGCGGTCGCCGCCGACATCCCGCCCACGGTGGTCGAGGGCGACGCCGACGCCGACGTGATCCTGCTCGGCTGGGGTTCGACGTGGGCGGCGATCGACGCCGCGGTGCAGCGGGCGCGGCGGAAGGGCCACAAGGTGGCCAAGACCCACATCATGCACCTCAACCCGCTGCCGCCCGACCTCGGCGACATCCTCCGCCGGTACCGCCGGATCATCGTCCCCGAGCTCAACTGCGGGCAACTGACCAACGTCGTCCGCGCCAAGTACCTCGTCGACGCCAAGGTGCTGTCGAAGGTGCAGGGCCTCCCGTTCAAGTCCCGCGAGATCGAGGCGGCGATCGAAGAGGTCCTCGACTCGCTGGGCGACAGCCCCGACCCCGACAGCACGCAGAACAGCACACAGAACAGCACGGAGGTGGCATCGTGAGCACCGCCCAGGTGGCCGTGACGACCAAGAAGGACTGGACCAGCGACCAGGAGGTGCGCTGGTGCCCCGGGTGCGGCGACTACGGCATCCTGCTCGCCGTCCAGCAACTGATGCCCGAGCTCGGCGTCGCGCCCGAGAACACGGTGTTCGTCTCGGGGATCGGCTGCTCGAGCCGCTTCCCGTACTACATGAACACCTACGGGATGCACTCGATCCACGGGCGCGCCCCGGCGATCGCCACCGGCGTCGCGGTCGCCCGGCCCGATCTCGACGTCTGGGTGATCACCGGCGACGGCGACGGCCTGTCGATCGGCGGCAACCACCTCATCCACGCGCTGCGGCGCAACGTCAACCTGAACATCCTGCTGTTCAACAACCGGATCTACGGGCTGACCAAGGGCCAGTACTCGCCCACGTCCGAGCTCGGCAAGGTCACCAAGTCGACGCCGATGGGCTCGGTCGACCACCCGTTCAACCCGCTCTCGGTGGCGCTCGGCGCCGAGGCCGGGTTCGTCGCCCGCACCCACGACCTCGACCGCAAGCACATGATGGAGACGTTCCGCGCCGCCCACGAGCACCGCGGCGCCTCCTTCGTCGAGATCTACCAGAACTGCAACGTGTTCAACGACGGCCAGTTCGACGACGTGACCAAGAAGCAGGTCCGCGACGAGATGATGATCGATCTCGTCCACGGCGAGCCGATCCTGTTCGGCGCCGAGCGGCAGCGCGGCGTGACGATGGGCGCCGACGGGTTCCTGAAGATCGTCGAGGTCGCCGACGTCGGCATCGACCGCATCCTCATCCACGACGAGCACCACCGGTTCCCGTCGCTGGCGTTCGCCCTGTCGCGGCTGAACACCGACGATCACTCGCCGACGCCCTTCGGCGTGTTCCGCAACGTCGAACGCCCCGAGTTCGCCTCGCTCGTCGCCGACCAGGTGATGCAGGCCAGCGACGCCAAGGGCCCCGGCGACCTCGGGGAGTTGCTGCGCTCCAACGGCACCTGGACCGTCGACTGAACGTGTAGCGGTCGGCGTCCGCCGCCAAACGGTCACCCGATCGCGTGGCCGCTGGTGGCGTCGAACAGCGACGAGTGGTCGAGCCGGAGGTCGATCACATCGCCGACCTCGACCCGAGCCTTCGTCGCCCGCACCCACAGCGGGCGCCCGGCGATGTCGCACGAGACGGTCGGCGGCGCGCCGGGAACGACGCGCTCGACCCGGCCCCGCAACTGCCCGCCGGCGGCGATGGCCACGTCGTCGGGCCGGACGCCGAGCATCACCTCCTCGCCGACACGGTCGGCCAGCGACGGCGTCCACGCCCGCACGCGCACCGCCCGACCGCCGGCCGGATCCGAGCGCACCAGCCAGAATCCGTCACGATCGGCCTCGACGGTGACCGGGATCGTGGACAGCGCCCCGGTGGTCATCGCCGCGTTCAGCGTGGCCGGCGAGCGGTGGATCTCCGAGTGCGCGCCGACCTGGACGATCCGGCCGCGGTCGAGGACCACGATCCGGTCCGGCAACGCGGCGACGTCGGCGGGGTCGTTTGTCGTCATCAGCGTCGTGACCCCGTAGCCGCGCTGGAGGATCCCGACCTCGACCCGCATCCGCCGCCGGAGCTCGGCGTCGAGCGCGGCGAACGGCTCGTCGAGCAGGAGCACGGTCGGGACCCGCACCAGCGCCCTCGCGATCTGCACCATCTGCGCCTCGCCGCGGGAGAGCTGCGCCGGCCGCCTGAGCAACAACTCCTCGATGTGCAGGGCGCGGACCTCGGCCTCGACCCGGCGGCGGATCTCGGCGACCGCCTGGCGGCGGACCTCCAACGGGAACGACACGTTTCGCCGCACGTTCCGGTTCGGGAACAGCGCCGGCTGTTGGAACACCATCCCGACGTCGCGGGCCGCCGGTGGCTCGCCGGTGACGTCGGCGCCGCCGATCCGGACGGTTCCCGCCGACGCCGCGGCGAGGCCGGCGACCACCCGCAGCGCGGTCGTCTTGCCGCTCCCGGACGGGCCGACGATCGCCACCAGCTCGCCGTCGGGCACGTCGATCGAGACGTCGCGCAACACCCGCTCGCCGCCGATGTCGACCGACACGTGGACAAGGTCGACGGCGCCCACTCGGTGTCAGCCTCCGGTGCCCGCCATCGCCGCCGGCGCCACGGCCGTTACCGGCGTCGCGCCCAGCACCCACCCCTCTTCCGCGATCACCGACTCGGCGACGGCGGCATCGACCGCGGGGTTGAACAGCTTCGCCAGCAGGCCCCGCCGATCGAGGTCGGCGAGATGGCCGGCGAGCACCTCGACCTGCACGGCGTCGCGGACCGGGTGGCGGCCGGCGACCGCCTCGACGTCGACCGCCTCGATGTCGACCAGCGACGGCCACACCTCGGCGACGACCAGATCGCCCGGCGCCACCTGGGGCACGGCGAGCCCGGTCGTGAACGGCCACACGTGGACCCGGTCGCCGCCGCCGCGGCGCAACCGCTCCAGGACCGGGATGCCGAGCAGCGATTGGCTCCCGACGCAGCCGGCGCCCAGCAACTGCCACGACGAGAACGGGCGGCGCCCGTGTGCCCGGAGCGCCCGCTCGGTGGCCCGCCATTCGGGAAGCTCGATCCCGTCCGGTTTCGTCCTCGACAGACCGTCGACGGCCTGGGCCGGCGGGCGGCCCCAGAACGGGCCCGGCCGGTCGCCGGCACGGCGGTTCAAGCCGGCGGCGACGCGGAACCGGTTGTTGGCGTTGCGCTCGCCGTCGCTCACCTCGGCCTCGAGCAACGCCCACATCGCCCGCCACGGCGGGCCGGCGAGCCCGAGGGCCGCCGCGGTGCCGGACGGATATCCGAGTGAGAAGTCGACGCCGAGCAGCGTGCGCCGGCCCCCGCCGCCGTCGACGAGGTCGGCGATCCGTCGCTCGGCCGTCCGCCGCGTGGCGAGGTTCTCGACCGCCCGGCCGCCGACGTCGAGCGTCGCCATCCAGATCGAGTCGCGGCCCCGTCTCGGCGCCGACGCCGCGCTCCAGTCGACGACGACCACGCGATCGAACAGCGCCCCGCGGCGCATCAGCTCACGCCACGACCGCGCTGATCGCGGCGAAGTGCAGGACCGCCGCGATCACGGTGAGGCCGTGCCACACCTCGTGGTACCCGAACGTGCGCGGCCACGGATCGGGCCGCCTCGTCAGCAGGATCGGGAACCCGACCGTGTACGCCACGCCGCCACCGACGATCAGCGCCAGTTGGACGACGCTCAGGCGATCGATCAGCACGGGTGCGGCGACGATCGCCGCCCATCCCATCACCGGGTACAGCGCGGAGGCGAACCACGTGCCGCGCTCGAAGAGGGCGAGCTTCATCACGATCCCGGTGGCCGCGGCGACGGCGAGCACGACCAGCAACGGGATGCCCCAGGCCGGCGGCAGCACCAGCACCCCGATCGGGACGTACGTGCCGGCGATCAGCAGGTAGATCATCGAGTGATCGAGCCGCTGCAGGATCTGTCGGGCCCGCACGGACCGGGCGAGGCGGTGGTACGCCGCCGATGTGCCGAACACGAGCAGCAACGTCGCGGCGTAGATCGAGGCCGACGTGCGGGCGGCCGCCCGATCGGCGGCCACGATGAGGATGACCCCGGCGGGGATCGCCGCGAAGAAGGCGGCGGCGTGCAGCCACCCACGCCAGCTCGGGTACTCGACCTCCATGGCCGCACGGTATCGCCGTTCGCGGCTCGGCGACGGTCGGGGGCCGGGACTACCGTCGGCGGCGGGACCGGGCCGACGACGCCGCGGCCCTGACTCGGGCCCAAGGGAACGCACTGAAAGGGGGATGGTGGACGTCCGCACGCTGATGCGCCGCTCGGCGACGTTCCACGCCGACCAGCCGGCCGTCATCGCCTCCGGCCGCCGCCTGACCTATCGCGACGCCTGGACGCGGGGCCTGCGGCTGGCCAACGCGTTGCTCGCAACCGGGCTGCAGCCGGGCGACCGGGTCGGCGTGCTCGAGGACAACACGCTCGAGTCGGTCGACCTGTTCTGCGGCGCGGCGGCCGCCAACCTCGTTCGGGTGCCCCTGTACCCGCGCAATCAACGCGCGTCCCACGAGCACATGCTGGCCCACACCGGCTGCCGCGCCGTCGTCGTCGCCGCCGACCACGCCGACGCGCTGGCCGGCGTCGAGCGCTCGGTCCCGAGCCTCGACCGCGTGATCGTCCGCGACGCGGGCTACGAGCGGTGGCTGGCCGACCACCCCGCCACCGACCCCGACGTCGCCGTCGCCCCCGACGACTGGTTCATCATCCGTCACACCGGCGGCACGACCGGCGCGTCCAAGGGTGTCGGGTACACGCACAAGACGTGGCTCGACGCCGGCCGGGACTGGTTCTACGCGTTCCCGCCGGTGCAGATCGGCGACGTCTGCCAGCACGCCGGCCCGATCTCGCACGGCTCGGGGTACTTCTTCCTGCCGGTCTGGCTGTCGGGCGGCGTCAACCTGCTGCTCCCCCGGTTCGAGCCCGCCGAAGTCCTCGACACGATGGAGCGAGAACGGGTCGCCTACGGCTTTCTCGTGCCGACGATGCTCAACGCGCTCGCCCGCCACGGGTCGGCGGCGGGCCGCGACTGGTCGGCGCTCAAGGTGCTCCAGATCGGCGGCGCGCCGATCGCCGACGACACCGCCCGCGTCGCCCACGACGTGTTCGGTGATCGCCTGTACCAGGGATACGGGCAGACCGAGGCGGTCCCGATCGCGATGATGGGGCCCGGCGAGTGGTTCGCCGATGTCGAGGGCTCGACGCCGCTGCGCTCGGCGGGCCGGCCGTTGCCGTTCGGCGACATCGAGATCGTCGACCCGGAGTCCGGCGACGCGCTGCCGCTCGGTGCCGAGGGCGAGATCGCCATCCGCTGCGACGGGCAGATGAGCGGCTTCTGGGAGGATCCCGGGGCCACCGCCGAGCGGATGCGCGACGGGTGGGTGCTGACCGGCGACATCGGCCGGATCGACCGCCATGGCTACCTGTACGTCCTCGACCGCAAGGACGACATGATCATCTCGGGTGGCTTCAACATCTGGCCCGCCGAGCTGGAGAACGTGCTGACCGACCACCCCGACGTGGTCGAGGCGGCGGTGTTCGGCGTGCCGAGCGACCGATGGGGCGAGAGCCCGTTCGCCGTGGTGTCGGTCGCCGAGGGCGCGGCGGTCACCGCCGCCGAGCTGGTCGAGCTGTGCGTCGAGCGACTCGGCAGCTACAAGAAGCCCGTCGGGGTCGAGGTCACCACCGACCCGCTGCCGAAGTCGCCGGTCGGCAAGCTGGCCCGCAAGGCGCTGCGCGAGCCGCACTGGGCCGGCCGCGACCGGCGGGTCGCCGGCACCTGACGCCGCCGGCGGCCCGGCCGCGTTCGTCGTACTCCCGTCGATGGACGGCGGCGGGGGCGGTCAGCGGGTCAGCTGGCCCCGGTCGGCTGGCCCGGTTGAATCGCCCCGGGTTGAATCGCCCCGGTCGGCTGGCCCCGGTTGAATCGCTCCGGTCAGCTGGCCCCGTCAGCTGGCCCCGGTCAGCCGGCCCCGGTCAGCTGGCCCATGAGCTCGATCACCGACGCGCCGTACTTCTCCAACTTGGCGGGCCCGACGCCGGAGATGCGGGCCAGCTCCTGACGTGTGGTCGGCGCGGTGCGGGCAATCGCCGCCAGAGTCTTGTTGTCGAACACGACATAGGCCGGTTTCCCGTCGCGCAGGTCGTTGCGCAGCGCCTTGAGCGCGTCGAACCGAGCCGCCGCGTCGGCGTCGAGGTCGGCGGCCGGGTCGGCCGACGACCTGCTCTTGGACTTGCTCGTCGGAGGGGCCTCCGGCCGGTGCGACGAGACGACGTGCCCCCGTGCCGGCTCGGTCGTCAGCTCGTCGACGAACGGGCTCGGGTTCGGCCCGGTGACGACGGTGGCGTGCCGGACGGCCCTCGTGATCGCGACGTGGAACAGGCGTCGCTCCTCCTCGACGTCGTCGGCGAGGCGGTGGGGGTACTGCTCGGCGTCGGCGAGGTGGACGACCACCCGCGGCCATTCCTGGCCCTTGACGCGGTGGACCGTCGCCAGCACGACGCCGTCGGCCGCCCGCCTGACAGCCAGCTGGCCCCGCAGCCACTTCTCGAACGTCGGGGCGTCGTCGTGCAGGGCGGCGAGGTGTTGCACCGCGGTCAGGTCGTCGCCCTGCGCCGAGCGGTTCATGCCGCGTCGGGTGACGTCGAGCGTCGCCACCGATCCGGCGAGGCCGATCTCGTCGACCAGCGTGAACACGAGGTCCGACGTCGGCGCCCCGCTGGCGGCGAGCTTCTGCATCGTCTGCACGTCGGCGGCGAACTCGGTGACCCGCTCGGCGTCGCGCTCGTTGTTCAGCCGCCCCGCGAGCCGGAACAGGCCGACGACATCGCGCTGCTCGCACACCCAGTCGGTGATCCGCGGGTGGAACGAGCGCGACGGGCGGCGCAGCGCCTCCCGCACGTCGTCGGGATCGAACGGCCCGGTCCCCGATGCCAGCCGCAGCCACGCGAGAACGCTGCGCACCGAGGTGCGCTCGGCGAACTCGAGGCCGACCCCGCCGGCGATCGGCACGCCCGCCATCGAGAGCGCGACCTGCACGGGGGCGAGCATCGCGTTCACCCGCGTCAGAACGGCGATGTCGCCGGGCCGCGCGCCGTCGCCGATCGCCCGCTGCACCGCCGACGCGGTCGCCCCGACGGCGTCGGGCGCTCGGTCGATCGACCAGCCGCCGGTCTCGACCGAGTCGGCGCGGATCGTCTTGGTCACCCGCCGATGGTTGTGACGCAGCAGGCGGTCGACGACGTCGACCACGCCGGCCGGGCAGCGATAGTTGACCTCCAGCGGGTGGTCGCCGGCGCCCGGGAACAGCTCGGCGAAGTCGATCAACCACGCCGGATCGGCCCCGTTGTAGCCGTAGATCGTCTGGTCGTCGTCGCCGACGCCGAAGACCGCCCCGCCGGGCGCGGCGAGGAGCCGGATCAGGAGGAGGTGCGCCGGGGTGAGGTCCTGGAACTCGTCGACCAGCATCACGCGGCAGGCCCGTTGCGCGGCGCGCCGGGCGGCGGGGTCGGTGAGCAACACGAGCAGTGCGCGGTGGACCTGATCGTCGAAGTCGACCGCGCCACGCCGCTCGAGGGCCGCCCGGTACCCCGGCCACACGCCGGCCAGGCCGTCGACGTCGCCGTCGTAGCGCGACTCGGCCTCCTCCGGGTCGACGAGCCCGAGCCTGATCAGGCTCAACGCCTCGATCCAGGGAGCGATCGGGTCGCTGTTGCGGCGGCGGGGGAACGTCACCAGGTCGCCGATGATCCGGCGGACGTCGGGCTCGTCGATCGTCTTCCACGACCGCGGCTGGGCGCCGAACGGCGGCGTGCCGTTGACGATCGCCAGGGCGAGCGAGTTGAGGGTTCGGACGTGGAGCCCCGGCAGGTCGGCGGTGCGCTCGGTCATCTCCAGCTGCGCGCGCTTGTTGAACGCGACCAGCGCGATCGCGCTCGACGGAACGTTCCAGGCGCCGGCGAGGTGGCGGGCGCGCTCGGTGAGCACGCGGGTCTTGCCCGACCCGGCGGGCGCGATGACCCGGGCCGCGCCCCCCGGATGGGTGACCGCGGCGAGCTGGTCCGGCGCCAGGTCGGCCGACGACACGTTCGGCCCCGGTGGAGCGAGCGAGCCGTGCTCGACGGCGATCGCGTGCAGCACGGCCGCGCCGTCGATCGGGTCGGAGTGGCGCAGCGGGCCGCCGTCGAGCCACGCCGGCTCGCCGCCGGGCAGGACGATGTCGCCCGGCGCGTCGGCCGCCGCCGGCGTGGCCCCGGCGGCGATCGCCTGGTCGAGCACGACCCACGACCGATCGGGGCGGCGCAGGTCGACGGCGTTGGACCAGACGAGGTGGTGCAGCTCGTCGAGCTCGAAGGCGAACCGGGCGCCGACCTCGTGCGGCGGGGCGCCGGTCGCCAGCGCCGGCGGACGGTCGAGATCGGCCGCCAGCTCGAGCACGAGCCGCTCGCGGTCGTGGCCGGCGGCGCGCAGGAGATCGAGCAGCGCGGCCGGCTCGTCGAGGTCGGCGGTCGTGATCGGCACGCGGCGGGCGGCGCGCCACGCCTCGGCGACGGCGGCGCCGGGTTCGACGACCGCGTGCCGCCCGAGGCGGTCGGGGCCGGGGCCGGCCGGAGCCACCCCGCGGACGACCTCGGGCGCGGGCCGGCGGCCGGACCGGGCGCGCGCCGGGGGCCGGACGGACGGGGCGCGCTCGGGCGGGCGGCCGCGGTTCGGCTCGGGCGGGCGGCCGGACGGGGCGCGCTCGGGCGGGCGGCCGGACGGGGCGCGCTCG
>JBFGCT010000059.1:0-20619 GCA_041581055.1 Ilumatobacteraceae bacterium | reverse complement strand
TTTGCCCTGCTCACCGCCGATTTCCAGCTTGCGCCCTCGGGAGGATTCGAACCTCCGCACACGGCTCCGGAGGCCGATGCTCTATCCCCTGAGCTACGAGGGCTGGGACCGCGCAGGTTAGCGGGCCGGGCACCCGCTGCGGCCGTACCGCGCGGCGACCTGTGACCCTCGGGCCCCGATCCGGCAGACTGGGCGAGCCATGTCCGACCCCATCGCCGCGATCTCGTCGCTCCTCGCACCGGTCTTCGCCGAACTGAACGGCGGCGAGCCGGCCGACCCGACGGTGCGCCCGTCCGACCGCGCCGACGCCCAGGTCAACGGCGCGCTCCCGCTCGCCAAGCGGGTCGGTGCCGATCCGCGCGACCTCGCCCAACGGGTCGTCGACTCCGGGGCGCTCGACGGTGTCGCCAGCGAGCTCGAGGTCGCCGGGCCCGGGTTCATCAACGTCACGCTGGCCGCCGACTTCCTCGCCCGCCAGCTCGAGACGGTCAGCGCCGACGACCGACTCGGCGTGCCGCCCGCACCGGTGCCGAAGACGGTCGTCGTCGACTACTCGGCGCCGAACGTCGCGAAGGAGATGCACGTCGGCCATCTGCGCTCGACGATCATCGGCGACGCCCTCGTGCGACTGCACGCGGGGCTCGGCCACACCGTGATCCGGGAGAACCACCTCGGCGACTGGGGCCGCCCGTTCGGCATGATGATCGAGCACCTGCGCGACCTCGGGGAGGACGTGGCCGCCGACGGCCTGACCCAGGGCGACCTCGACGGGTTCTACAAGGCGGCCAACGCCAAGTTCACCGAGTCGGAGGAGTTCCAGGAGCGGGCACGGGAGCGCGTCGTGCTCCTCCAGGCCGGCGACGAGGAGACGACCCGGCTGTGGCGGCGCCTGGTCGATCTGTCGACGGTGTACTTCAACACCGTGTACGACAAGCTCGGCGTGCTGCTGACCGACGACGACCTCGCCCCGGAGAGCAAGTACCAGCCGCTGATGGACGGCGCGTACACCCGCCTCGAATCGTCGGGACTCCTCGAGGAGGACGACGGCGCGATGGTCGTGTTCCCGCCGGGCTTCACGAACCGCGACGGTGATCCGCTCCCGCTGATCGCTCGGTCGCGCAGCGGCGCGTTCATGTACGCGATGAGCGACCTCGCCTGCGTGGTCGACAGGGTCGAGCGCCTCGGCGCCGACCTGCTGCTGTACGTCGTCGGCTCGCCGCAGGCCCAGCACCTGCAGATGATCTTCAAGGTGTGCGAGATGGCCGGGTGGCTGACCCCGCCGGCCGAGGCGGTGCACGTCGCGTTCGGCAGCGTCCTCGGCGACGACCGCAAGATGCTGCGCAGCCGAAGCGGCGAGTCGGTCAGGTTGGTCGACCTGCTCGACGAGGCGGTCGAGCGGGCGGCGAACGCGGTCGCCGAGAAGAACCCCGACCTGTCACCAGGGCAGCGGGCCGAGATCGCGCGGATGGTCGGCATCGGCGCGGTCAAGTACGCCGACCTGTCCAACGACCGGATCAAGGACTACGTCTTCGACTGGGACCGGATGCTGTCCTTCGACGGCAACACCGCGCCGTACCTCCAGTACGCCCACGCCCGGATCTGCTCGATCTTCCGGCGCGCCGGCGTCGACCGCGCGTCGGTGCGCGACGCGACCCTCCACCTCGACACGCCGCAGGAGCGGGCCTTGGCGTTGCGCCTGCTCGCCTATCCGTCGGCGATCGACGCCGCGCTGGAGGCCTACGGCCCGCACAAGCTCTGCACGTTCGCCTACGAGCTGGCGAGCGACTTCACCTCGTTCTACGAGCACTGCCCGGTGCTCAAGGCCGACGAGCCGATCCGCTCCAGCCGCCTCGCGCTCGCCGACCTGACCGCCCGCGTGCTGGCCCACGGCCTCGGGCTGCTCGGCATCGACGCCCCCGACCAGATGTGAACGCCGAGCGCCGGGCGACCGGCGCGGTTCGGCTCACTGCACGAACGGGCCGGCAGTCGAGCCCTCGGGAGGCCCGGCGATCGGGCCGGGAGGCGGTCGATCGCCACCGTCGGCCGGCGAGCGGAGCCGCCGTCGGAGCAACCCGATCATCGAGAGGATCGCGACGACCGCGCCGAGCACGACCAGGTTCAGGGCCATCGTCGCCAGGAACGGCAGGAAGAAGCCGTGGTCGGTCGCGTCACCGCCGGGGCCCATGCAGTAGAGCGTGAAGTTGGTGGAGGTCTCGCCGGGCTGCACGCTGTAGGTGTCGGACACGACGAACGCGTCCGGCTGCGCGTCGCTGCAGAACAACGGCGCGACGAGCTTGACCTCGCCGGGCCAGATGGCGACGGCGAGCAGGATCGTCATCATCAACCCGACGAACAAGGTCACGGCCGCCAGCGCGAAGACCCCGAGGCAGCCGCCGGGCCCGGTCCGCGGCCCGAGCGTCACGCGGACCGACTGCTCGCTCATCGCTCGATCCCGACGAGGTCGCCGTTGGCGTCGAACGTCGCCGTCGCGGTCACCCGCGCCGACTCGAGCGCGACGTCGATCTGCGCCGCGCCGAGGACGCGGGTGACCGTGAGCCGGCTGACGTACCCGTCCGACTCGCCGAACGCGGCGCGCGCCGCCGACGACATCTCCTCCACCCGGTCGAGGGCGACCGAGCCGAGCCGCACGGTCACGTCGTCGAGCGGTAGCTCGTCGGCGTCGCGCACCGGCGTGCTGGCGACCACCTTGCCGTCGGAGACGACGATCGTGTCGACGAAGTCCGCCCGCCGCGGGTCGCGCACGCTCGCCGTGACCGAGCGGGACCCGGGCGTGATCGTGAGGAACATCACCTCGAGCTCGGTCCACGAGCCGGCGCCGACCTCGGTGGCGAGGGCCGCCAGCGAGTCGTCGACGAACGCCATCGTCAGGCCGCCGCCGCGGGCGCGGACCTCGGCGTCGAACTCGTCGCGCGGGGTCGCGCCGACGCATCCGGCCAGCGCGAGCACGGCCAGTCCGGCGAGCAATCGGCGCGGTCCCGAACCCATGACGGAACGGTAGTACGGGAACATCCCGTGGTCGTTCGAATCGCAGCGGGCAGACTGGTCGCCGTATGAGCCCGATCCCGCAGCGATTGCTGTCCGACAACGCGACCGTCGACGCCGGGGGCGCGCTGTCGGTCGGCGGGTGCGACGTGGCCGGGCTCGCCGCCGAGTACGGCACGCCGCTGTTCGTCTACGACGAAGACCACCTGCGGGCGCGCTGCCGCGAGGCGGTCGCCGCGTTCGGGCCCGAGCGCGTGATCTACGCCACCAAGGCGTTCCTCTGCCGGGCGATGGCGGCGCTGGCCTTCGAGGAGGGCCTGCTGCTCGACGTCGCCTCGGGCGGCGAGCTGCACGTGGCGCTCTCCGCCGGCGTCCCGGCGGCGGCGTGCACGCTGCACGGCAACAACAAGTCGACCGCCGAGTTGCGCGAGGCGATCGGGGCCGGCGTCCGGCACACCGTCGTCGACTCCTTCGACGAGCTCGACCGCCTCGACGCGCTCGCCGCGGCGGGTGTCGGCCCGGTCCCGGACGTCCTGCTGCGGGTCACCCCCGGCGTGCACGCCCACACCCACGAGTTCATCGCCACCGGGCAGGACGACTCCAAGTTCGGCTTCAACCTCGGCAACGGCGACGCGCTGCGGGCGGTCGACCGCGCCCGGCGCTCGGCGGCGGTGCGGCTCGTCGGGCTGCACTGCCACATCGGCTCGAACGTGTTCGAGGCGTCGTCGTTCGCCAAGGCCGCCGAGGTGATGGCGGCGTTCGCCGTCCCGCTCGACCTCCCCGAGCTGGTGCTCGGCGGCGGGCTCGGCGTGCCCTACGTCGAGGGGGAGGAGGCGCCGACGATCACGCAGTGGGGCAACGTCCTGCTCGACGCGTGCCAGGCGCTCGGCGTCCGCTCGAACGTCAGCGTCGAGCCCGGTCGGGCGATCGTCGCCGACGCGGCGATGACGGTCTACACCGTCGGCACGGTCAAGCACATCCCGGGTGTCCGGACGTACCTCGCGGTCGACGGCGGGATGAGCGACAACCCGCGCCCGGTGCTGTACGGGTCGGGCTACGAGTCGTTCCTGCCGCGTGCGGTCGGCGCCGATCGCGACCTGACGGCGCGCCTCGTCGGCAAGCACTGCGAGTCGGGCGACGTGCTCGCCGTCGCCGCCCGCGTGCCGTCCGACATCGCCGTCGGCGACCTGCTGGCGATGCCGGTCACCGGCGCCTACGGGCACTCGATGGGCTCCAACTACAACAAGATCACGCGGCCGCCGGTCGTGTTCGTGGCCGACGGCGTCGCTCGCCAGGTGGTCCGCCGCGAGACGTACGACGACCTCCTGGCGACGGATATGGGTTGACATGGCCAAGTGGTTCGACACCGCCCTGAAGATCGTCAAGCAGGTTCAGGAGGCCACCCGCGAACGCGAGCGCGGCGCCGGGCGGACGCGCAAGAAGCCCGCGCCGCGTACCTCCCGCGTCGAGCACGGCGTGCGGGTCGAGTACACCCCCGAGCTCGACGGCGACCCCGACCCGGGCGAGATCGTCTGGACGTGGGTGCCGTACCAGGACGACCCGCACCGCGGCAAAGACCGCCCGGTCGTCGTCATCGGCCGGACCGGCGACGACCTCGCCGGCGTGCCGCTGACCTCGAAGAACAAGCGCCGCGCCGATCACGTGCCGGTCGGGTCCGGGTCGTGGGATCCGAGGCGCCGGCCGAGCTACGCCAAGGTCGACCGGCTGCTGACGATCGACCCCGACGACGTCCGCCGCGAGGGCGCGATCCTCGACCGCAGCCGCTTCGACGACGTCATCGGCGCTCTCGGCCGGTACCACGAGCTCGTCCGCGCCTGACCCGCATCCCCGCTCGACCCCGTCGCCGACCGCGTGAACAGTGTGCGTGGACACCGCGCAAACAGTTCACGAGATCGGGAGGACGGGGGCCGATCCCGTAGCCTCCCTGCCGTGACGACGGTGCGAATTGGAGTCCTGGGGTGCGGCAACGTCGGCGCGGCGCTCGTGCGGCTCGTCGAGCGGCAGCGTGACGGCGTCGAGGCGCGGACCGGGATCCGGCTGGAGGTCACCCGCGTCGCCGTGCGCAACCTCGCCGCCCCGCGCGACGCCGAGCTGGCCGACGGCGTGCTGACCCACGACACCCACGGCATCGTCACCGACCCCGACATCGACCTCGTCGTCGAGTTGATCGGCGGGATCGAGCCCGCCCGCGAGCTGATCCTCGCCGCGCTGGCCAACGGCAAGCCGGTCGTCACCGGGAACAAGGAGCTGCTGGCCAACGTCGGCGCCGAGCTCTACGCCGCGGCCGACGCCGCCGGGCGCGACCTGCTGTTCGAGGCGGCGGTCGCCGGGGGCATCCCGATCGTGCGGGCGCTGCGCGAGTCGCTCCACGGCGAGCCGATCACGCGGGTGCTCGGCATCATCAACGGCACGACGAACTTCATCCTCACGAAGATGGCCGACGCGGTCGTCGGCGGCGGCGACGGCGACTACGCGGCGGCCCTCGCCGAGGCCCAGCAGCTCGGGTACGCCGAGCGCGACCCGACCGCCGACGTCGAGGGCTTCGACGCCGGGGCGAAGGCGGCGATCATCGCCACGGTCGCGTTCGGGGCGAAGGTCGTCGCCGGCGACGTGTACCACGAGGGCATCAGCGAGATCACCGCGGCGGAGATCGACGTCGCCCACCGGCTCGGCTACGTGGTCAAGCTGCTCGGCATCGTCGAGCGCGACGCGGCGACCGAGGAGATCAGCGTCCGCGTCCACCCGACGATGCTGCCGGCGCAGCACCCGCTGGCGACGGTGCGCGACAGCTTCAACGCCGTGTTCATCGAAGGCGGGTTCGTCGACTCGCTGATGTTCTACGGGCGGGGGGCCGGCGGCGCCCCGTCGGCCAGCGCGGTGTTCGGCGACGTGATCGACGCGGCGCGCAATCTGTGCAACGGAACCCACGGGTCGCTCGGGGAGCTGACCAAGGCGACGATCCGCCCGATCGACGAGACCTCGGCGGAGTACCTGCTCGGTCTCGACGTCGCCGACCGGCCCGGCGTGCTGCACGCGGTCACCGGGGTGTTCGCCACGCACGACGTGTCGATCCGCGTCGCCGAGCAGGAGGGCAACGGCCCCGACGCCCGCCTCGTGTTCATCACGCACGAGGCGCGCGAGGCCGACGTGCAGGCGACGGTGCGCGAGCTGCGCGACCTCGACGTCGTGCACGGGGTCGGCGGGTTGCTGCGCGTGATCGGGAGCTGACCGCCGTGCGGTACGTCTCGACGCGCGGCGCGGCGCCGGTCCTCGGGTTCGACGACGTGCTGCTCGCCGGGCTGGCCACCGACGGCGGGCTGTACGTGCCCGACGAGTGGCCGTCGCTCGCCCCGCGGGCGGTCGGCTCGAACACCTACGTCGACCGCGCGGTCGAGGTCATGCTGCCGTTCGTCGAGCCCGACCTGGACGCGGTCACGCTCACCCACCTGTGCGCCGAGGCGTACGCGACGTTCCGCCACCCGGCGGTCGTCCCGCTCGTCCAGATCGGGCCCCGGCAGTGGGTGCAGGAGCTGTTCCACGGCCCGACCCTGGCGTTCAAGGACGTCGCGCTGCAGCTCGTCGGCCGGATGTTCGACCACGTGCTCGCGGCCCGCGGCGAGCGGGTGACGATCGTCGGCGCGACGAGCGGCGACACGGGGTCGGCGGCGATCGACGCCGTCGCCGGCCGGGCGTGCGTCGACATCGTCATGCTGTACCCGCTCGGGCGGACGAGCGACGTCCAGCGGCGGCAGATGACGACCGTCGACGCGCCGAACGCCCACGCGATCGCCGTCGAGGGCACGTTCGACGACTGTCAAGATCTCGTCAAGGCGATGTTCAACGACGGCGGCTTCCGGGCGCGCAACCGGCTGTCGGCCGTCAACTCGATCAACTGGGCGCGGGTGCTCGCCCAGACCGTCTACTACGTGGTCGCGTCGGAGACGTTCGCCGAGCCGGTCACGTTCAGCGTGCCGACCGGCAACTTCGGCAACGTCCTCTCCGGGTGGATCGCCCGCGAGATGGGCGCGCCGATCCGCGACTTCATCGTCGCCTCGAACACCAACGACATCCTCACCCGGTTCCTCCGCGACGGCGACATGACCACCCGCGACGTCGTCCCGACGCTCAGCCCGTCGATGGACATCCAGGTGTCGTCGAACTTCGAGCGGCTGCTGTTCGAGATGAACGGGCGCGACGGGGGGATGACCGCCGAGCAGCTGACGCGTTTCCGGGCGACCGGCCGGCTCGACGTCGAGCCCGACCAGCGCGCCGCGCACGTCGACGGGACGTTCCGGGCCGCCGCCTTCGACGACGCGACCACGTTGCGGGAGATCGCGCGTGTGCGGGCCGAGAGCGGGATGGTCGTCGACCCGCACACGGCGACGGCCACCGCCGCGGCGCGCTTGCTCGCCGGGCCGGACGGCGCCGACCATCCGGTGATCACGTTGGCGACCGCCGATCCGGCGAAGTTCCCCGACGCGATCGAGGCCGCGATCGGCGTGCGCCCCCCGCTGCCCGACCACCTCGCCGACCTCCTCGAGCTCCCGGAGCGCACCGAGACGGTCGCCAACGAGTTGGGCGCGGTCGAGGCGCTCGTCGAGCGGCTGACCCAGCGGTAGCGGCGGCGGAGCCACGTCGCGTGCCCGGCGGGCAGCGGCTGCCGCGGTGTCGTCGCGGTAAACGTTGCGATGGCCCCGCCGCTCGGGCTATCGTACTGGTGTCCGGTTCGCCCGGGCCGCACCCCGGGCTCACCGGATGCGTGCGAATTCTGCCCAGGGGATCTTTGTCGGGCACGTCTGCCCTCCACCCCCTTTCCCTGGCGCCTGATCACTGCGCTTCGTCGATCATCCGGCGAGCAAAGAGAGGAACATCGTGGCTGCTGCCGCACTTGAACAGTCCGTTCTCGAATCGAAGGACAAGGACACCCTCCTGGAGATGGCCAAGGCGCTCGGCGTCAAGGCCACCGCCCGGATGAAGAAGTCCGAGATCATCGACAAGATCCTCGACACGACCTCCGCGGTCGCCCGCTCCGACGAGTCGTCGGCCGCGCCGGCGGCGCCGTCGGTTCCGTCGAACGGGGCCGAGCCGTCGGCGCCCGCCGCCGACGAGTCCGCGGCGCCCGCCGCTCCGAGCGGCGACGGCGACGGCGACGGCGATCGACCGGCCCGCCTCGGCCCCGACGGCGAACCGCTCGCCGACTGGGAGATCGAGCTCGCCGACCGGGGCGCCGACGCGCCCGACGGCGCCGAAGCGGCCCCCGCTCGCAGGGGCGACGGCGACGGCGCCGCGCCCGCCGCGCGATCTGCCGAACGGTCCGACGGCGGCCGCCCGGCCGACGGCCGCCAGGGCGGCGACAACCGCCAACAGCGCTCCCGCGACGGGCGCCAGGGTGGCGAGGGCCGCCAGGGCGGCCAGGGCGGCGGCCAGGGCGACAACCGCCAGGGCGGCCAGGGTGGCGAGGGCCGCCAGGGCGTCCAGCAGGGCGGCGGCCAGGGCGGCCAGCAGGGCGGCGGCCAGGGCGACAACCGCCAGGGCGGCCAGCAGGGCGGCGGCGAGAGCCGTCAGGGCGGCCAGCAGGGCGGCGGGCAGCAGGGCGACGGCCAGCGGCGCCGCCGGCGGCGGCGCAACAAGCGCGGCGGCCAGGACGGCCCGCAGGGCGAAGACGCCGAGCTGTTGCTCGACGACGACGGCCAGCCGCAGAGCAACGAGCCCGTCGAGGTCGCCGGCTACCTCGACATGCGCGACGAGGGCTACGGCTTCCTGCGCGTCAACGGCTACCTGCCGAGCAAGCAGGACGCGTACATCCCGGTCAAGCTCGCCCGCCAGTTCGGGCTGCGCAAGGGCGACCACGTCACCGGCAAGATGCGGCCCCCGGGGCGCAACGAGAAGAACCCGGCCCTGCTCGAGATCTACACCGTCAACGACGGCGACGCCGAGACGGCCAAGAAGCGCCCGCGCTTCGAGGACCTGACCGCGCTGTTCCCCGACCAGCGGCTGACGCTCGAAGATCCGAGCGACCCGGGCAACATGACCGCCCGGATCATCGACCTCATCTCGCCGATCGGCAAGGGCCAGCGCGGCATCCTCGTGTCGCCGCCGAAGGCCGGCAAGACGACGGTGATGAAGACGATCGCCAAGTCGATCGAGACCAACAATCCCGAGGTCAAGCTGATCGTGTTGCTGATCGACGAGCGGCCCGAGGAGGTCACCGACATCCGCCGCACGGTCAAGGGCGAGGTCATCTCCTCGACCTTCGACCGCCCGAGCGACGAGCACACCCACATCGCGGAGATGGCCATCGCCAAGGCGAAGCGGATGGTCGAGTCCGGCGCCGACGTCGTGATCATGCTCGACGGCATCACCCGGTTGAGCCGGGCCTACAACCTGGCCGCCCCGGCCAGCGGCCGCATCCTGTCCGGCGGCATCGACGCCGGCGCGCTGTACCCGCCGAAGAAGTTCTTCGGCGCGGCGCGCAACGTCGAGGAGGGCGGCTCGCTGACGATCCTCGCCACCGCGCTGGTCGACACGAACAGCCGGATGGACGAGGCGATCTTCGAGGAGTTCAAGGGCACCGGCAACATGGAGCTCCGACTCGACCGCAAGATCTCCGAGCGCCGGATCTACCCGGCGATCGACGTCGACGCCTCCTCGACCCGCCACGAGGAGCTGCTCTTCGACCGCAAGGAGCTGCAGATGGTCTGGAAGCTGCGCCGGGTGCTGTCCGGCCTCGCCGCCGACGGCAACGCGGCCCCCGGCCTCGAGCTGCTGATCGACCGGCTCAAGACCTTCCGCACCAACTCGGAGTTCCTCAACGAGATCGCCAAGCAGCCCGGAATGTAGAGGGGTTGTACCCGGTACAATCTCCCAGCTGATCTCTGCGACGACGATCAGGGGCAACCCGCCGCCTGTTCAGCCGTCCTCGAAAGGATCCCCCATGAAGACCGACATCCACCCGAACTACACCGAGACCACGGTGCGCTGCTCCTGCGGGAACACCTTCCAGACGCGCTCGACGGTCGAGGGCGACCTCAGCGTCGAGCTCTGCAACGAGTGCCACCCGTTCTTCACCGGCAAGCAGAAGCTCGTCGACTCCGGCGGACGCGTCGAGCGGTTCAACCGCCGCTACGGCCAGCGCAAGAACGCGCCAGCCACGCCCGCCGCCGACGACTGACAGCCGACACGCGCCGCTCACCCAGCGGCCGCGAACCGACGAACCGATGACGCACGCCGCCCTCCGGGGCGGCGTTCGTCGTCCTCGGGCGGCTGGACGACGAATAATGCCGGAGTCTTGAGTCAATCGGCCCCGCGGACAGGGCGATACAGGGGGACAGACCCGCTCGACGATCGCTCTGGACCTGCCCGACGTGCCAACGCTCAACGAATCCAACGTCCGCCACCTGCTTCGGCGCACCGAGTTCGTCGACCGGCCGGACCGGGTCGCCGAGCTCCTGGCCCTGCCCTCGATCGGCCACGCCGTCGACAACGTGTTGGCGACCGGGGCCAACCCGCCGAGCGTGGCGTTCCGCGCTGGGGACGAGAACTGGCGGCGCGGCGAGCACTACACCCACTTCTGGCTCAACCGCATGGCGCACGACTCGGCGCGCCCGTTCCAGGAGCGGATGGCGTTCTTCTGGCACGGTCATCTGTGCAGCGAGTTCGGCAAGGTCGGCAGCGCGGAGTTGATGCGCGAGCAGATCGACCTCTACCGCCGCCACGCCCTCGGCGACCTTCGAGACGTGGTGAAGGAGATGTCGACCCAGGTCGCCATGCTGCGCTACCTCGACAACAACCAGAACCGGGCGACCTCGCCGAACCAGAACTTCGCGCGGGAGCTGATGGAGCTGTTCCTGCTCGGGGTCGGGAACTACACCGAGGCCGACGTCGAGGCGGCGACCGCGGCGTGGACCGGCCACACCGACCGGTGGGACACCGACGAGTACGTCTGGCGATCGGAGTGGCACGACGGGTCGGCCAAGCAGTTCCTCGGCCGGACGATCAACGCCGGGGGCGACCCGCGGCTGCACGGCGACGAGACGATCGACGTGATCCTCGGCAACGGGGTGATCCCGTCCGGCGCCGACCAGGTCGGCAACCGCGGGCGACCGTCGCGCGTCGTCGCCGCCGAGTTCCTGTCCACGAAGCTGTGGCACGAGTTCGCCGACGAGCACCCGCCGGCCGCCGCGCTGGCCGCGATGCGCGACGCGCTGGTGGCCAACGACTTCGTGATCCACCCGTGGGTCAAGACGATGCTGACCCGCGACGAGTTCTACGCCGGCGCGGTGCAGGACGGCCTCGTCCGCCAGCCGATCGAGTACCTCGTGGCCCTGCTCGTCGCCACCGGGAAGCGATCCGAGGCGGCCAGCCCGCTGTGGCTGATGACCGGGGCGGGCCAGCGCCCGCTGTTCCCGCCCGACGTCAGCGGCTGGAAGCCGAACGGCTACTGGGTCAACGCCAGCGCGATGGAGCGGCGGAACGCGATCGCCCAGCAGTTCACCTGGCGCGTGCTCGAGGGCTACTGGGAGGAGGGCGGCGCGATCAGCCTGGCGGGCGGCGAGCTGGCGAGGGATGAGATCCTCGCCCGCGACGACAACCGCGACCCGGTGATGAGCGGCGGGGAGTACGTCGACGAGCTGCTGCGCCTGATGGGCGCCCGGTTGACACCGGCGACGAGGTCGACCATCGCCGCCCACTGCGACGCCGAGTCCGTGTGGGACCGCTGGGACGCCGTCATGTTGCTCATGCTCGCCCCCGAGATGCACATCGCCTGAGGTTCCATGCCCGATCCCGACATCTCCACCGCCGAGGCGCTCCGCCGCCTGCACCAGCCCGAGACCGACCCGTACGCGCTCGACCGGCGGCGGTTCCTGCAACTGGTCGGGATGGGGCTCGGCGCCGGCCTCGTCGCCGGCCCCGGCGGGTCGCTCCTCGACGCGGCGATCCGGGGCCACGACCCGTCGGCGTGGGCGGCCGGCCCGATCGGCCCGAGCGACGGCGTGCTCGTCGTCATCGGCCTGTTCGGCGGGAACGACGGGCTGAACACCGTCGTGCCGCTCGACGACGGCAACTACTACGACCAGCATCGGGCGCTCGCCATCCCCGGTCACCAGACGCTGGCGCTCGACGCGGGCAGCGGCCTCAACCCGGCGCTCACCGAGATGAAGCGCTTCTGGGACGATGGGCGGCTGGCGATCGTGGAGGGCGTCGGCGCCCCGGACCCGGACCTGAGCCATTTCAACTCGATGGCGCGGTGGATGTCGGGAACCGTCGCCGGCGTCCCCTCGACGGGATGGATCGGGCGCTGGCTCGACGGCTACCTCGGCGGCGGGCCCGACCTCTACGCCGCGGCCGAGATCGGCAACTCCGTGCCGCTCCACCTCATCGGCCACCAGGCCCGCGGCTCGGTCGTCCCCGCCGGCCGGCCCGGCTTCGGGGTCGCCAGTAGCGAGCACGACGGCCGGCGGTTCGCCACCATCCGGGCGCTGAACGCCGCCCCGCCGACCACCTGGCTCGGCCAGGTCGGCCAGGCGATGGTGGACCAACTCGACATGGCCGCGACGCTGGCCCCGGTCATCCCCGACGAGTTGCCGCCCACGCGCATCGTGGCCCGCCTCGAGGTGATCGCCCGGCTGATCAACGCCAACCTCGGGTTCCGCGTCCTGACCGCCGGCCACGGCGACTACGACAGCCACGCCGGGCAGCCCGACCAGCACCCGGCCAGGATGGAGGAGTTGAACGCCGCCCTCGCCCGGTTCTTCGAGCTGCTCAACGCGCAGTGGGCGGGCCGCGTCACCGTGATGACGTTCTCCGAGTTCGGCCGCACGAGTTGGGACAACGACGGCCGCGGCACCGACCACGGGACCGCCGGTCCGCAGTTCGTGCTCGGCGCCAACGTGCGCGGCGGGTTCTACGGCCAGCGGCCGTCGCTCGCCGGCCTGCGGCGGTGGGACCGCATGCGCCATCACGTCGACTTCCGCGACTACTTCGGCAGCGTGGTCGACGGCTGGCTCGGCGGCGGCGGCTCGGACGTCTTCGGCGGCCGGGCGATCGACGACCTCGGCCTGTTCCGCGCCGCCCCGTCCTCCGGCGGCGGTGGCGGCGGCGGCGTGCCCGGCGCGGCCATCGGCAACTTCGTGTCCGTGTCCCCGGCCCGCGTGCGCGACTCGCGCATCGGCATCGGCGGGCCGGCGGCGCCGATCGGACCGGGCCAGGTCCGCGACGTCCAGATCACCGGCCGGGGCGGCATCCCGGCGAGCGGGGTGACGGCGGTCGCCGTGAACGTGACGTCGACGAACGTGACCCAGCCGACGTACTTCACCGTCTTCCCCGCCGGCACGAGCCGGCCGGACACGTCCTCGCTGAACCCGGTGCCCGGTCGGGCCGTGCCGAACATGACCGTCGTCGACGTCGGCGCCGGCGGGAGGATCAGCGTCTTCAACCACTCGGGAACCGCCGACTACCTCGTCGACGTGCTCGGCTACTTCCGCGCCGAATCGGGCGCGCGGCTCGCCCCGCTCACTCCCTCCCGGCTGCTCGACACCCGAACCGGCGTCGGCGCCCCGCGGCGCAGGGTGCGCGGCGGGTCGCACATCGACCTCGTCGTCGCCGGACGCGGCGGGGTTCCGGCGGTCGGCGCCGACGCTGTGATCCTCAACGTCACATCCGTCGAGCCGACCGCCAACGGGTACGTCACCGTCTGGCCGAGCGGCGGCCCGCGGCCGGACGTCTCAGCGCTGAACTACGCCAAGGGAATGGTCATCCCGAACCTGGTGATCTGCAAGGTCGGGTCGGGGGGAGCGGTCAGCCTGTTCGCCAGCGACGGCGAGGTCGACCTGCTCGCCGACGTCGTCGGCTGCTTCGCCGCCGACGGCTCGCGGCACGTCGGCATCCGCCCGGCGCGGATCCTCGACACGCGCAACGGGGTCGGCGCCCCGCGACGCCGTGTTGGGGGATCCGGTGAGCTCGACGTCGTGGTCGCCGGGCGAGGCGGAGTGCCGACGAACGCCAAGGCGGCGATCCTCAACGTGACCGTCGTCGGCCCGACGCACTCGACGTTCGTCACGACCTACCCCGACGGCGGATCGCGTCCCAACGCGTCGAGCCACAACGCGTCGCCCGGCCAGACCGTCGCCAACCTGACGATCTCCAAGGTCGGCGAGGGCGGCAAGATCCGGCTGTACAACGCGTTCGGCGCCGTCGACCTCATCGCCGACGTCACCGGCTATTTCCTCTAGTTGGCTCGGCGGTTCTGGTTGGCTCGGCCGTTCGGGTTGGCTCGGCCTTGGAGCGGGTCGGTGGTGGCCGGGTTTGGTCGGCCTCGCGCCAGCCTTGGTCGCTGGCGCTCCCGGCGGCGGCTGTTCTGGTTGGCTCGGCCTTGGAGCGGGGTTGGTGGTGGGCTGGTTTGGTCGGCCTCGCGCCGGCCTTGGTCGCTGGCGCTCCCGGCGGCGGCTGTGCGCCGGGGGGTGGGGTCGACGAGCACCGGCCGGAGAAGATTCCGAAATTGACAACTTGTGTTGTCACGGCGACAACACCGCGCACCAATTCCAGAAATGTTCGCCCGGCAGACACCCGGCCTCGGCCTTGGGTGGGGTCGTCCGCGGGCGCTTCCGGGCGGCGGCGGTAGCGTCCTCGGGGTGATCGGCCCGTCCTCATCGGATTCCGACGACGGGGGGCGGCGCAGCCGGTTGCACGGGATCAGGCTCAGGGCGCTGGTCGCCGAACATCTGGGTCGTGATGTCGCCGCCGCGCCGGAGGCGTTCCCGGCCGGCGCGGCGATGGTCGTCGACGGGGCCGCATGGGTGGTCGTCGAGGGATCTGCCGCCCGGCTGCTCGGCCGCGCCCTCGCGTGGGCGGTCCGCAACGACGCCGACGCGCTGCACCTGGTCGCCGGCGCCGACACCGGGCTGCTCGCCCGCCGGGCCGGCCGGTTCACGCTCCCGATCGACGTCTGGTTCGCCGAGGAGCGGACGCTGCTCCCGGCGCCCCCCGAACCGCTGCCCCTCCCGCCAGCGCCGCTCCCGGGGCACCTCGCGCTCACCGGCTTGATCGAGGCGGCGGGCGCCGCCCCGAACGTGGAGCACGGCGTGGTGTTCGGCGAGGTGCGCGGGCTCGAGGTCTGCCGCGTCGTCGCCGAACCGACCGTCGGCCACGTCACCGAGGCGGGCGTCGCCCCGCCCCCGCGCGACCCCGATCGCGCCGCCGCCGGTGTCCTGCTCGAGGTCGGCGTCGGGGCGAACGATCGGGAGGCGTTCCAGATCCTCCACGGCGACGTCCCGACCGTCGAGGCGCTGAGCCGGGTCGTCGCGGCCGTCGCCGAGCATCGCCGCGCCGAAGCCCCGCAGCATCCGCTCAACCGGCTGATGGCCGAGCGGTTCCTGCGCTGGCGGGTCGAGCGGGAACCGGGGCTGATCGGGCTCCGCTCGCTCACGCCCGCCGAGCCGCCGCTGCCCCGCCCGAATCTGAAGGATCCGACACCGTGCGTCGCGGCCGGCGTCGACGAGGACGGTCGGGAGGTGGCCGTCGTGTTCTCGACCGGCGTCGATCTCGATCTCGCCGCCTACGTCGCCGACGTGCGCGCCATGGACGAGCGGCGCGAGATCGCCGTCGTCACGCCCGCCCGCGACCTGGTCCCGATCACCCGCGAGCTCGTCGGGCTGCTCGCCGCGCCGGTCCGGTTCGCGCCACTCGGCTGACGGCGCGCGCGGCGTTAGCCTCGGCTCGCGATGTTGGAGCGACTCAGCGAGGTCAACGAGGAGTACGACAACCTCGAACGCCAGCTCGCCGACCCCGACGTGCTGGCCGACCCGGCGTTGCTGCGCACCATCTCGAAGCGGTACAACGAGCTCGGCCCGGTCGTCGCCGCGTTTCGCCGCCACCTCGCCCGCCGCGGCGACGCCGACGCCGCCCGCGAGATGCTCGAGGGGGCGACCGGCGACGAGCGGTCGCTGCTGCAGTCCGAGATCTCGGCGGCCGACGAGGAGCTCGCCGAGCTCGAACACGAGCTGCGCGAGTTGATGCTGCCCACAGACCCCCACGACGGCAAGGCCGTCCTGATGGAGATCCGCGGTGCCGAGGGCGGCGAGGAGGCCAACCTGTTCGCCCGCGACCTCGCCGAGATGTACAGGGCGTACGCCGCGGGCCAGGGGTGGAAGGTCGAGACGCTGTCGTCGACGCCGAGCGACATGGGCGGGCTGAACGAGATCACCCTCGAGTTCCGCGGCGCCACGGCCTGGCGCAACCTGAAGTTCGAGGGCGGCCCGCACCGCGTCCAGCGCGTGCCGAAGACCGAGAGCCAGGGCCGGGTCCACACGTCGTCGGCGACGGTGACCGTGATGCCCGAGGTCGACGAGATCGACGTCCAGATCGACGAGCGCGACCTCGACGTCGACGTGTATCGGGCCAGCGGCCCGGGCGGCCAGAGCGTCAACACGACCGACTCCGCCGTGCGCGTCACCCACCGTCCGACCGGGGTGACCGTGGCGATGCAGGACGAGCGGTCGCAGCTCCAGAACAAGGCGCGGGCGATGAAGGTCCTCCGGGCGCGGCTGTTCGAGCTGGCCGAATCCGAGCGCGACGCCGAGCAGTCGGCCGAGCGGCGGTCGCAGGTCGGCGGCGGCGGTCGCAGCGAGAAGGTGCGGACGTACAACTTCAAGGAGAATCGCGTGACCGACCACCGGGTCGGGTTCACGGTCTATCGGCTGGCCGACGTGCTCGGCGGCGACCTCCAGGCCGTGGTCGACGCGCTCGCCGCCGACGAGCGGGCGCGCCAGCTCGCGGCGGGTGGCGACCGGGGCTGACGGGGCGGCGACGAATGGCTGACCGCGCCGACGGGCCGACGTGGCGCGACCGGTGGGCCGAGACCGCGGCGGAGATCGGCGACCGGACCGCGGCGCGCTGGATGTGCGAGACCGCGTCCGGCGCGTTCGGCGACGAGTTCCTCGCGCTGCTCGACGAGCGGCCGTCGGCGCGGGCCGGCGCCCATCTCGACGCGATGGCCGGGCGGCTGCGGGCCGGCGAGCCGCTGCAGTACGTGCTCGGCCACTGGGGGTTCCGGCGCCTCGACCTGGCGATCGACCGCCGGGTGTTGATCCCGCGACCCGAGACGGAGTTGGTGGCCGGCGCGGCGATCGAGCTGGCGCGGTCGTTCGGCCCGCTGCGCGTCGTCGCCGACCTCGGAACCGGTTCGGGCGCGATCGGGTTGGCGATGGCCGACGAGCTGCCGCTCGACGGCACGACCGTGTGGATCACCGACGTCGACGACGACGCTCTCGAACTGGCCTCGGCGAACCTCGCCGGGCTCGGGCGGGCGGCCTGCAACGTGCGCGTCGGGCGCGGCTCGTGGGCCGCCGCGCTGCCCGACGACACGCGCTTCGACGTGATCGTGTCCAACCCCCCGTACGTCGCGCTCGGCTCGCCCGACGTGGAGGCGGTCGTGTCCGATTGGGAGCCGCGGTCGGCGCTGTTCGCCGGGCCCGACGGCCTCGACGACATCCGGCGCATCGCGTCCGAGACGTTCGACCGCGTCCGGCCGGGGGGCTGGCTCGTGCTGGAGATCGGCGCGGATCAAGGGCCCGCGGCGATCGAGCTCCTGACCGATCGGGGTTTCGCCGACGTCGAGGTGCGACCCGATCTGGCCGGGCGGGACCGGATCGCGCTCGGCCGCCGACCGACGACGATGTTCGCCGTCGACGACGGTGAGCTGCGCGTGCGCCACATGCGAAACGACCTCGCGGACATCGCCTCGATGCTGCGCTGGTTGCGGACACCGGAGGTGCTCGAGTGGTACGCCGGGCGGGATCAGGACTACGACCTGGCCGACGTGCTCGACGAGTACGGCCCCGGCGGGCAGAACGAGCGGGACGGCACGATCTCGGCCATCGTCGAGCTCGCCGGCCGGCCCGTGGGGTACATCCAGTTCTACGAGCTCGAACGATGGGCCGCCGAGTTCGACCTCGACAACGGGGCCGGGATCTGGTCGATCGACATGTTCGTCGGGGAGCCCGAGCTCCACGGCACCGGGCTCGGCCGGCGCGTCGTCCGCGCCGCGGCCGAGTACCTCCTGGCCGAGCGCGGCGCCTGCGACGTCGTGATCATGCCGTACCCCGAGAACGAGCGGGCGGTCGCCGCGTACCGCGCCGCCGGGTTCGTCGTCGACGGCCTCGTGCGTGAGCACGAGCGGCACGAGGGCGTGATGCGCGATGGGCTGCGGATGGTGTTCCGGCCGGGCTGAGCGGGCGGGACGCGGTCAACCGAACCGGACGGCGACCTCGGCGAGAATCGTGCCCTCCTCGGGCGACACGTCGTCGTCGACGTTGGCGACGTCGCGCGCCGTCGAGAACAGGGCGGCGCGCAGCACCCTGCTGCTGATCCGGTCGTCGATGTCGTCGAGGAAGGTGGTCACCTCGTCGTTGTCGATGGCGTGGCGCGCCGCCTCGACGGCGGGGGCCAGGAACTCGTCGAAGGCGAACTCGTCGCCCCTCCAGTCGGCGCTGATCTCGCGGACCAGGTCGACCTCGGTGTCGTCGATCTCCTGGTCGGCGAGCATCACGAGGGCGAGGAGCTCGAGCGCCGCGAGGTGCTCCCGATTGGCGGTCGCGTGCACGGCGACGCCGTGGTAGAGCTCGGCGAGTCGTTCGTTCATGGGGTGTCCCCTTCTGGCGGGTCCGCGGGCGGGTCGAGCGCCCGGCGGAGGAAGTCGAGCTGGTGGTGGAGGAGGTTCTCGGCGACGACCTCCTGAGGCGTCATGTGGGTGACGCCGGCGAGTGGCAGCACCTCGTGCGGCCGGCCGGCGGCGAGCAGCGCGGCCGAGAGCCGCAGGGTGTGGGCGGCGACCACGTTGTCGTCGGCGAGGCCGTGGATCAACAGCAGCGGCCGGGTGAGCCGCTCCGCGCGGGGGAGCAGCGAGCAGTTGTCGTAGGCGTCGGCGCGCTTCGCCGGATCGCCGAGGTAGCGCTCGGTGTAGTGGGTGTCGTACAGCCGCCAGTCGGTCACGGGGGCGCCCGCGACCGCGGCGTGGAAGACGTCGGGCCGGTCGAGCACGGCGAGCGCGGCGAGGTACCCGCCGAAGCTCCACCCGCGGATGGCGACGCGGCCGAGATCGAGGACGTCGAACCGTTCGGCGGCGGCGTGGAGCGCGTCGACCTGGTCGTCGAGCGGGGCGGTCGCCAGATCGAGGTGGACCGCGCGCTCCCAGTCGCTGCCCCGGCCCGGCGTGCCGCGCCCGTCGGCGACGACGACCGCGAACCCCTGGTCGGCGAACCACTGCGCAGTGGTGAACGCGTTGTGGGCCTGCGTCACGCGCAGCGCGTGCGGGCCCCCGTACGGGTCGAGCAGGACCGGGAGCGGTCCGCCGTCGTGGTCGTGGGGGAGCAGCACCGCCGTGTTGAGCTCCCGATCGCCGGCCCTGATCAGCTCGACGTTCGGCCGGGCGAGCGGCGTCTCGGCGAGGGAGGGGATCGTCGTGCGGCTGCCGTCGCCGGCGGTGATCGTCGTCGTCGTGCCCGGCTCGGCGAGCGACGTCGAGCGGATGGCGGTCGTCGCGCCGCCGACGGCGGCGGAATGGACGCCCGGCGCCTCGGTCAGGGCGGTCAACTCGCCGTCGGCGGCGCGGCGCCACACGTGGAGGACGGTCGCGTCGTCGATCGGGTTGGCGGAGAACGTGATCCCCTCGGTTCCGACGTCGAGCACCGCCCTGACCTGGAGGTCGTCGGGCGTGACCGGCTCGTCGCCGACCGTCAGCCAGCGCAGCCCGTCGCGGTCGGCGCAGGCGACGACGACACGGTCGTCGACCAGGCGCGGCGTGCCCGGCACGAGCTCGATCCAGGCGTCGTCGTAGTCGTGCGCGAGCACCTCGGTCTCGCCGGTCCGCTCGTCGACGAGCAGCGTCATCGAGCCGCGCTGGTCGGTCGCCTGGACGAGCATGATCAACCCGTGTTCGGACCAGTCGACCTCGGCCACGTAGGGGAAGAACTCGCGGTCCCAGTCGACGGCGAGGCGCGAGCCGTCGAGCCCGAGCAGGTGCAGGGTGACGACGGCGTTCGGCGTGCCGGCCGCGGGGAAGCGGACGTGGCGCGCCGGCAGCTCGGGGTTGGCCGGGTCGGCGATCACCCACTCGGCGACCGGCGTGGTGTCGACCCGGCAGGCGGCGATGGCGGTGCCCGCCGGGTTCCACCAGAACCCGCGGAAGCGGTGCATCTCCTCGGCGGCGATGAAGTCGGCCGCGCCCCATGACACCTGCTCGTCGTCGTCCTCGGCGAGGACGCGCGACGAGCCGTCGAGCTCGGCGACGCACAGCCGCCGCTCGCTGACGTAGGCGATGCGCGCGGCCGGCGGGTCGGGCCGGGGGTCGAACACCGGACCGTCGACCGCCACCGGCCGGGCGTGCCCGGACAGCAGGCCGGCCGCGTACAGGCGCCCGGACAGCGCGAACGCGACGACCCTGACCGCCGCGTCGGCGGCGTACCCGGTGATGCCGCCGGCGCCTTCGCGCGCCCGCTCCCGGCGGGCGCGCTCGGCGTCGGGCACGTCGTCGCCCCCCGGGTCGGCGAGCAGCGCCCGCGGGTCGGCGACGCACCGCTCGGTGCCGGCGCCGACGTCGTG
>JBFGCT010000058.1:0-20728 GCA_041581055.1 Ilumatobacteraceae bacterium | reverse complement strand
TGTCGACGCCCGAGCGAAGCAGGATCGCCGGCGTGTGGATCGCCCCCGCGGCGAGGACGACCCGGTCGGCGGCCACCTCGGCGCCGTCGGCGAGCACCACGCCGACGGCGCGCCGACCGTCGAACAACACGCGATCGACCGGCGCGCCGGACGTGACGACGAGATTCGGCCGCCGGCGCGCCGGCCACAGGTAGGCCTCGGCCGACGTGACCCGCCGACCTCCCGAGCGGGTGAGCGGCGCCGGGGCCGCGTCCGGCGCGGCGGCGAGCAAGGCCAGGTCGACCACTCCGAGCTCGTCGCACGCAGCGACCTCGATCGGGATCCGCGTGCGGGCCCAGGCCTCGTCGACGTCGTCCCAACCCCACGCCGCGTACTGCGCCCGGTCGCCGCGCAGGCCGATCATCGCGTTGACCGCACTCGACCCGCCGACCCCTCGGCCGCGTGGATACGGCGCCGGCGGCGCCCCGGCGTGGCGGCGGACGGCGAGGTCGCCGTAGACCCGATCCGACTCGTCGAGCGCGGCGAGGAAGTCCGGCCCGGCGATCGCGGCCGGGACGCGGCCCGGAAGGAGGTCGGGGCCCGACTCGAGCAGGGTCACCGACCGGTCGTCGTGCTCGGCGAGCCGGGCGGCGGCGACGCACCCGGCCGACCCGGCGCCGACGACGATCCACTGCCCGCTTGCGGTGGCGAGCGTCGAGTCGGCGTTCACCTCGGCGATCGTAGGGGGCGGGCGCCGCGTCGAGAAGCGGCGGGTGGGGCCTCACCAGGCGTGGCCGCCCAAATTCAAGACCTGGTCAACACGCACCGATAGATCGTGTATGACCGATCTGACCGATGTGGCGACCACATTGGAGCAGTCCGCCCGGCCGGGCGCCGCGCTCCCGCCGCCGGTCTTCGCGCCCCCGGCCGTGCCAGGCCCCCCGACGCCGCCTCCCCCGGTGATGTCGCCACCGCCGCCGCCCGGCCTGGCGCCCCCACCGCCGGATCCGACACCAGTCGCCGTCCCGACGCCAACCGTCGCCCCCGTCGCCCCCGTCGCCCCCGTGGCCCCCGTGGCCGCCGTGGCCGCGCCCGCCCCGGCCGCGCCGCCCACGTTCACCCCGCTGACGCCCGACCTGCCCGAGTACCGGCCCGCCGCGGCGCCCGCCCCGGCTTCGCCCACGTTCTCGCCGACCGTGCCGCCGGTCGCCGCCGCGCCCCCGGTGGCGCAGATGTCGGCGCTCCCCGACTTCAACACGGTTTCGGCGACTCCGACACAACGCCCGCGCCGCGGCAGCGGGCGCAAGTTCGTCAAGTTCGTCTTCGTCCTGGCGGTGCTCGGCGGCCTCGGCGCCGCCGGATACGTGTACGGGCCGCCCCTCCTCGATGAATGGCGCAGCGAGGAAGGCGCCGAGGCGACCGTCCCCGGCGAGCCCGACGCGCCGCGAGCCTTTCCAAGCCAGACCGAGCCCCCGATGGAGGTTCGCAACGCCACGTTCGTCCTCGACGACGCGAGCGCCGGCGCGTCGGCGGCCAGGCGCTACGAGATCACCACCGATTTCGAGACGCGCGTCTCGCGCGTCCTGATCGACCGCGACGAGCTCCCGTCGCTCGAGGTCATGACGTTCCTCGACTCGGCCGTCGTGCGCCGGGTGGACGACGACGTGTGGTACCAGACGCCCCGCGGGCAATTCCCGCTCGACGACCAACTCGAGCGGGACCGGTGGGTGCGCCACCTCGACGAGCTGATCCCGACGATCAGCCGGTCGTCCGCAGCGATCGAGTCGTCCACGACCGCCCTCCTCGCCGGCGAGCGGATGCGCCACCTGGTCATCTCGATCGACCCCGCACTCCTCGCCGGTCCGACGCTCGTCACCGACTCGTTCGACGGGCCGGCCGTCGCCGTCGTGCCGGACCCCGAGACATCGGCCCCCACGGATGTCGCCGCCGACCTGACCGACGCCACGGCGGGCGTCGCCCGCGACACCGCTCCTGACGTCGTCGCCGACATCGCACAGGAGTCGGCGGCCGACGCGCCGATCGCCGCGCCCGGCGGCCAACCTCCGGCCGCGGCCACGGTCTCGATCGAGATGTGGATCGACAGCCGCGGTCTCATCCGGCGGCTGATCACGCCCGAGTCGCTCGGCGGCGACACGCTCACGGTGACGTCGATCTCGGCCGACGCGTGGATCCCGGAGTTCCCGACGCAGGAGCAGATCGAGCCGCTCACCGCGTCGGCGCTGGTCAAGCTCGGGATCTGACCGCCCCGGCGCCGCGGGGTCGCCCTCGGGCGGGTGAACAATTTGTTCAAATGACCTGCGTTCGGCGCGTACGGGCCTATGGTCGCGCCGGTGGCCGCCCGGCATCGTCTGACCATCCGTTCGATCGATGCGGACCCTCGAGCGACAGCGTTCTGCGCCGGCGCCCGGCACCTCGGGCTCCCGCCGATCGACGGGCTCTCGGTCGCCGATCTCGTCTTCGTCGACGGGCAGCTCAGCGCCGAAGAGCTGGGACGTCTCCACGGCGTGCTCGTCGACCCGCTGCTCCAGCGCGGGTCCTGGGAGCTGCCGTCGACGGCGGGCGTGGAGATCACCCGGCAGCCCGGTGTGACCGACAGCGACGCCGACGCGGTGCGCCATCTCGCCCGGCAGTTGGACATCTCGATCTCGGCCGCGGCGACCGGCACCCGCGTCGAGTTCCCACCCGACACCGACCCGGCGACCGCCGACGAGGTGATCGCCCGACTCGTCGCCAACCCGATCATCGAACGATGGGTCGACGGCACGATCGAGCCCCATCACCCCGAGGGCGCCGCAGCGCCGACAACCCACCAGACGGTGGCGATCCGCGGCCTCGACGCCGCCGGGCTCGACCGGCTGAACGTCGAGCGGGCGCTGTACCTCGACCCCGAGGAGCTCACCGTGATCCGCGACCATTTCGAGGTGGTGGGACGCGACCCGACCGACGTCGAGATCGAGACCCTGGCCCAGACGTGGAGCGAGCACTGCGCGCACAAGACCTTTCGGGCGATCATCGAGGCGACGGGGGGTCCCGACGGGCCGGTCACCGTCGAGCCGCTCATGTCGCAGCTGCGCAACTGCACCGAGCAGCTCGCCGCGCCATTCGTCCGCTCGGCGTTCGTCGGCAACGCCGGCGTCGTCGAGTTCACCAAGGGCACGACGATCGCGCTCAAAGCCGAGACCCACAACCACCCGTCGGCGGTCGAGCCCTTCGGCGGCGCCAACACCGGCGTCGGCGGCGTGATCCGCGACGTGCTCGGGATCGCCCACCGCCCGATCGCGGTCACCGACATCTTGTGCTTCGGCCCGGCCGACCTGCCGCTCGGCGAGCTGCCCGACGGCGCGCTCCACCCGAGCCGGATCAGGGAGGGCGTGATCGCCGGGGTCGCCGACTACGGCAACAAGATCGGGCTCCCGACCGTCGCCGGGGCAGTCCTCTACGACCCGGCGTACACGACGAACCCGCTGGTCTTCGCCGGGTGCATCGGCACCGCCGCCTCGCGCCCGCTGCACGACGGGCCGAACAAGGGCGACCGCGTCGTCCTGCTGGGCGGGGCGACCGGCCGGGACGGCATCCGCGGCGCGACGTTCTCGTCGGCCACGATGGACGCGACGACCGGCGAGGTGGCGGGCGCGAGCGTCCAGATCGGTGATCCGATCGTCGAGAAGCTCCTGATCGACACGCTGGTCGGGGCCGAGGACCTCTACACCGCGATCACCGATTGCGGCGCCGGCGGGCTGTCGTCGGCGATCGGCGAGATGGCCGAGGCGATCGGCGCCGACGTCGAGCTCGACCTCGTCCCGCGCAAGTACCCGGGGCTCGCGCCCTGGGAGGTCTGGCTGTCGGAGGCGCAGGAGCGGATGGTCGTCGCCGTCCCGCCGCGCAGCCTCGGCGCCCTCGAGCACAGATGTCGGCGGATCGGGGTCGACATCGCCGACCTCGGCGAGTTCACCGGCGACGGGCGGCTCGTGGTGCGGTCCGGCGGCGTCGTCGTCGCGGATCTGGACACCGCCTTCCTGCACGACGGCCGGCCGCAGCGGCGGATGTCGGCCGCGCTCCCCTCCCCGAACCGCAGCGAGCCGACCGGCCGCACGGTCGACGACCCGATCGCCGCCCTCCTCGCCCTGCTCGCCCACCCGAACATCGCGTCGAAGGCGGCGACGATCCACCGCTACGACCACGAGATCCGCGGCACGACCGTGGTCCGACCGCTGATCGGCGCGGCCGGTGACGGTCCGGCCGACGGCGTCGTGCTCGCCGAGCCGGCCGCCAAGACCGGCATCGCGATCGGGATCGGCGTCAACCCCTGGTTCGGCCTCCACGACCCCGAGGCGATGGCCTTCGCCGTCGTCGACGAGGCGATGCGCAACGTCGTGGCCGTCGGCGCCGACCCCGACCGGGTCGCGCTGCTCGACAACTTCTCCTGGGGCGACCCCCGCCGCGAGTCGACGCTCGGCGAGCTGGTCGCCGCGGTCGAGGGCTGTTGCGCGGCGGCGTTCATGTACGGCGCGCCGTTCGTCTCCGGGAAGGACTCGCTGAACAACGAGTACGTGGGCAGCGACGGGGCGCGGCACGCGGTGCCGCCGACGCTCGTCATCACGGCCGTCGCCCATGTCCCCGACGCCGACCGCTGCGTGACGCCCGATCTCGCCGGCCCCGGCAACGCGCTGGTGCTGCTCGGACCCACCTCGACCGAGTTCGCCGGATCGCATCTCGACTTCGTCGTCGGCGCCCCGAAGCAGCGCGGCGTCGCCCCCGCCCCCGATCCCGACGCGCCCGACCGTTACCGCAACCTGCACGCCGCGATGCAGGCGGGGCTCGTCGTCTCCTGCCACGACGTCAGCGAGGGCGGGCTCGCCGTCGCGCTCGCCGAGATGTGTATCGCCGGGCGCCTCGGCGCGCGCATACACTCGCTCACCCACGACGACGTGGCGACCGCCCTGTTCGCCGAGTCGATGGGACGCCTCGTCGTCGAGGTCGAGCCGACGAGCCTGCCGGCGTTCAACCGGGTGATGCACGACCAGGTCCACCTGATCGGCGAGGTGACCGAGTCGGGCGCCCTCGAGTTGGCCGGCATCGGCGACATCGCCGTCAGCGACCTGGCCGACGCCTTCAACTCGGCGGCGGAGATCGGCGACGGCGCCGTCGGAGGGTCGCGATGAGCCGCCCGCGCGCCGTGGTGATCGCCGGCCCCGGGACGAACCGCGACCACGACGCCGTCCAGGCGCTCGAGCTGGCCGGGGCCGACGCGAGGACGGTGCTCGCCAGCGAGCTGGTCGACCGCCCGAACCTGCTCGGCGACACGCAAATCGTCGTCGTCGCCGGCGGATTCAGCTATGCCGACTCGCTCGGCGCCGGGCGGATGCTGGCGCTCGACCTGATCATCGGGCTCGGCGACCGGCTCCAGGAGTTCGTCGGCGCCGGCCGGCCGCTGATCGGGATCTGCAACGGCTTCCAGGTGCTGACCAGGACCAGCCTGCTCCCCGGCGCACTCGGGCACAACGCGCAGGGTCGCTTCGATTGCCGCTGGGTCGTGCTCGACACCGTCCCGAGGAGCAAGTGCGTGTGGACGGCCGGGATCGACGACCCGCTCCATTGCCCGATCGCCCACGGCGAGGGCCGCTTCGTCCATCCCGACCCCGACTCGCTCGCCGAGGCGGGCCAGATCGCGCTCCGCTACCGCAGCACCAACCCCAACGGCTCGGTCGCCGACATCGCCGGGGTGTGCGACTCCTCGGGCGTCGTCCTCGGCCTGATGCCCCACCCCGAGAACCACATCGTCCGCCGGCAGCACCCGCACCATCGGCGCGGTGGCGGCGGGCCGCGGCACCTCGGTCTCCGGCTGTTCGAGAACGGCGTCCGCCACGCCAAGGCGTCGTGAACCGGGTCATGACCGCACCGCGCACTCCGACCACGCAACCGGCCCCGCTGACCGACATCGAGCTTCCGCTCGACGACCGCCGCGTCGGCAAGGTGCGGGTGTCGTACGGGCTGCCCGACGGCCGACGACTGTTCGTCACGACCGACCGCCTCTCGGCGTTCGACCGGATCATCGCCGGCGTCCCCTACAAGGGCCAGGTGCTGAACCAACTGTCGGCGTGGTGGTTCGAGCACACCGCCGACATCGTCGCCAACCACGCGGTGTCGGTCCCCGACCCCAACGTGCTCATCGCCGAGACGGCGCTGCCGTTGCCGGTCGAGGTGGTCGTGCGCGGCCACATCACCGGCGTGACCGACACCGCGCTGTGGACCAGGTACGCCGCCGGCCAGCGGACGATCGACGGCCACCAGCTGCCCGACGGCCTGGTCAAGAACGTCGCGCTGCCGGCCCCGATCATCACGCCGACGACCAAGGGCGCCGACGGCGAGCACGACGTTCCGATCTCCTGTGACGACGTGACCGAACGCGGCCTCGTCGAACCCGAGCTGTGGGAACGGGTGATGACCGCCGCCCGGCAGCTCTTCGAGCGGGGGGCCGAACGCGCCGGCGAGACCGGGCTGATCCTCGCCGACACGAAGTACGAGTTCGGGCTCACGACCGCCGGCGACCTGCTGCTGATCGACGAAGTGCACACGCCCGACTCCTCGCGCTGGTGGGTCGAGTCGAGCTACGCCGAGCGCCTGGCCGCCGGCCTCGAGCCGGAGAGCCTCGACAAGGAGGTCGTGCGCAGGGCGCTGGCCGACGTCGGCTACACCGGGGAGGGGCCGGTCCCGGCGCTCCCCGACGAGGTCTGGGCCGCCACGACCGCCCGCTACATCGACGCCTACGAGCGGCTGACCGGAACGACCTTCGCGCCCGGCGCCTACCCCGCCGGGCCGCGCATCCACGCCGCCGTCTCAGGACTGGAGATCAACTGACCATGGTTCGACGACTGCCCGTCACCCCGCTCGCCGCCTCCGACCAGGCCGGAACCGGCCGGCCACCCGACGACGGCCCGCGCGAGGAGTGCGGCGTCCTCGGCCTGTCGACGCCGCACGGCGACGGTGTGGCGCAGCTCGCCTTCTTCGGCCTGTTCGCCCTCCAGCACCGCGGCCAGGAGGCGGCCGGCATCGCCGTCAGCGACGGCCGGCGGGCCCGCGTCCACAAGGAACCGGGCCTCGTGTCGACCGTGTTCACGCCCGAGGCGCTCGCCCCGCTGACCGGGTACCACGCGATCGGGCACACGCGGTACTCGACGACGGGATCCAACGCCGAGCGCAACATCCAGCCGTTCCTGGTCGAGACGATGCACGGCCCGCTGGCGCTGGCCCACAACGGCAACATCGTCAACGCGCCGGCGCTGCGCGACGAGCTGCTCAACCGCGGCTTCGGGCTGACCGCAACCAGCGACTCCGAGGTGATGACGCTCATGCTGGCGGCCGCCGGCGGCGCGACGTGGGAGGAGCGGCTGGAGCGCACGCTGCCGGCCTGGAAGGGCGCGTTCTCCCTGGTCATGCTCGCCGCCGACCATGTCATCGCGGTGCGCGACGCGTGGGGCTTCCGGCCGCTGTCGGTCGGCCGCCTCCCGCACGGCGGACACGCGGTGGCCAGCGAGACCTGCGCGCTCGCGACGCTCGGCTGCGTCGACATCGACGAGGTCAAGCCGGGCGAGATGGTGACGCTGCGCGGCGCCGAGCTGACCCGCACGCAGGTCCTCGCACCCCAGCCGAACGCCGCCCGCTGCACGTTCGAGTTCGTCTACTTCTCCCGCCCCGACTCGGTGTGGCACGAGCGCAACGTGCACCACGTCCGCCAGCAGCTCGGGGTCGAGCTGGCCCGCGAGTCGCCGGCCGGCGCCGACGTGGTCATCCCGGTGCCCGACTCGTCGATCCCGGCGGCGATCGGGTTCGCCCGGGAGAGCGGCCTGCCGTTCAACGACGGCCTGATCAAGAACCGCTACATCGGCCGCACGTTCATCGAGCCGACCCAGGACATCCGCGAGCGCGGCGTGGCGCTGAAGTTCAACGCCCTGCGCGAGAACCTGGAGGGCAAACGGGTCGTGATGATCGACGACAGCCTGGTCCGCGGGACGACCGCCGGCCCGCTCGTCAAGCTCGTGCGCGACGCCGGGGCGACCGAGGTCCACATGCGGATCACCTGCCCGCCGATCACCCACGCCTGCCACTTCGGCGTCGACATGGGCCACGACGGCGACCTGATCGCCGCCCGGCTGAACGCGGCGGAGATCTGCGAGCACATCGGCGCCGACAGCCTGGCGTTCCTGTCGATCGACGGGATGATGGAGGCGGTCGCCGGGCAGCCGAGCGGCCCGGCCGACGGGCACTGCAACGCGTGCTTCACCGGCGACTACCCGATCGCCGTCGGCGACGCCCAGGCCAAGCTGTCGTTCGAGGGCGTGCTCGCCTGATGCCGGCCACGCGGGCGCGGGCCGCCGGCTGATGCGGGTTCTCGTCATCGGCGGCGGCGGTCGGGAACAGGCGATC
Organism: Ilumatobacteraceae bacterium; assembly: GCA_041581055.1. GTDB lineage: Bacteria > Actinomycetota > Acidimicrobiia > Acidimicrobiales > Ilumatobacteraceae > JBFGCT01. The sequence goes on along the minus strand of JBFGCT010000058.1, from coordinate 12,304 downwards.
GCCTGGGCCTGCCGCCGGCACGGGCACGAGGTCCGCCTCGCGGCCGATCTCGGCGACACGTCGCCCGACGACACCGACCTCGTGATCCCCGGGCCCGAGGCCGCCCTGGTCGCCGGCGCGGCCGACGCGTGCCTCGCCCGCGAGCTGCCCTGCTTCGGCCCCACCGCAGAGCTGGCGCGGCTCGAGGCCTCGAAGGGGCACGCCCGCGCCCTCGCCACCGAGCTCGGGATACCGGGGCCGGCGTTCGGGCGGTTCGGCGACGCCGGGGCCGCGCTCGCCTGGTGGTCCGCGCTCGGACGCCCGGTGGTCGTCAAGCTCGACGGCCTCGCCGCGGGCAAGGGCGTCACCGTGCCGGCGAGCGACGCCGAGACGCGCTCGGCGATCGCCGACGCCGCGGCCCGCGGGCCGTTCGTGCTCGAAGAGCGGCTGCACGGGCCGGAGTGCTCGCTGATCGCGCTCTGCGACGGCGTCCGCGCCCTGCCGATGCCGCTGGCCCAAGACCACAAGCGCATCGGCGAGGGCGACACCGGCGCCAACACCGGCGGGATGGGCGCGTACGCGCCGGCGCCGGTCGGTTCCACCGCCGACGGGTTGGTCGCCACGTTCGTCCAGCCGGTGCTCGACCACTTCGCCGCGGCCGGCACGCCGTACGTCGGGGTGCTGTACGCCGGGCTGATGCTGACCGCCGACGGGCCGCGCCTGATCGAGTACAACGTGCGCTTCGGCGACCCGGAGGCCCAGGCGATCCTGCCGCTGCTCGACTCCGACCTCGCCGCGGTCGCGCTGGCCGCGACCCAGGAGGGGCTCGGTGAGATCGAGCTGGAGATACGAGCGGGGGCGGCGGTCACGGTGGTCGCCGCGTCGGCCGGGTATCCGGCGTCGCCGCGGGTCGGCGACGCGGTCACCGACTCGGGGCTCGACGGCCGGACGGCGGTCCGCTTCGACGCCGCGGTCGACGCCGATGGCCGAACTTCCGGCGGGCGCGTGCTGGCGGTCACCGGGCTCGGCGCCGACCTCGCCGCCGCCCGCTCGGCGGCATACGAGCGGATGGCGGGCATCGCGTTCGACGGGATGCAGGTCCGGCGCGACATCGCCTGGCGGGCGCCCGGCGCGCTGCTCGCGTCGTACGCCCAGGCCGGCGTCGACATCGGCGAGGGCACGCGCGCCGTCACGGAGATGAAGGCGGCGGTCGAGGCGACCCACGACCACGGCGTGCTCGAGGGCGTCGGCAGCTTCGGCGGCGTGTACTCCGCGGCGGCGATCACGGCGCTCGACGACCCGGTGCTCGTCGCGTCGACCGACGGCGTGGGCACGAAGGTCGAGCTGGCGGCGCGGGTCGGCAAGGTCCGCGGGGTGGGCGTCGACATCGTCAACCACTGCGTCGACGACGTGCTCGTCCAGGCGGCGCGGCCGCTGTTCTTCCTCGATTACATCGCCGCCAGCACGCTCGACGCCGACCTGGTCGCCGAGGTCGTCTCCGGGATGGCCGACGCCTGCCGCGCCGCCGGCTGCGCGCTGCTCGGCGGCGAGACCGCCGAGATGCCCGGGGTGTACCAGCCCGGGGCGTTCGACATCGCCGGCACGCTGGTCGGCGTCGCCGAGCGGTCCGCGCTGCTGCCCCGCGACGACGTCGCGGCCGGCGACGCGCTGGTGGGTGTCGCCTCGAGCGGCCCGCACACCAACGGGTACTCGCTGTTGCGCAAGCTGTTCGAGTGGATCCCGATGGACGCCGTGCCCGAAGGCTTCGACCGGCCGCTCGGCGCCGCGCTGCTCGAACCGCACCGCTCGTACCTCGACGTGCTGGCGCCGGCGCTCGCCGGCGGTTGCGTCAAGGCGCTGGCCCACATCACCGGCGGTGGGTTGCCCGAGAACCTGCCGCGGGTCCTGCCCGACGGTGTCGGCGCCGAGGTCGACCTCGGGTCGTGGCCCGTGCCGCCGCTGTTCCGCCTCGTGCGCGAGCTGACCCCGCAGATGTCGACCGACGAGCTCTACCGCACGCTGAACATGGGCATCGGCATGGTCGTCGTCTGCGCCTCCGACGACGTCGACGACGTGCGGGCCTCGATCGACGAACCGACGTGGGTCATCGGCCGCCTCGTCGCCGGCGCGCGGCGCGTCCGGTTGGCGTGAGCTCGGCCGCGCCTCGACACGCCTCCGGCGCTGACTTTTCGTTCATTGCCGCGACCGTCGGCGGGCCTGGTCAGTAGGTTCGCCGGATGGACCGCCGATCCCTTCGCCGCACCCGCCTGGTGGTCATGGTGTCGGGGAGCGGATCGAACCTGCAGGCGATACTCGGGGCTTGCGCCGACGGAGCGATCGACGCCGAGGTGGTCGCCGTCGTGTCCAACCGGGCCGACGTCTTCGCCCTCCAGCGTGCCGACGCCGCCGGGGTTCCGGCGGTGCACGTTGGCCGGCACCCCGACGAGGAGCGCGGCGACTACGACGCCCGGCTGGCCGACGTCGTGTCCGGCTTCGACCCCGACCTGATCGTGCTCGCCGGCTGGATGCGGATCCTGACGATGAGCTTCCTCGGCTGGTTTCCCGGCCGGGTGCTCAACCTGCACCCGGCGCTTCCCGGCGAGCTGGCCGGCACGCACGCCATCGAGCGGGCCTGGGACGAGGCGCGGCGCGGCGAGCGAACGAGCAGCGGCGTCATGGTCCACCTCGTCCCGGACGAGGGCGTCGACGACGGACCCGTGCTCGGCACGTCGGTCGTCCCGATCGACACCGGCTCGACGCTCCCCCGGTTCGAGGAGGCGATGCACGCCGCCGAGCACGCGCTGCTCGTCCAGGTGCTCGGCGAGCTCTGCGACCGATCCAACCCCCGCTTCATCAACACCCCTTCGGAGGCATCCGCATGACCGATCGCACCAACCCGAACGACGACTTCTTCGACCGCTTCGAGGCGCTGACGTTCGACGACGTCGTCGTCGTGCCCGGGTACTCCGAGACGCTCCCCGACGCGGTCGACACGAGCGCGCGGTTCGCCGGCGACATCGAGCTGGCGGTGCCCCTCGTCTCGGCGGCGATGGACAAGGTCACCGAAGGGCGGATGGCGATCGCGATGGCCAGGCACGGCGGGCTCGGCGTCATCCACCGCAACATGTCGATCGCCGAGCAGGCCGCCGAGGTGCAGAAGGTCAAGCGCTCGCAGTCCGGCATGATCACCGACCCGGTGACGTTGACGCCCGACGCCCGGCTGCACGAGGCCGAGGCGCTGATGCACCAGTTCAAGTTCTCCGGCGTGCCGATCACCGGGCCCGACGGGCGGCTGATCGGGATCCTGACCAACCGCGACATCCGGTTCTGCGAGGGCGCCGACTTCGAGCGCCCGATCGCCGACTTCATGACGTCGGAGTCGCTGGTCACGGCCGAGGTCGGCACGTCGCTCGACGAGGCCAAGGCGATCCTCCAGCAACACCGCATCGAGAAGCTCCCGCTGGTCGACGCGGACGGCCACCTCGCGGGGTTGATCACGGTCAAGGACATCCAGAAGCGCCTCGACTTCCCGAACGCCTCCCGCGACGGCCGGGGCCGCCTGCGCTGCGCGGCGGCTGTCGGCGTCGGCGCCGACCTCGAAGAGCGCGTCGCCGCGCTCGTCGGGATGGCGGTCGACGCGGTGTCGATCGACACCGCCCACGGGCACTCGGCGAACGTGGTCAAGGCGATCGAGCGGATCAAGGGATCGTGGCCCGACCTCGCCGTCACCGCCGGCAACGTCGTCACCGAGGACGGCGTCGAGGCGCTGGCCCGCGCCGGCGCCGACGGCATCAAGGTCGGGGTGGGCGCCGGCTCGATCTGCACGACGCGCGTCGTGTCGGGCGCCGGGATGCCACAGCTCTCCGCGGTGTGGTTCGCCACCCGCCGGGCCCGGCAGCTCGGCGTGCCCGTCATCGCCGACGGGGGCATCACGTTCTCCGGCGACATCGTCAAGGCGATCGTCGCCGGCGCCGAGACCGTGATGCTCGGCTCGCTGCTCGCCGGCACCGAGGAGAGCCCCGGCGAGATGGAGCTGTTCGAGGGACGGCGTTACAAGGGGTACCGCGGGATGGGCTCGATGGGCGCGATGACCGGCGACAGCGCCGACCGCTACGCGACCGGGCAGTCGTCGGGCGGCTCGACCGCCGTCGGTCAGGGCAGCAACAAGCTCGTGCCCGAGGGCATCGAGGGCCGCGTGCCCTACGCCGGGCCGCTCGGCGACGTCGTGTACCAGCTCGTCGGCGGCCTGCGGTCCGGGATGGGCTACGCCGGGGCGGCGACGCTCGACGGCCTCCGGTCGGCGCGTTTCATGCGGGTCACCACCGCCGGCCGCCAGGAGAGCCACCCCCACGACGTCACGATCACGAAGGAAGCCCCCAACTACCAGCGCGGCTGACGCCGCCGTGCGGCGGATATCGATCGTCGGCGGGTCCGGATCGGGGAAGTCGACGCTGGCCGAGCGGTTGGGCGAGCGTCTCGACGCCCCAGTCGTCGAACTCGACGCGCTGTTCCATCAGGCGAACTGGGAGCCGACGCCCACGCCCGAGTTCCGCGCCAAGGTCGCCGCCGCTCTGGAAGCGCAACGGTGGGTGGTGGCCGGCAACTACAGCACGGTCATGGACATCGTGCACGGCCGGGCCGACACGATCGTCTGGCTCGACCTGCCGCGTTGGCTCGTCACGATGCGGGTCACGCGCCGCAGCTGGCTGCGGGTGATCCGCCGGGAGGAGCTGTGGAACGGCAACCGGGAGCACTGGAGGAACCTCTTCAGCCGCGATCCGGAGGTGAACATGATCGTGTGGGCGTGGACGCACCACGACGCTCACCGCACGCGATACGAGGGGTTCGCGTCGGGCGCGTTCTGGGCGCACGCCGATGTCCACCGGTTGCGGACCCGCGGCGATGTGCGACAGTTCCTGCGTGACGCATCCACCGGCTGACCCCGACCCCGAGCGGCGCTACGAGTTCCCGTATCCGGCGCCGGATCTGGCCGCCCGGTTCCCGTTCGAGCCCCTGGACTTCGACCGCGTCCCGGCCGGCGAGACGCGGCGGCGGGCGGTCGCGTTCCGCGACGAGATGGCGCGGCGGCGCAGCGTGCGGATGTTGTCCGCCGAGCCGGTGCCGCAGGAGCTGATCGAGCTCGCCGTCGAGACCGCGTCGTCGGCGCCGTCGGGCGCCCATCACCAGCCGTGGCGGTTCGCCGCCACCGACGACCCCGCGATCAAGCGTCAGATCCGGGCCGCCGCCGAGGCCGAGGAGCGGACGAACTACGAGTCGGGTCGGATCAGCGACGAGTGGCGGCGCGAGCTGGCGCCGCTCGGCACCGACTGGCACAAGGAGTTCCTCGAGGTCGCGCCGTGGGTCGTCGTGCTGTTCGAGGAGCGCTACGGCGTTCGCGACGACGGAACCCGGCAACACCACTACTACGTCAAGGAGAGCTGCGGCATCGCGGCCGGGCTCTTCGTCACGGCCCTGCACCACATGGGCCTCGCCACGCTGACGCACACGCCGAGCCCGATGGCCTTCCTCTCCAAGGTGCTCGGCCGACCCGCCAACGAGCGCCCGTTCGTCCTGTTCCCGGTCGGCTATCCGGTCGATGGCTGCCTCGTGCCGACGCTGCGCCGAAAGTCGCTCGACGAGGTGCTGACCATCGTGCGAGGCTGATCACCGACTGTTGCGGTTTGGTTGCGACCCGGTCGATCGGGAACCGGGCCGCAGCGACGGCCCGTCCGACCCGACATGCAACGCTCACTCGCTCTCTCCGCCATCGTCGTCGTCGGCCTCGCCGCGTCCGCCTGCTCCGACGACCCGACCACGGAACCGGGCCGCCTCGACGTCGACCCGCGGTCCTACTTCGACGACTACCAGTCCCCCGACTTCGAGGACGACATCGCCTTCTCCCCGCCGGCCGAGCAGTTCGCCGTCGAGGGTGATGTCGCACCTCCTCCCCTGCCGCCGCAGCCGCCGACCGTCACCGAGGACAACACGTTCGTCGACGCCGGGCAGTCGGTCTGGACGGCGACCACCGACGACGCGGAGTCGACGTTCGCCCTCGACGTCGACACCGGGTCGTACTCGGTGGCCCGGCGGTTCGTCGCCGAGGGCTTCCGGCCCGACCCCGACTCGATCCGACCCGAGGAGTGGATCAACTCCTTCGACTACGGCGACGCCTCGGCCGACTCGACCGACCTCGCCGCCGTCGTGGAGATCGGACCGGCCCCCTACGCCGGCGACGGCGTCGAGTTGATCCGCGTCGGCGTGACCACGCGCGAGATCGCCGCCGCCGACCGGCCGCCGGCGGCCCTGACGTTCGTCGTCGACACGTCCGGCTCGATGGACATCCGCGAGCGGCTCGGGTTGGTCAAAGCATCGCTCGCCCTGCTCGTCGAGCAGCTCAACGACGACGACACGATCGCCATCGTCACCTACGGGAGCGACGCCCGGGCGCTGCTCGCGCCGACCCCGGTGGCGGAGGCGGAGACGATCGTCGCCGCGATCGACCGGCTCCAGCCGGGGGGCAGCACGAACATGGAGGCCGGCCTCGTCACCGGCTACCGGCAGGCCCGCGACAGCTTCCGCCAGGACGGGGTCAACGCCGTGATCCTCGCCTCCGACGGGGTCGCCAACGTCGGCGTCGACGACCCCGACGGGCTGGTCGGCCTGATCGAGCAGGCGGGCAACGACGGCATCCACCTCGTGACCGTCGGGTACGGCATGGGCAACTTCAACGACGACCTGATGGAGCAGCTCGCCGACCAGGGCGACGGGTTCTACAGCTACATCGACACGTTCGAGGAGGCCGAGCGGCTGTTCGTCGACGACCTCACGCCGACGCTGACCGTCATCGCCGAGGACGCCAAGGTGCAGGTCGTGTTCGACCCGGCGGTCGTCGCCGAGTACCGGCTGATCGGCTACGCGAACCGGGCCCTCGACGACAGCGAGTTCCGCGACGACACCGTCGACGCCGGCGAGCTCGGGGCCGGGCACGCGGCGACGGCGCTCTACGAGATCGTCCGCACCGCCGGCGGGGCCGGCCGGTCCCCCGGCGAGGTCCGCCTGCGCTGGACGTCGGCCGGCTCGGACGAGGTCGCCGAGACGACCACGGCGATCCCGGCCGACCCGTCGACCGACCCGAGCGACGCCTTCCGGCTGGCCGCCCTCGTCGCGGCGTCCGCCGAGGTGCTCCGCGGTGACCCGGTCCGCGTCGACCGCGGCGTCACCGTCGACCAGCTCGCGGAGGACGCCCGGACGTTGGCCGGCGAGGGAGTCGACGGCGCATCGGACATCGCCGCCCTCCTCGCCGGCGCCGCCCGCCTCCCGGCGATCCCCGCCCCGGGCCAGGACTGAGAGCAGCCGAGCGCTACGTGACGTCGAACCAGACGGTCAGCAACGGGCTGCGGCCCGGGCGTTCGATGTGGATCCGGCCGTCGGGTGGGCGGCCGGCGGCGGTCAGGTCGGCGGCGAGTGGGCGGGGCTCGGCGCCGGTGTCGGTGTAGGAGCTCAGGATCAGCCGCCCGCCGGCGGCGACGAACCCGTCCCGCAGGCGATCGACGAGATCGGCGAGGCGGTCGGGGGGAACGAGGTCGTCGAGCGCGGTGACGTACCGGAACCGCCGCGGGGGATCCCAGGCCATGACCGACCCGGTCCAGATCCGGTCGGCCAACGTCGGGTGGAGCGATCGGGCGAGGGCGGCGAGGCGGGGCAGCAGCTCCAACCCGTACGGCTCGATCCGCACGCCGCGCTCGGCCGCCCACCTCGGCAGCGACGTCAGCAGGTGGCCGTTGGCGCACCCGACGTCGAGCCAGTCGCCGTCGGCGTCCATCGGGATGGCGAGGTGCTGGCGCTTCGCCCGCCACGCGCCCTCGGACGGATCGGTGGAGCCGGATCCCCCAGGCCCCGCGCCGGCGGCGAGGTACGCCTCCTCGAGTCGCCCCGCCGTCCGCCGATCCCACGCCCCCAGGTCGCTCACACCGCCATCGTCGCGCACCGCCCGCGGCTGACACCGAGCGCCGGAGAGCTCGGGATCGTCAGCCACCCCGCCGCACCCGTCCGCGTGGGGTCCGTCGCACGCGTAGGCTGACAACGCCGCCGGGAGTGTCGGGAGGATGGCGTGACAGGGATCGACGAGTACAACGCCCGGTACCTGCCCGAGCTGGTGGAGGCGCTGCGGGCCGGGTCGTGTGTGGGTCTGGTGGGGGCGGGGTCGTCGATGGCGTGTGGGTATCCCGGATGGGGGGCGTTCCTGGCGGCGCTGGAGGAGCCGTTGCTCGAGAGGTACAACCCCACGTACCTCTCGAAACTTCAGAAGCGGGACGTGCGGACCCGGTTGGACGAGATGGCCGGGGCGCTCGGGGCGGAGTACCCGCGCATCTTCCGCGAGACGTTCGAGCCTCGCGACGACCTGTCGGCGCCGGAGTGGATCCGGCTGTTGTTCGATCTCGATCTGCGGCTGATGTTGACGACGAACTACAGCACCGAGTTGGAGCAGGTGGCCCGTCGCCATCCGGGCGAGCCGCTGGGTCGAGACCCCCGGGTGGCGGTGTGGCACGACACGGGACGCCTCGACGCGGCGTTGCGCCGTTCCGGTGGCGGCACCGAGCTGGTGTACCTCCATGGCCGCTGGGACGACCCGCCGGCCGTGAGGGTTGACGATTTCGACCGGGGTTGGAGCCGGGTGGTGCTGGGTGAGACCAGCTACCGGTACGCCTACGAGTTCCCCGGCGACCTCGCCAAGAGGCTGGCGGCGGTGGGGCAGACGTCGACGCTGGTGGTGGTGGGGGCGTCGTTGGACGACGACGACGTGACCGGGGTGTTCCGAGCGGTGCAAGCCATCGCCGGTAGCGGCGCCGATCCGCACTACGTGGTGTTGGGGTTGCGGCCGGATCAGGACCCGGACGCGGTGGCGGCGGATCCGTTGGCTCGCTTCGGGTTGCGGGCGTTGTTCTATCCGCTGGCCGTGGACGACGATGGGTCCGACGACCACCGGCAGATCGAGGGCTTGTTGCGCGACCTGTCGGGCCGGGTCGTCGAGCCGGCGGTGCAGACCGATCCGCTCGTCGCCGCGACGGCGGTCGTCGATGAGGGTGTGGGGTTGGTTGGGGAGTTCCCACCGGCGCCGAGGATCGTGCATCCGTTGCCGGGGGCGGGGTTGTTCCAGCCGCGGCCGGCGTTCCAGGCGCCGCTGTCGACGTTCGTCACCCGGGAGGCCGGTGGGGTGTTGGGTCTGGTGGGGGTGGGCGGTTCGGGCAAGACGGCGTTGGTGCGCCACGGCCTGGACGAGGCAATGGACAAGTCGGACGGCGTGGTGGTATGGAGCTTCAACGAGCAACCCGATGTGGCGGCGTTTCTGCGGTCCGCCGCCGGCTACGTGCTCGGTGAGGAGGTGCCCGAGGGCTGGAGTGAGGCGCAGGCGTACACGGAGCTGCGGAAGGGGTGGGACCCGGCCAAGCGTTGGTTGTTGGTGTTGGACGGCCTGGAGAGCGTCCAGGACTCCGCGGCCGGAGACGGCGAGACCGTGCACGGCACACTGCAGAGCAATGTGTTGGCGCAGTTGTTGTTGTGGCTGGCGCAGGCGCCCGTGGCGGCCCGGGTCGTGTTCACCAGCCGGTTCCTCCTGCCGGCCCTCGACACCCAGGCGGCGGGGGGACGAGTGGAGATCTTGGAGCTCGATTCGTTGACTCGCCCCCAGGCCCGCGGGTTGCTGCGGGCTCGCGGGGTGCGCGGCGACGACGTTCTCTTGGACGCGGTGTTGGATCACTACGGCACCCACGCCCTCACCGTCGACCACCTCGGCGGGGTGCTGGCCGCCTACCTCGACGGCGACGCCGCCCGCTACCCCGAACTCGGCGGCGACCTCGCGACGTTGGGCATCGGGAGCACCGCAGAGCGGTTGCGGCAGTTGATCGCCGCCTACCAGGGGTACCTGGCGGCCCAGGAACCGGGGGTGCGCGACACCCTGGCCCGAGTGGTGGTGTTCCCCCGCCCCGTGCCGGCCGAGGTGTTGGAGCGGGTGTTCTTGAACCCCGACCGCGCCGCCGTGGCTGGCAGCCTGGCCGGGGCCAGCCCGATGCAGCTGCGTGGCTATCTGTTGCGCTTGTGTGAGTTGCGGATCCTGCACCGTGAACGCGACCGCACCGGGCGAGTGCTGTACGCGACCAACCCCGCCCTGCGCGACGCCGTCCGCCAGAGCGAGGGCGCCGCTCGGATCGGCTACGCGCAGGCCGCCCAGGACGCACTCCTCGAAGGCGCCCCCGGCGAGCAGCCGACCGATCCCGGCGAGTTGGACGACATCGAGGATCTCATCCGCTTGTGCATCGACACGGACGACCTTGAACAAGCGTTCGAGCTGTACTGGAACCGCCTGGGCGGGTTCACGCACCTGGGATGGATCTTGGGTGACTACAACCGTGGCGCCCGCCTGGTCCGCAGGCTTGTCGACGCCACCGCCGACCACCCCTCCTTCCCCGCACGCCGCCATCGTCTCCTCGTCACCGACCTCGCCCTCAACCTCAAGAACTTGGGTCGCCTCGACCAAGCGCTGTGCCACTACCAGGCCAACGCCGACCCCTCCGTGTGGCCCGACGAACCCAGACAGGTTTCCCTCACCCAAACCAACTATGCGAAGGCGTTGGTGCTGGCGGGCCTGCTCCCTGCCGCCCACGACATGGCCGCGTCAGCGGTCGATTATGCCGACCGAGCCGGCGACGACAGCACGCGCAAGAAGGCGGCCAGCTCCCTCGGTCTGGCTGTGGGGCTGCGCGGCGATCTGGCCGCCGCGATGGACCACTTCGCCGCCACCCGCCGATACCAGAACCTCGCCGACGGCAACCGGAACATCCTCTACAGCCTCCGGGCGTTCCACCTCCAGACGCTGCTCCTGCGCGCCGGCCGCCCTCGTGAGGCGCTCGCCCTGGCCACCGCCAACCTCGCCGTCCACCAGCGCCAGGGCTGGGTCGACGACGTCGCGGGTTCGCAGATCGTCCTCGCCGAAGCCCGCCGGCAGCTCGGCCAACCGCGCGACGCCCGCACCGCCCTCGACGCCGCCCGGCACTGGGCGCTCACCGTCAACCACTACGAGACCACCCTCTGGTGCCATATCATCGCCGCCCGCCTCCACCACGACCACGACGACCCCGATACCGCCCGCCGAGAAGCCGACGACGGCCTGCGGGCCGCCACGACCGGCGGCTGGCGCCTCCACCAGATCGACCTCCACAACCTCCTCGCCCCGATCCACCTCACTCGAGGCGACGTCGACGACGCCCTGCACCACGCCACCGAGGCCCTCGAGCTCGCCGACCACCCGGACCACGACTTCTTCTGGGGCCGCCTCGACGCCCACCGCGCGCTCGCCGACATCCACCACCACACCGGTGACGTCGGCGCGGCCCGCCACCACCAACTCCAGGCCGACGAGCTCGCCCGCACCGCCGTCATCTCGGACGACATGATCGCCCCTCAACTCCCCCGCACCGAGCCCCCCGACACGTGATGGCACGGTCGAGGGCGACGCGACGACCTCGACGCCGGTCGACGACGAGGCATCGCAACGCCGCGGTCGGGTGATCCGCTAGGCGAGCTTCTCGACGAAGCCTTCGAGCTGGCGCAGGTTGCGGCACTCGTACACGCCGTCGGTGTAGGTGCCGTACTCGCCGACGATCGAGTCGCCGGTGTTCCAGTAGCTGCGCGGCTCGGGGTTGAGCCAGTACACGTGGCGCGCCTTGTGCTGCATCTCCTTGACCACCCAACTCTGGCTGGCGTGGTAGTTGTTGCGCGCGTCGCCGAGCAGCAGCACGGTCGACTTCGGGCCGACGTCTTTGCCGTAGCGGTCCCAGAACACCTCGAACGCGTGGCCGTAGTCGGAGTGGCCGTCGACCCACACGACGTCGGCCTCGGTGTTGACGCGGTGGATCGCCTCGGTGATGTCCTCGGTCGCCCGGAAGTAGTCGGTCACCTCGTCGATGCCGTCGATGAACACGAACGATCGCACCTTGGAGAACTGGTTCTGGATCGCATATACGAGCATCAGCGTGAAGCGGGCGAACGCGGCGACCGAACCGCTGATGTCGGCGACGACGATCAGCTCCGGCTTCGCCGGTCGGGGGTACTTGAACTTCGGTTCGAGGGGCACGCCGCCGTAGCTCAGCGAGTGGCGGACCGTGTTGCGGAAGTCGAGCGGGCCCTTGCGGCCGTGCTTGCGCTTGCGGGCGAGGCGGGCGGCGAGCTTGCGGGTCAGCGGGTACAGCGCCTTCTTCAACGACTGCATCTCGTCGCGTGAGGCGTGCATGAACTCGACGTCCTCCGGCAGCGGCTTGCGGAGCGTCTT
>JBFGCT010000057.1:0-20888 GCA_041581055.1 Ilumatobacteraceae bacterium | reverse complement strand
TCCCGCCGGTGATGCCGGCGACGATCACGTCGGTCGCCCCGCCGAGCAGCCGCGGCCCGATGACGACCAGCGCCACGCTGCCGACGGTCAGCACGAGCACGATTGCGAGGCGGATCGTCTCCTCGCCGAGGATCTGGCCGAGCCGCCGCAGGGTCTCGCCGAAGTTGTCGCTGCGATCGGTCGGCATCCCGGCGCCGGCCCCCGGACCGAAGCCGGCCCGGCGGGCCTCGGTGCCCGCCGTGGCCACGAGCTTGCGGTCGCCGTCGGGATCGCCGAGCGGTGGGCGGGATTCGTCGGTCACGCCACCGCCCCCTCACCGTGTTGCGACGCGACGATCTCGGCGTACGTCGGGCAGTCGGCCACCAGCTCGTCGTGGGTGCCGCGGCCGATGATCTCGCCGTCCTCGAGCACGAGGATCTGGTCGGCGCGGGCGATCGTCGAGACCCGTTGGGCGACGACGAGCACGGCGGCGGCGCGGGTGCGCGGTTCGAGCGCGGCGCGCAGCCGGGCGTCGGTGGCGAGGTCGAGGGCGGAGAACGAGTCGTCGAAGACGTAGATCTCGGGCCGGACGACGAGCGCCCTGGCGATCGACAGCCGCTGGCGCTGTCCGCCAGACACGTTGGCGCCCCCCTGGGCGATCTCGCTGTCGAGCCCGGCGGGCATCGCCCGGACGAAGTCGGCCGCCTGGGCGACCTCGAGCGCCTCCCACAACTCGACGTCGGTGGCGTCCGGCCGTCCGAAGCGGAGGTTGCTGGCCACCGTGCCCGAGAACAGGTACGGCTTCTGCGGGACGTAGCCGACCTTGCCCCAGAGGAGGTCGGGGTCGAGGTCGCGCACGTCGACGGCGTCGACGAGCACCGTTCCGTCGGTCGCGTCGAACAGCCGGGGCACGAGGTTGACCAGCGTCGTCTTGCCCGAACCCGTGCTCCCGATGATCGCCGTCGTCTCGCCGGCGGCGACGCGGAACGAGATGGCGGACAGCACCGGGTGTTCGGCGCCGGGGTAGCGGAACCCGACCCCGCGGAACTCGAGCGTCCCGTGCTCGGGGACCGCCGTCACCGGGTCGCCCGGCGGGTGGACCGACGGATCGGTGTCGAGCACCTCGGTGATCCGCTCGGCGGCGACCGCGGCGCGCGGGATCATCGAGACCATGAACGTCACCATCACGACCGCGATCAGGATCTGGGTGAGGTAGCTGATGTAGGCGATCAGCGAGCCGAGCTCCATCTGGCCGGCGTTGATCTGGTCGGCGCCGATCCACAACACGCCGATCACCGACCCGTTGATGATCAGTGTGATCGTCGGGAACATGATCGCCATCAGGCGGCCGGTGCTGAGCGAGGTCGCGGTGAGCTCGTCGTTGGCCCGCGCGAACCGCGCCGCCTGCTCCGGCTCGCGGGCGAACGCGCGGATCACGCGCATCCCGGCGATCTGCTCCCGCAGCACCGAGTTGACCCGGTCGACGCGCGCCTGCATCTGCTGGAACGCGGGGATCATGCGGTAGACGACCTGGCCGAGGATCAGCACCGCCGCCGGGATGGCGACGACCAGCACGACCGACAGTCCGACGTCCTCGCGCAGCGCCATCACGACGCCGATCGACAGCATCAGCGGGGCGCTGATCATCATCGTCGTGGCGGTGACGACCAGGATCTGCACCTGTTGGACGTCGTTGGTGACCCGGGTGATCAACGACGGCGACCCGAAGTGCCCGACCTCGCGGGCGGAGAAGTCGGTGACGCGCTGGAACAGGTCGCGCCGGATGTCGCGCCCGAAGCCCATCGCCACCTGCGCGCCGAACCACACCGCGCCGGCGGCGAACGTGATCTGCACGAGCGTGAAGCCGAACATGATCACGCCGGTCCGGACGATGAACCCGTTGTCGCCGCGCAGCACGCCTTGGTCGATGATGCTGGCGTTGAGGCTGGGAAGGGTGAGCGTGGCGAACGTCTGGATCGCCTGCAGCACGACGACGAGCGCGAGCAGGCGGCGGTACGGGTGGAGATGGCTGCCGAGCAGCTGGCGCAGGCTCACGACCGGCGGCCCTCGCCCGGGGACGCGCCGATGCCGTGGAGGACCGTGGTGACGATCTCGGCGGCCGGCACCGGGGCGCCGACCAGCATCGGATGGGTCAACGACAGCGTGAGCGCGCGCAACATCCGGGCGGCTGCGGCGGGCTCGACGCGCAACCGGTCGTGCTCGGACTCGAAGATCGCGGTGAGCGCCGCGCTGTCGGTGATCGGGCGGCGGGCCACCTCGTCGTGCACGGTCGGCCCGAGCGCGGAGACGACGGCCCAGACGTCGGCGACCCGCCGCTGGAGGATCTCGGTCGCCACGACCAGCCGCTCCTCGAAGGGCGCCGATCGGTCGATCTCGGCGAGCGCCCGCTCCAACGGTTCCTGGTCGAGGGCCGCGTCGAGCGCCGCCGTCAGCAGCTCGTCCTTGTCGGCGAAGACCCGGAAGATCGTGCCCTCGGCGATGCCCGCGGCCGCGGCGATCTGGCGCGTCGTGACCCGCTCACCGTGCTCGGCGAGCAGCGGGAGCACCGCCTCGACGATCGCCGCCCGCCGCTCCTCCGGTGGGAGCGCGGCGGCGCGTTTGGCGGGCGTCGTCGCGGCGGCGGTCATCGCGGCGATGGTAACTGAGTGAGCACTCACTCAGTACGAGCCAGCGGTCACATCGCCCGCCGGTCGGCGCCGGGCCTGAAACGCGGCGTCCAGATCGCGTCTACTGTGTCGGCGAGGTGGGAGCATCCGGCTCTCGGATACAGGTGAGGGGAACAAGAATGATCAAGTTGGGAAGTAGAAGGCCGTGGGCAGCCATTGCCGGCGCGCTGACGCTCGCGCTGTCGGGGGCGATCTTCGCCGGCCCGGGCGCGGTGGGCGCAAACGGACCGAACGCCAACGGCAAGACGATCGACATCCAGCTGATCCAGTACTCCGACTGGCACGGCTCGATCAGCACGGCGCCGCAGTTCGGCTACCTGATCAACCAGGAGGAAGCCAACAATCCGAACACGCTGCTCCTCACCGGTGGTGACGACTTCGGGGGGACCGAGCCGGTCTCCAGCCTCAACGACGACATCCCGGCGATCCTCGTGCAGAACGCGTTCGGCACCGACGCCGCGGGGCTCGGCAACCACAACTTCGACGGCGGCATCTCCAACCTCCAGGAGAAGATCGACCTCGCCGACTACCCGTACATCAGCTCGAACCTGGCCAACGTCGACGACAACGTGACCGGCGTCGCGCCGTATGTCATCTTCACGTTCAAGCCGCAGATCAAGGTGGCGGTGATCGGCTTCACCAACGAGGACGCCCCCGACCTCGTCTTCCCGGGCAACTTCGGCACGATCGAGGTCACCGACCAAGCCGAGGCCTTGATGGCCGCTCGCGCTCAGGCGAAGTCCGAGGGCGCCGACATCTTCGTGGCGATCGGCCACGAGGGCGTGCGGACCATCGACGGCGCGGGCAACCCGAGCGGTGAGCTGATCGACCTGGCGAACGAGCTCCAGGGCTTCCACGCCGTGCTCGGCGACCACACCAACGTCGAGTTCATCGGCAACATCAACGGCGCGATCGTGGCCGAGGCGCGGTCCGGCGGCGCGTCGTACAACCGCATCACGCTGACCGTCAAACCGGGCAGCGGCAAGATCGTCGGCACGAGCGCCGTCGCAGTCCCGATCGACCCGGCCGGGCCCGCCGATCCGGACATCCAGGCACTGGTCCAGCCGTTCTTCGACGGCCTCGGCGCCCAGTTCGACATCGTCATCGGTCAGTCCGGGGGCTTCTGGAACCGGGGTTCCAGCGCGTACGAGCGACGCGGTGAGGCCGAGCTCGGCAACCTGTTCGCCGACGCGATGCTCGCCAGCGCGCCGAACGCGAACATCGCGCTGACGAACTCCGGCGGCATCCGGAGCACGCTCAGCCCGTCGAACTACGCCGCGTCCGATCCCGGAGTCGACCGCGACCTCGTGTTCCCCGATGACATCGTCGTCGGCGACCTGTTCTCGCTCCACAACTTCGGCAACCTGGTCACCACCCAGAACGTCACCGGAGCGACGTTGCACGCGGCGATCGAGCATGGGATCAGCTCGATCCCGGCCGGCGCCTTCCCGCAGGTGGCCGGCTTCCAGGTGATCTACGACTCGAGCCTGCCGGCCGGTTCGCGCATCCTGTCGATGAAACTCGACAACGGCACGGCGATCCTCAACGACGCGTCGCAGACGTTCAAGCTGGCGACGAACAACTTCGTGTCGACGGGCGGAGACGGCTACGCGGCGCTGAACGATCCGTCGTTCACCTCGCTCGGCCTGCTGACGACGGCCATCGGGGACTACATCGCGGCGCAGGCCGGGCCGATCGCGCCGTACTTCGATTGCCGGATGGTCGACCAGAACCCGGCCGGTCCGGCCACGACCCGCGCGGTGAACCCGCTCGGGCCGTTCGGAGCGCGGGCGGACTGCCCCTGAGCGGCTGATCCAAATCATCCGCCGACCCGGGTTCGCCCGGGTCTGACCGCAGAGCCCGGGCCGCGTGCCCGGGCTCTGCTCGTTGATGCCGGCTCAGAGCTCGGTAACCCGATCGGTGCTCGGCGGGGCGACGGGGCTGTTCGCCTTGAAGTACTCGATGAGCCCATCGAGGT
The DNA here is from genome assembly GCA_041581055.1 of Ilumatobacteraceae bacterium. Taxonomy (GTDB): domain Bacteria; phylum Actinomycetota; class Acidimicrobiia; order Acidimicrobiales; family Ilumatobacteraceae; genus JBFGCT01. The sequence goes on along the minus strand of JBFGCT010000057.1, from coordinate 16,244 downwards.
CGATGCCGCCGTCGATCCGCGAGAACGGATCGATCGTGCCGAAGGTGTCGAAGCCGTCGCCCCCGTCGGCCAGGAAGCCGTTCACAGTGACCATGTAGGTCGTACCCGGAACGATGGCGACGCCGCCCAGCTTCATGTCGCTCACGGTGATCGAGGTGCAGTCACCGCCAACGATCGTCGTGGCGAGATCGTACGTGAAGCCATCCGACACGCCGAGGTGCAAGAACGGGCGACTCCCCCCGGTCTTGCATTGCTCTTCGAGCACCATCTCGATCTCGGCGCCGGTCATCGGCATCGTGAACAGGGTGTTGCCGAACGGCTGGAAACCGAACGCGTCGCCGAACGTGATGTCTCCGGCCGGCAGGTCGGAACGCACGCCACCCGGGTTCATGAACGCGATCTCCGCGCCGTTGGGCGCAAACACCGAGGTCGCCCACAACTGGGCGTCGGCGACGAGGTTGCCCGCCGCCGACTCGACGCCGCGATCATCACCGGGCGGCGTGCCACCGCGTTCGATCGCGGCGGTTGTCTCGCCGATCTTGTCGAGCGCGAGCACGTCGTACAGCGGCTGCCACTTGTCGATGATCGCCGTCTGGTCGGGATCGTCGGCGAGGTCGTCGAGCACGGCGTGGTTCATCGCCCAGCTCGCCTCGCGGATCACGTCGCCCGTACGCCGATCGAGCGGGAGCGAGAGGTCGGAGACCACACGCCCGAACGAATACGCACTCGTGACGATGCGGTCGTCGCCCGCTGAATCGGCCAGGCGGCAGTTGTACGGCAGGTGGGTGTGCCCGGTGACCATTGCGTCGATCGCCGGATCGAGCGCGTCGTTGATCGCCAAGATCGGCCCGGTCAGGTCTTTGCAGGCGTTGATGTCGCCCGGCGGCGGCGTCTGCGATGCGCCCTCGTGCAGCAGCACGATGATCGCCTCGACGCCCATCCCTTGGAGCTCGGGCACGAGGGCGTTGGCGGTGTCCGCCTCGTCCTTGAACTCGTAGCCCGCGATGCCGGCTGCGGCGACCAACTCGTCGGTCCCCTCGAGCGTCATGCCGATGAAGGCGACGTCGATGCCGCCGACGTCCTTGATCTCGTAGGGCGGCAGCGGGGTGGTGTCATCGATGGTCTTGACGACGTTCGCCGCCAACCACTGGAAGTCGGCGCCGGCGAACGGGTCGCCTGGGAAGTAGCAGCCGTCGACCGGGTGGCAACCACCGTCCTGCATCCGCAGCAGTTCGGTGATCCCCTCGTCGAACTCGTGGTTCCCGACGCCGGAGACGTCGAGCTCCATCGCGTTCATCGACTCGACGGCCGGCTCGTCGTGGAACAGACCGGAGAACGCCGGCGAGCCGCCGATCAGATCACCGGCCGCGACGGTCAGGCTGTGGGCCTTGTTGACCCGCAGATCGTTGAGCTGAGTGGCGAGGTTCTCGGCGCCGCCGGCCAGCTCGCCGTCCACGCGCCGGCCGAAATCGGGCGAGAGCATGTGTCCGTGGAAGTCGTTGAAGGCGAGGAGTTGCAGGGTGACCAGGTCCTGATAGCCGACCACGTCGACGATCAGGTGCGTGCTCTTCTGGGTGTAGACGCAGACCTTGCCGTCGGCGCTAAGCGGCACGATGATCTCGTTGGCGCCGTTGACGCCCGTCGTGTAGTTCAGCGACGACGCGTTCGGTCGCGGGGTGTTGCAGGCATCGACGGTGAAGAACCCGTTGGAGTCGGGGTCGACGGCGGCCACGTTGATGACCGCGGCGGAGGCCGCGGCCGGGACGGCGCCACGATCGGCGATCTGCACCATCGTCGTCGATCCGGCGGCGAGCTTGCCCATGCCTTGGTTCAGTCCGTCGAACGTCGTCGCACCGGGGCGGGTCTCCACATAGCGGGCGCCGTCGAGGCTGACGAGATCGGACATCGGCTCGACGTACCCGACGACATCGACGATCAGGTCGACGTCCTGCGCGGTGTACACGCAGACGTTGCCCAGCGCGTCGAGCGGGGTGATCAGTTCGTTGGCCCGGTTGACGCCGTCGGTGTGGTTGAGCGACGACGCCGCGGGCGGCGTGGGCAGGCACGCGTGGACCGTGATGAACGAGTCGCTGTCCGGGTCGACGGCGGCCACGTTCAAGATCGCGGCCGACACGTCCATCGGGACGCCGGCGCGGCCGGCGACCCGGATCGTCTCGGTTCCGCCGGCGGCGGTGCGGCCGAAGCCCTGGAACTTGCCGTCGACCGTCGTCGCCCCGACCCGGCTCTCCGCGATGCGGGCCGGGTCGAGCAGCTTGACGCTGTTCTCGTAGAGGACGTAGCCGACGACGTCGACCAGCAGGTCGCTCGCCGCCGAGGTGTACACGCAGACCGTTCCGGTGTCGGACACTCCGGCCACGACCTCGTTGGCGACGTTGACGCCCGTCGTGTAGTTCAGCGCCGACGCGTTCGGCATCGACGGTTTGCAGTCGTACACCGTGAAGAAGCCGGGTGCCGCGGGATCGACGGCGGTGACGTTGATGACCGCGCCGATCGCGCTCTCGGGCACGGCGCCGCGCCCGGCGATGTCGACCTCGTACGTCGACGCCGCAGCACGGGCGCCGGCGCCCTGGAACAGGCCGTCGAACGTCGCACCACCGAGGCGCGTGTCCGCGTAGCGCGCCCCGTCGACCGACACGACCCCGGTCGACAACCCGGCACCGGGCGGCGGTGCGCCTCCCGCCTGCACGACCGGTTGTACGCCGGACCCGGCGACGCCCCCGATCGATGTGGCGGCCAGCGCGAGCGCTACGGCGCCGAAGACCCGGCGCCTCGATCGCTGTCGTGAAGCGGTTGACGTGTGAGCGGACATCCGAGGCTCCTTCATGGCGGTCAGAGCGGGCAATCACGCGCAACGTATTCCCGAATCGATTCGGGCGGTAGGGCCATCCGGCCCTCGACGTCAGTCGCCGGTCGGCGGCTCGGCGCCCTCGCCCGGGCCGGCGGACGCCCCGGGCGCGGGGTCCGCGGCCGCGCGGTTGAAGATGCTCGCCGCGGCGTCGGCCGCCGACTTGAGCGCGTTCGCCGCGGCGATGTTGGCCTCGGCCTGGCGCCGCTGGAGCTCGGCGTCGTCGAGCGGGGCGTCGGCGGCGGGAGCGGGCTGTTCGACCACGGACGCATCGACGGCGTCGGGATGCGCGCCGTGGTGGGTGGCCGCGCCCGCGGAGTACTTGCGCGCCGCCTCGCCGACCTTGGCGCTGACGCCGGCCGTCTTGCCCTTGCTGACCTTGTCGACCTGCTCGGTCGCCTTGCCGACCATGTCGCCGACCTTGTGGCGATTCTGTTCGAGCAGCGCCTTCGCCTTGCGCAGGTTGCGAGCATTCAGCAGGCCCATGCGCCCGACACTACCGAGCGCTCACCCCACCGCACCAGGCGCCGGATGTGACCGAGTGCCCTGCCCAGCCGGTGACCGGACGGCGCAGCATCGAAGCGACGTATGAGCGAGCCAAGTGGTCCGACGGTCGTGGCGATCGGCGGGCACTCCCTGCTGTCGCCGGATCTCCCGCCGACGGTCGCCAACCAGTTCGCCGTGACGCGCGCCGCCATGCGGCCGGTCGCCGATCTCCTCGAACGCGGCGAGCACCTCGTCCTCACGCATGGCAACGGCCCGCAGGTCGGGTTCATGCAGCTCCGCTCCGAGCTCGCCCGCGAGACGCTCCCCGAGGTGCCGCTCGACTCGCTCGTCGCCGACAGCCAGGGCGCGATGGGCTACATGATCGAACGGGCGCTACGCGCGGAACTGCGCCGGCGCGGCCACGACGGTCACGTGGTCACGATCGTCACCGAGGTCGAGGTCGACCCCGACGACCCGGCCTTCGACCACCCGAACAAGCCGATCGGCCGCTTCTACGGGCGCGACGAGGCCCGCGCCCTGGCCTGCGAGCACGGGTGGAGGATGGTGGACGATCCCAAGCGCGGGGTGCGCCGGGTCGTGCCGTCGCCGATCCCCCGCCGGATCGTCCAGCTCTCGACGATCGAGCAGCTCTGCGACCTGGGCATCACCGTCATCTGCTGCGGAGGAGGCGGCATCCCCGTCAGCCGATGCGCCGACGGCGCGATCGTCGGCCACGAGGCGGTGATCGACAAGGACCGGGTGAGCATGTTGCTGGCGGTGCGACTCGGCGCCCCGCGGTTCGTGATCACCACGAGCGTCGACTACGTGTACGAGGAGTTCTACTCCGCCACGCCGATCCCGCGGCCCGAGCTGACCGGCGCCGAGGTCCGGGCGTTGCACGCCGCCGGGCAGTTCGCCGAGGGCAGCATGGCGCCGAAGATGGAGGCCGCGGTCGACTACCTGGAGCAGATCGACGGCGAGGTGATCGTTTGCCTGCCCGAGGACCTGGTCGAGGCGGTCGACGGCCGCGCCGGAACCCACGTGAGGAGGACACGATGAGCTCGGTCGCCCCCGTCTCACCACCCGAGCTGGCCCGGCATGACCTCGACGCCCTGCTCGGCCGGAGCCTGTTGACGACCCAGGAGTGGTCGGTCGCCGACCTCGACGCGGTCCGCGCCCTCGCCCGCGCCATGGCTCGGCTCGATCGGAGCGGGGTGCGCACGCCGCTGTGCCCGCACGAGCTGGCGTGGGCGGTGTTCTTCGACCAGTCGACGCGCACGAAGAGCGCGTGGGCCGGCGCCGCGGCCCGGCTGGGGATGCAGCCGGTGATCGTCGACGGGTCCTCGACGCAGGTGTCCCACGGCGAGACCGCGGTCGAGACCGGGGCGATGCTGGGGATGAACGCCCACGCGATGGGCGTCCGGCACGACCTCATCCTCGGCGAGGGGAACACGTTCATCCGCGACGTCAAGGCCGGCATCGACCGCTACCTCGCCGCCACCGCCGACCCGCGCCAGGTGCCGATCGTCAACCTGCAGTGCGACGTCGACCACCCGACGCAATCGCTCGCCGACCTGCTGTGGCTCGAGGACAACCTCGGCGACCTCGCCGACCGGAAGATCACCGTGAGCTGGGCCTACTCGCCCTCGTACGCCAAGCCGCTGTCGGTTCCCCAGGGGCTGGTCACGCTGCTCACCCGGTACGGCGCACACGTCACGCTGGCCCACCCGCCGGGCTACGACCTCACCGCCGAGACGGTGGCGGCGGCCGCGGCCAACGCGGAGGGCGCCGGCTCGTTCCGCGTCGTCGACGACATGGACGAGGCGTTCGCCGGCGCCGACGTCGTCTACCCGAAGAGCTGGGGCGCGCACGACCTGATGCTCGAGCGCGTGGGGGCGAACGCCGCCGGGGACACCGCCGAGCTCGCGGGGATCGAGCAGCGGGCGCTCGAACGGAACGCCGAGCACCGCGGCTGGATCTGCGACGAGCGGCGGATGCGGCTGACCGCCGGCGGCGACGCGCTGTACATGCACTGCCTTCCCGCCGACATCGGCGCGGAGGTCAGCCCCGGAGTCATGGAGCAGCACAAGGTGAACGTCGCCCGCGAGGCGAACTGGAAGATGTACGTGGTGATGGCGCTGCTCGCCGGGGCGAAGGTCCCCGATGTCGCAGCCGCGCTGGCATCGCTCGAACAGGAAGGCGTCTCATGACCGAACTCGACGACATCACGCTCGGGGCGCAGCGCGGCGCCGACCTCGACCTGCGGGTCGCCGAACTGAGCGAGTTCTATCTCCCGCTGGCCCGCGACATCCTGCGCGAGTGCATCCGCATCCCCGCCGACTACGTCGACCGCCCGGTCGACGAGGGCGGCGACCCGGCGTGCGGCCTGAGCAACCACGAGGGCCCGCGGCTGGAGTTCCTGCGCCAGACGATCCTCGACATCGGCGCGGTGCGCCACCCCGAGGACGTCTGGTTCGACGACTATGGCAACCTGGTGTGGACGGTCAGCGATCCGGAGGACGGGGTCTTCCCGGACCACAAGCGCGTGGTCTACTTCGACGGCCACACCGACACGGTGCAGGCGCTACGCTCCGCGTGGCGGGACAAGCTCGTCGGGATCGACGCCTACGACGGGCTCGTCGACATCGGCGCCGTCGAACGCGACGCGCTGCGCGTCGAGCTCGGCTACCTCCCGCCCGACGACGAGTGGGACAACCTGATCTTCGGGCGCGGCTCGGCCGACCAGCTGAGCGGCGTGGTGTCGCAGGTGCTGGCGACGAAGATCGCCCTTGAGCTGGCCCCGGAGGGAGCGCTGCACGGCGTTGTCGTCCGCGCCTACGCCACCGCCTGCGAGGAGGACAACGACGGGGCCGGCCCGATGTACGTGATGAGCGAGGTGCTCCCCGGGGCCCGACCCGACGTGATCCCCGACGTCGTCGTCCTCACCGAGGGCACGGGGGACGCCGACAAGGGCGCCCTCGGCATCTACCGCGGCCAACGGGGGCGGATGCAGATCGAGGTGACGGTGGGCGGCCGCTCGTGCCACGGGTCGATGCCGTGGGAGGGGTTGAACCCGCTCGAACACGGCGGGGCGATCATCGCCGAGGCGGCCCGCCGCTACGACGCCCGCGACGGGTTCCTCGACGACCCGTTCCTCGGGCACGGCACCCGGACCGCGTCGTGGTCGCGGCTGGAGACGCCGAGCGACTGCGCCGTCCCCGATCGGTTCACGTTCCGCTTCGATCGGCGGCTGACGGTCGGCGAGGTGCCCGAGCGGGCGCTGGCCGACATCGACGGCCTCGACGCGGTGGCCGCCGCCCGGGAGGCCGGGCTGACCGTCGACGTGCGCGTGCCGGTCTACGAGGGCACGACATGGCGCGGGTACCGGCCGGGCAACGCCCAGGTCTACATGGGGTGGGCGACCCCCGCCGACCACGCCGCGATCACGACCGCCGAAGCCGTGTACGCGGCGGTCGTCGGCCCGAACGTCGGCCCGTCGACGGGCGAGGGCGGCGGCCTGCGGGCCACGCCGCGCGTCGACCGCTGGATCTTCTCCACCGACGGCGTCGGCTTCCCGATCCCCGCCGACGACACCTCGATCGACGTCCCCGCCGGGAAGGCGTGGGTCGACGCCGGCGCGTTCAAGCACCCGGCGATGTTCGGGTTCGGCCCCGGGATCGAGCAGAACACCCACAAGATCGGCGAGTGCGTCGACAAGCGCGAGCTGCGGTTGGCGATCGCCTTCCTCGCCCGCTTCCCGAGCGCGTTCGCCGGCGGGTGACGTCGGCACAGCCGCCTCGGCCTGACGGGCGCCAGAACCGGGCGCACGCGTTCCGCGTCCGCTGTAATCTCGCCCATCTGTCACGAGCATCCGGGAGGCCGCGATGAAGCGAGGGATCACACGCAGGATCGGTGCGACGGCGGCGTTGGCGCTGTCGGTCGTCGGGGCGGTCGGCATCGACGCGTCCCCGGTCGAGGCGGCGACGTCGTCGGCATGGGCCACCGGTTGGACCGCGTCCGGCGGCGGCACCTGGGTTCCGGCGCCGCCGAGCGGGCAGGTGCTCGGCCCGCCCGACCCGCTCTGCGTCGGGGCGGGCAGCCAGCCGGGCGGCAGTTGGGCGCAGTTCAGCTTCCCGAACCTCGCCATCCCCGGCGGCGACGTGATCAACGGGGTCGAGGTGGTCGTCGACTACGAGACGGTCGGCGCGCACAACATCGAGCTGTACCAGGGCGGCGTCGCGCTCGGCGGATCGCAGAAGACGCTCCCGGCCAACGACGGACCGAACAACTGCAACGGCACGAGCCCGATGACCGTCGGCGGCCCGAACGACACCTGGGGGCAGACCCTGAGCCCGAGCGACTTCGATGGCAGCGCCGGCAGCGTCCAGGTGCGGATCACCCAGCCGATCATCACGATCGGAGGCGGCGACCCGGGCAGCAACACGATCGACATCGACGCGGTCCAACTGGTCGTTCACCACGGGGTGACCAACACGCCGCCGACCGCGCACGCCGGCGGCCCGTACAGCGTCGACGAGGGCGGCAGCGTCGGCCTCAGCGCGGCCCTCAGCTCCGACCCCGACCCCGACACGCTGACGTACGCGTGGGATCTCGACGACGACGGAATGTTCGACGACGCGACCGGGGTCGCGCCGACGTTCTCGGCGGCCGGCCGGGACGGGCCGGACAGCCAGGTCGTGAAGGTCCGGGTCAGCGACGGCACGGCGACCGCCGACGCCACCGCCACCGTGACGATCGACAACGTCGCGCCCGCCCTCTCCGACGTCGCGGCGACCGCGGCCGACGAGGACGGCACGACGACGTTGACCGGCACGATCGCCGACCCGGGCACGCCCGACACGTTCACCCTGACGATCGACTGGGGGGACCCGCTGTCGCCCGGCAACGCGCAGGTCGTCAACCTCGCGGCCGGCACGACCGGCTTCTCGATCGACCATCAGTACCTCGACGACAACCCGTCGGCGACCGACGCCGACTCGTACTCGATCGGGCTGACGTTGGAGGACGACGACGGCGGGAGCGGACCGGGCGGCACGACGGTCGATGTGGCCAACGTGGCGCCGGTGATCACGTTGCTGGCGGTCACCCCGACGATCGACGAGGACGGCACGGTCACCGTCGACGGGGCGATCACCGATGTCGGGACGCTCGACGACCACTCGGTCGCCATCGACTGGGGCGACGGGAGCTCCGACGCGGCGACCGTGACCCAGGCGGCCGGCTCGGCGACGTTCACCGCCACGCACCAGTACCTCGACGACGACCCGACCACGACGCCGCAGGACGTCTACACGATCACCGCCACCGCCACCGACGACGACACGGGGAGCGACGGCGACACGGTCCAGACCGTCGTCAAGAACGTCGCGCCGGTGATCACCTCGATCGCCAGCGATGCCACGTTCGACGACAAGGCCGAGGAGGGCGAGCCGGTGACGGTGAGCGGAACGTTCACCGACGTCGGCACGCTCGACACGCACACGGCGATGGTCGACTGGGGCGACGGAAGCTCCGACGCGGCCGTGATCGTCCAGGGGGCGGGCAGCGGCAGCTTCACCGCCGGGCACGCCTACGCCGCCGGCGGCGTGTTCACCGTCACGGTGACGCTCATCGACGACGACTCCGGCGCCACGACCGATTCGACCCTGGCGGTGGTGAGCGGCGTCGGGGTCAACGGCGGGGTGCTCCAGGTCGTCGGCACGGCCGGCGACGACCATGTCGACGTCAAGACGGTCGACGACGAGATCGACGTGTTCGCCGACTTCGTCGACCCGAAGCATCGCCGCTTCGTCGCCGCCGGGATCACGGCGGTCGAGCTGTGGCTCTGCGAGGGCGACGATCACGGCAACGTGCACCCGTCGATCGACCTGCCGGCGACCATCCACGGCGACGCCGGCGACGACATGCTGTGGGGCGGCTCGGCCGCCGACTTCATCGAGGGCGGCGACGGCGACGACAAGCTGTGGGGCCGTGGCGGCGACGACGAGCTCCACGGCGACGCCGACGACGACCAACTCCGCGGCGGCGCGGGGACCGACATCCTCGACGGCGGCACCGGGAACAACAAGCTGTGGCAGTAGCGGTCGGCTGACCGCGGCGGCTCATCCGGCGGTCGCCGGCGCGCGGTGGACGTCGTCCCACAGCACGCCGTCGGCCGACCGCGGCGGCTCGGCCGGCGGTCGCCGGTCAGCCGTGGGCGTCGTCCCAGAGCACGCCGTCGGCCGACCGCGGCGGCTCGGCGGGCGGTCGCCGGTCAGGCGTGGGCGTCGTCCCAGAGCATGTGGTCGACCGACCCGCCGAGCAGCCGGGCCGCCGGGGTCTGCTTGTCGATGTGGCCGATCAGGCCGCGATAGATGCCGAACCCGCAGAGCTGCTGGAGCCGGGGCGCGAACCGCCGGATCGTGTCGAGCGGGAGGCCGAGCTGTTGGTTCTCCTGCTGGCGCACCCACCCGGCGCAGTAGTTCATGGCGATGCCGTACCGCCGCCGGTCGGTGGTGTTCGCTCCCCCGCCGTGCCACAGCGAGCCGTGCCACACCAGCACGCTGCCGGCCGGCATCTCGGCCGGGACCGAGTCGAACGGGGCCCCGAACTCGGGTGAGTGGTCGGCGGTGTGGCTTCCCGGGATCACCCGGGTCGCGCCGCTGGCCTCGGTGAAGTCGGTGAGCGCCCACATCGTGTTGCACACGGTCGCGACATGCGGTTTGGGCAGCGGCATCATCTGGTCGTCGGCGTGGATCGGCTGGGCGATCTCGCCCGGCCCGATCACCACCGACGTGATCGTCGAGACGAGACACTCCCCGTCGAGCACGCCCTCGACGATCGGCAGGACGGCGGGGTCGACGGCGATCGCCTCGAACAACGGCCCGTGGGCCAACAGGTTGTAGATCCGCAGCGTCGATTCGCCCTCGAAGCTGTTGGCCGCCGGTTCGATCGCCAGCTCCGCCTCGAGCGCGTCGAGGCGGGCGACGAGCGCCCCGGCCCGCTCGCCGTCGAACACGTCGCGCACGATCGTGTAGCCGTCGCGCCGGATCGCCGCGAGGTGGCCTGCCACGTCGTCCATCGATCCGACGTTAGCGATCCGGCGTTAGCGATCCGGCGTTAGCGATCCGGCGTTAGCGGTCCGACGTTTGCGATCCGACGTTTGCGATCCGACGTTTGCGATCCGGCGTCGACGATCGGGCGGTGACCCACGTGCGGCGCGATACTCGTGCCGTGCCCACCCCGCCTCTACGGACCACCTCGCGCGGTCGACCATGACGGTCGTCGAGGTCTTCGCCGACGTCACCTGCCCGTTCACCCACGTCGGGTTGAAGCGGGTCGTGGGCCACGTCGCCGAGATGGGGCGCCCCGCTGTGGTCTGCGTGCGGGCGTGGCCGCTCGAATGGGTCAACGGCGCAGGGCTCGACTTCGAGTCGGTCGAGAAGAAGGCCCGCGCGCTGACCGAGCAACTCGGCGTCGACGACTTCTCGGGATTGCGCGTCGACCGCTGGCCGGGTGGCACGGTCCCGGCGCTGGAGGTGGCGGCGCGGGCGTACCGGGTGGACCCGGCCACCGGGCTGGCGGTCAGCCTGGCGCTGCGCGCCGCGCTGTTCGAGCACGGGCGGAACGTCGGCGACCCCGACGTGCTCGCCGAGATCGCCGCCGACCACCGGCTCCCCGCCGCCGGCCCTGACGACCATGCGGCCGTCATGGCCGACTACGACGACGGCCTGCGCCGCGGCGTCAGCGGGTCACCGCACTTCTGGGTCGGCGACGACGACTTCTTCTGCCCGGCCCTCGACCTCGGCCACGACGCCGACGGGCGGCTGACCGCGCGGCTCGACACCGACGGCCTCGCCGAGTTCTTCGCCCACATCGACCGCTGACGTCGCGGCCCACGCCGTCGCCGTGTCACCCGGCTCGCTCGACGGCCTCCGCGATGATGAAGGCGATCGTCAGGATGTGTGCCCGGTTCGGTTCGTCGGGGGAACTCCCGTCGATCAGGGCGCGAATCGCGTCCACGACGACGACGAGCTCGTCCCGCTCGATGCGGATGCCGGCAGGGGGAAGCGGGCCGAACCCCCCTGGGGGCGGGTCATCGACGTCCATCGGTCGGGCCGATCGCCGGAACGCTCGCCGGAACACTCGCCGGGGAACTCGGTTCGGACACGGCCGGCGCCTGCGTGCTGCTGTTCATTTCCAACTCCTGATCGTTCGTCGTGAGCAGGAGGGAGTCGGTACGAACAAATGTACGACGACGGTGTGACACTCGGGGGAGGATGACGGGGCGGGCGGCGGCCCACCGCTCAGCGCAGCTGCCGCTTCTGGACCTTGCCCATCGCGTTGCGCGGCAGGCCGTCGACGACGCGCACCTCGCGCGGGCGCTTGTGCGCCGACAACAGCCCGGCGACGTGCGCGATCAGCTCGGCGGGGTCGGCGGCGGCGCCGACGACGTACGCGACGATGCGCTCGCCGAGGTCGTCGTCGGGCACGCCGACGACCGCCGCCTCGGCGACCGCGGGGTGGGCGAGCAGCGCCGTCTCGACCTCGCCCGCCCCGACCTTGAACCCACCGGTCTTGATGATGTCGATCGACGCGCGGCCGACGATCCGGTGGAAGCCGTCGGGCCCGATCGTCACGGCGTCGCCGGTGACGAACCATCCGTCGGCGGTCATCGACTCGGCGGTGCGGGCCGGCAGGCCGAGGTACCCGTCGAACAACGTCGGCCCGCGAACCTCCAGCCCGCCGATCGTCCGACCGTCGCGTTCGACGGGCTCGCCCTCGTCCGACCGCAACCGGGTCTCGACGCCGGCGATCGGAACCCCGACGTGCCCCGGTCGGCGCTCTCCATCGGAGCGCGTGCTCAGCGTGATCAGCGTCTCGGTCATCCCATACCGCTCGACCGGGGCTTGACCCGACAGCGCGCGCAGCCGATCGAACACCGGTGGCGGGAGCGCCGCGCTGCCCGAGACGAGCAGGCGGGCCGACGCCAGGGCCCGCGCGTGCTCGGGGCTGCCGGCGACGCGCGACCACACGGTCGGCACGCCGAAGTACAACGAGCCGCCGGCCGCGGCGTAGGCCTCGGGCGTCGGGCGGCCGGTGTGCCGCAACCGAGCGCCGACCCGAAGGGGGCCGAGCACGCCGAGCACCAACCCGTGCACGTGGAACAGCGGCAGCCCGTGCACGAGCGTGTCGTCAGGCGTCCAGGCCCAGGCGTCGGCGAGCCCGTCGAGATCGGCGGCGATCGCCGCCCGCGAGATCACCGCCCCCTTCGGCAGACCCGTCGTGCCGGAGGTGTACATGATCAGCGCCGGCGCCGCGTCGGCGCTGCCCCGGCGCGCCGTGTGACCGGCCGATCCGCGCGCCGACGACGGGATCGCCGCGCGGGGGAGGTCGACCTCGGGCCAGTCGGGGTCGCCGACGACGACGTCGGCCCCGGAGTCGCCGACGATGTGCGCCCGCTCCAGCGGACCGGCGTCGGCGGGAACCGGAACCACCGGCACCGCGGCGCGCAGCCCGGCGACGACGGCGACGATCGTGTCGAGGGTCGGCGTTCCCGGCACGGCCAGCGCGTGCGCGCCACCGATCTCGGCGGCGAGCGCGTCGGCTCGTGCGGCCAGCGCGGCCCAGGACGACTCGACGCCGTCGACGACCACTGCGCCGGCGTGATCGCCGTGGAGGCCGTCGAGCGCGGGCAGCAAGCTCATCGGCTCATGGTCGCAGCTCGGCGGGAGCCACGACGATCACCCGGCCGGACCGGCCCGCGACCCGTGCGCCGCGTCGTACCCTGAGCACATGGATCGAAAGCTCATCCCGGTCGCGTGCACGCTCTCCGCCGTCGACGCCGAGGCGCAAGCCGCGGAGTGGACCGAGCTCGTCGCCTTGGCGCGCGGCGTCGAACGGGTCGCGGGCGGCGCCGTGCTGACCTTCGGACCCGAGCTCGGCGGGCGCGTCCGCGACCTGGCCGCCCGCGAGGCGGCGTGCTGCGCGTTCTTGTCGATCACCACCGAGCAGACCGGGCAGGGGGTCACCGTGGAGATCACGGCGCCCGACCCCGCGGCGCTCTCGATCATCGAGTCGCTGGCCGGGCTGAGCGAGCCATGACCATCCCCGCCGCCGGCCTCGAGTCGGTGTGGGGAGTCGTCGCCGTCCACCGCTTCCGCCGGACCACGGCCCGTCAGGATCGCGCTACCGTCTACCCATGAGCGACGACCCACTTCGGCAGCCGATCGACGGCGCCGAGCACCAGCAGTTCGCGGGGATGGAGATCGACGTGATGGCCGCCGGCGAGACGCGGATCAAGCGCCTCGTCTACGGCGTCGGCGGCCGGTGGTCCGAGCACGTCAAGCCCCACGTCGGCACCGAGTACTGCATGCACGCCCACGTCGGGTTCATCGCCAGGGGGCGGCTGGCCGGCGAGTACCCCGACGGCTGCACGTTCGACTTCACCGCCCCGCAGGCGGTCTACATCGAGCCCGGCCACGACTCGTGGGTGGTCGGCGACGTGCCGGTCGTGTTGATCCAGTTCGACTACGAGACGGACACGATCGAACGGCTCGGCGTCCCGTCCCAACACCGCCACTGACCGCCATCGACCCGCCGGCGCCGGCGACCCGCCGCTGGGGACCCGCCGCAGGTGACCCGCCGTGGCGTGAGCGCCACGCAACGTCGTGACCAGGGCAAAGAGGCTCTCTGGCGCGGTTCGGCGCACGCCGGGGCCATAGTCTGGGCCGCGGTGCGGACATCGACGACGATCGATCTCGACGGGCCGGTGAACGTCGTCGACCACGGCGGGCACGGGCAACCGATCCTGCTCGTGCACGGACTCGGCGGCTCCCACGTCAACTGGTCGGCGGTCGGCGGGCCGCTCACCGAGTTCGGCGCGGTGCGGGCGATCGACCTGATCGGGTTCGGGTACACGCCGCCCGAGGGCCGGTCGTGCGGCGTCGTCGCGCAGCGCGATCTGGTGATCGCCTACCTGCGCGCGCTCGCCGGCGGCCCGGCGATCCTGGTCGGCAACTCGATGGGCGGGCTGATCTCGATGTTCGTCGCCCGGGCCGCCCCCGAACTGGTCGACCGGCTGGTGCTGGTCGACCCGGCGTTGCCCGTCGTGCGCCCGCGGTTCGACACGGGCATGCTGCGCCGCATCGCGCTCCCGCTCGTGCCGGGCGTCGGGCCGCGGGTGGCACGGGGCGAGTACGAGGCGGCGACCGAGGATCCGGGGGCGTTCGTCGACGCGGTGCTCGAGTTCCTGTGCGTCGACCCCTCGCGCGTTCGACGCGCAGACCGCGACGCGCTGATCGCGATGGCCAGGAGGCGGGCGTCGATGCCGTGGGCCGGCGACGCCTTCGTCGACGCGGCGCGCTCGATCTTCACCGCGGTGGCCCGCGGCCGCACCTTCGCCCGCCGCGTGAAGTCGATCGCCGCGCGGGCGCTCGTCGTCCACGGCGACCGCGACCGGCTGGTCGACGTCTCGTCGGCCCGGTGGCTGGCGAGACAACGGCCCGACTGGCACCTCGAGGTGCTGGAGGGCGTCGGGCACGTCCCGCAGCTCGAAGTGCCGGAACGGTTCCTCGACGTGGTCGGCGGCTGGCTGGCCGAGCCGGTGGCCGCCGCGAGCTGATCGCCGCCCGACGACGTCAACGGCGGAGCACGCGCAGTCGGCTCTCGAAGTCCTCGCGGTTGTGGTAGCAGCCGACGAACACGCGCGGTCCGGTGTAGCCCATGCGGCCGTGGAGCGTTCGCCAGTTGTCGAACAGCACGACGTCGCCGGGCTCCAGCCGGAGCAGCAACCAGTGCGCCCGGTCGGTGACGAGCCGGTGAAGGTGCGCGTACGCGTCGTACCACGCCGTCATCTCGTCGGGCGGCAGGAGGAACGCGGCGCGGTCGTAGTTGTTCATCGTGATCTGCCGGACGGCGCCCGCCCCGTCGAGGCCGATCGTCGGACGGGTCGCCCGAAGGTCGACGCCCGGTTCGACATAACGACCCGGCACCGCCACCCGGGTGAGCACGTCGTAGCGCTCCGGCGCCTCCGCGCGCAGCCGCTCGGTGGCGGCGAAACCGTCGACGAGGACGCTCTCGCCCCCGACTCCTCCCCGCTCGAGGCAGGCGAACAACTGGAGACCGGGCGCGTCGTGGGAGTAGGCGCCGTCGGTGTGCGGTTCGAGGAAGTGCCGCCCGTAGGCCGAGTCGGCGTGGTCGGTGACGTCCGGCGAGAGCGCCCAGACATCGCCGAAGATCGTGTGCCGCGGGGCGGCGACACGCGACGCCAGCTCGATCGCCGCGTCGCGCGTCGGCGGCATCCCGCGCACCAGCCCGAACCCGAGCCGCTCGACCGCTTCGAGCCAGGCGAGCACGCCGACGTCGGAACCGACGACCTCGCCGTGGTCGAGGACGGGAAGCGGATCGGGCCGCGTCCCGGCGCCCCACAGTTGCTTCGACGGAGCGACGATGAGCCCGGCGACATCGGCCAGCAGCTCGGCCGACAGCTCGGTCGGCGGCGCCCCGTCGCCCCATTCGACCAGGACGCCGGACGGCGACGCCGTGGCGCGGTGGGCGGTCAGGTCGGCCGGGATGGCGAACGTGTCGACCAGCCGCTGGCCGGTCACCGGGTCGCGCGACGCCGCGTCCTCGCCGTGGTCGCGCACCCACTTCCACGGGTACCGCAGCGCACGGTCGTGCCGCTCGAATCGAACCTCGAGCGCGTCGGCGCCGACCGCGACACCGGTGATGCTCGGCAGCTCGCGCGGCATCGGCGCACTGTACGCGACCGGCGCCGCGGCGGCGCGGAACGGACCACTTGAACGCGCCGTGCCGGACGTCGACGAACTGTACGCGACCGGCGCCGCGGCGGCGCGGGACGGACCACTTGAACGCGCCGTGCCGGACGTCG
>JBFGCT010000056.1:0-21666 GCA_041581055.1 Ilumatobacteraceae bacterium | reverse complement strand
TCCCGGCGCTGGAGGCCGACCCCGATTCTCCGGAACTGCACGCCGAGTTGCGCTCGATCGTGACCGCCGAGGCGATCATGCTGACCTTCGTCGTCGTCGTGACCGCCTGGCTCGTCGCGGCCGCCTCCTAGTGCCGTGACAGTGAGCGTTCGGGGTGTCGACGTAGAGTCGAGTTCGTCGGTCGCAAGGCGCGGCGACGACTGCGCAGCCTTGCCCTGCGGTGAGGAGCGGCAACGCAGCGAGCGGCGAACTCGGCCGGCGGAACACCGCAAACGTTTGCGGTCAGGGCACTAGCGACACGCCGCAATGGCCGTTGAGGTCTTGCTGATCGCCGTCATCGTCGCCGTCGCGGGATGGCTGGGGCTCCATTGGTCGTCGCCGCTCGTGCGAACATGGCGGCCGTCGGCGTTCAAGCGGCACACCGCAGGACCGCTCAGCGTCCTCGACAGCGGCCCGCCGGAGATCGAGTCGAACGAGGTGGTCCTGCTGCTCCACGGGCTCGGCGCCACCGGTGACTACTTCGGGGACAGCTACGACGGGCTCAGCCACCGCCGCCGCGTGGTCGTCGTCGACCTGCTCGGCTTCGGCCATTCGCTCGACGAACAGCGCACCGACTTCAGCGTCGACGCCCACGTCGAGGCACTGAGCACGGCGTGCGACGCACTCGACCTCGGCGACCGCGACATCGTGGTCGCCGCCCACTCGATGGCCGCGGCGATCGCGCTGACCTGGGCGAACGCCAACCCGGAGCGCTGCGGGCAGGTCGTCGTCTGGGGACCGCCGATCTACCCCGACAAGGCCGCCGCCCGGCAAGTGGGCAAGCAGTACGGGCTGATGGCCCGGCTGTTCCTGATGGACACGGCGTGGGCGGAGCGCGCCTGCAGGCTCAGTTGCCGCAACCGCACGTTGAGCGGGTGGGCGATGGCGCTCATGGCGCCGCGCTGGCCGATCGAGATCAGCCGGAACGCCAGCCAGCACACGTGGGCCGCGTACCACGACTCCTTGGCGGCACTGGTGCTCGAGTTCGACTGGTCGACCGCGTTCCCGGCGCGGACACCGGTCACCTTGATCCGCGGCGCCGACGACCCGATCGGCGACGCGGCCGCCATCGCCCGCCTCACGGCGGACGACACGCTCATCGAGGTTCCGGGCGCAGGACACCACGTGGCGCTCACCCATCGCCATCTGCTGTACGACGCGCTCGACCCGCGGTAGCGGGCCACACCGCTCACGGCGCGCCAAATCGGGGTCAGCCGAAGCGGTCGAAACCGCCCTCGGAGTCGATCACCTGGCCTCTGAGCCACGATCCCTGGTCGCTGACGAGGAAGCCGACCAGGTTGGCGACGTCGTCCGGCACGCCCCACCGCCGGTCGGGGAATCGCGCGCCGACCGCGTCGCGGGTCGCCGGGTCCGCCCAGCCGGTGTCGACCGGCCCCGGGTTGACGCAGTTCGCGATGATCCGCGAGCGGGCGAGCGCGTGGTCGACCGAGCGCGTCATCTGGTGCAACGCTCCCTTGGTCACGGCGTAGGCGATCTCGCCGTCCATCGGCGCGAGATGCTGGCCGCTCGTGAACCAGATCATCCGGCCGCGGGGTGGTTCGTCGTCGGGCGCCGGGGCGTGGCGGGCCGCGAACCGCTGGGCGAGCAGCACGATGCTCCGAACGTTCGCCGCCCAGCACCGGTCGAGCTCGGCGGCGGTCACGTCGGTCACAGAGGCGTCGGAGCTGCGGGCGTGCACCGCCGCCACGATGTCGATCGCCCCGTGACGCTCGACGACCTCGTCGACCAGCGCGGCCGGCACGTCGGGATCCTCCAGGTCGTGCCGCCCGACGGTGAACGGCGCGTCGGCCGGCGGCTGCGCGCCCCACGGCATCTCCGCGTCGTGCGCCGGCCACCCGGTGGCGAAGACGGCGGCGCCCAGGTCGTGGAGCCGGCGGGCGACGGCGAAGCCGATCGCGTTCGGCCGCGAGACGCCGGTGACCAGCGCGACGCGGCCGGAGAGTGGTCGTGAGGTGGACATGCCGGACGGTTCTCCAGCGGCTCACGGTAGCAACCGCGCCGGGGCGAACGCTTTGCGAAACGGCGCGCCAAAGGCACACGGAAGGCGCCGGAGTGTGGTTGATTGGTGCGATGGCGACGCACGGCAAGTCGTACACCCCGCCGAAGGGCCGGCCGACCAAACGGCGAAGCGCGAACCGCGGGCAGGCGAGCCGGATCCCGGCGATGTTCGAGTGGATCATCGTCGGCGTCGTCATCGCCGCCCTGATGGTCGCGGCGTGGTACTTCAGCAACCGCGACGGCGGCAGCGCACAGCACAACGGGGCACCACCGGGCGCGGCGGCGGTCACCGACGTCGTGCCGGTCGAGTTCGCCGGCGCGTCCACCGGCTGAGCGCCGTCGGCCGCCTACGCTGCCAACCGTGACGAGCGAGCAGCCCGACAGCGCCGCCCCCGAGCCCGAGAGCGGTGTCGTGATCGGTGTCGTGATGGGCTCGGCGAGCGATTGGCCCACGATGTCGAAGGCGGTGGAGGTGCTCGAGCACTTCGGCGTGGCCCACGAGGCTCGGGTCGTCAGCGCCCACCGGATGCCCGACGAGATGTTCGCCTACGCCGAGGCGGCCCGTGGCCGTGGCCTGCGGGCCATCATCGCCGGCGCGGGGGGTGCGGCCCACCTCCCGGGAATGCTGGCGGCGAAGACGACGGTCCCCGTGCTCGGCGTGCCGGTCGCGTCTCGGCACCTCGGCGGCGAAGACTCGCTGCTCTCGATCGTGCAGATGCCGGCCGGTGTGCCCGTCGCGACGTTCGCGATCGGCGAGGCGGGCGCGGCGAACGCCGCCCTCTTCGCGGTCGCCATGCTCGCCGCCGACGACGCGCGGCTGGCGGCCGCCCTCGACGCCGCCCGCGCCGAGCGGCGCGACCAGGCGGCGGCGTCGTCGCTCCCTCCCGACCGATGAGCCACCGGGTGATCACGCCGCCGGCCACGATCGGCATGTTGGGGGGTGGCCAACTCGGCAAGTACGCGCTGATGGCGGCGTCGTCGATGGGCTACCGAACGCTCGTGCTCGATCCGGATCCGTCGGCGCCGGCCGGCGTGGTCGCCAACGAACACCTGGTCACAGCGTACGACGACCCGGCCGCGCTCGAGCGCTTGGCGTTCGAGTGCGACGTGGTGACCACCGAGTTCGAGAACCCGCCCGCCTCGGCGCTCGAGCGCCTCGCGGCGACCACACCGGTCGTGCCGTCGCCGGCGAGCGTGGCGATCGCGCAGGACCGGATCGCGGAGAAGCGCTTCCTCGGCGACAACGGCTTCCCGCTCGGCCCCTACGCCGTGCTCGACGGCGCCGACCCCGCCGTCGACCCGCGACTCGTCGACGATGGCGCGCTCGTCAAGACCGCGCGGCTCGGCTACGACGGCAAGGGGCAGGTGCGGGTGCGCGGGATCGCCGAGGCGCACGCCGGATGGGCCGAGCTCGGCGGGGTGCCGTGCGTCGTGGAGACCCTGCTCGATCTGCAGACCGAGGTGAGCGTGCTCATCGCCCGCACCGCGGACGGCCGGACCGAGACGTGGCCGGTGGCGGAGAACCGGCACGCCGACGGCATCCTCGACCTGTCGATCGTGCCGGCCGCCGTGTCGCCGGTGGTCGCCGACCGCGCCGCCGGCCTGGCGCTGGCGATCGCGGACGCGTTGGACTACGTCGGCGTGCTCGCCGTGGAGCTGTTCGTCGTCGATGGCGAGCTGCTGGTCAACGAGCTCGCGCCCCGGCCCCACAACAGCGGCCACTGGACGCTCGACCTGTGCGCCACCAGCCAGTTCGAGCAACAGATCCGGGCGGTGTGCGGGCTCGGCCTCGGCAGCACGGCGATGACCGCCGACGCGGCGGCGATGGTCAACCTGCTCGGCGACCTGTGGTCGGGCGGCGAGCCCCGCTGGGAGGTCGCCCTCGAGGATCCGCGGGCCAGCCTGCACCTTTACGGCAAGTCCGAGGCGCGCCCCGGTCGGAAGATGGGCCATCTCACCGTCAGCTCGAACGTGACGACGGCGGCGGCCGCCCACGCGCTCGACCTGCGCGCCGCGCTCGCCCGCTGACGGACGGCCGGCTCAGGCCGGCGGGCGCCCGCCGCGCCGGCCGGTGCGGGCGCGGCCCTTGGGAACCTGGCGGACGACGGCGACCTCGAACTCGACCTCGGGCACCGGCACGACCCCGTCGAGGACCTTGCGCATCAGGGCCACGTGCTCGGGCGAGCTGCCGCAACAACCGCCGATGATCTGCACGCCCGCATCCCGCTGGCGGTGGGCGTGGGCCGCCATCACGTCGGGTGATCCGCTGTAATGGAGCTCGGCGCCGTGCCATTCGGGCATCCCGGCGTTGGCCTTGCTGATCAGGATCAGGTCGGGGTCGCTCTGGCGCATCTCGGCCATCGCCGCCTCGGTGTCGGCCAGGTTGTTGCCGCAGTTCGCGCCGAGCGCAACGACGCCGAGTGCGGACAGCCGGCGTGCCGCCTCGTCGCCGGTGACGCCCATCATCGTGCGACCGGCGGTGTCGAAGCTGAGCGTGACGCTGATCGGGAGGTCGCTGACCGAGCGGGCGCCTTCGATCGCCGCGGCGACCTCGTCGAGGTGGCTCATCGTCTCGATCCAGAGCATGTCGGCGCCGCCCTCGGCGAGCCCCCGCGCCTGGTCGGCGAAAGCGGCGGCACAGGTCTCCGGCGTCATCGTTCCCATCGGCTCGAGCAGCTCGCCGGACGGTCCCATCGAGCCGGCGACGATCACCGCGCGGTCGGCGGCGTCGGCGGCGTCGCGGGCGACGGACGCCGCCGCCTTGTTGAGCTCGACCACCCGATCCTCGAGGTGGTGCAGCTTCAGCCGGAAGGCCGTGCCGCCGAACGAGTTGGTCAGCACGATGTCGGACCCAGCGGCGATGTAGTCGTCGTGGACCGCCCGCACGCGGTCGGGGTGCTCGAGGTTCCACAGCTCGGGCGCGCCGCCCGACTCCAGCCCGCGGGCGAACAGCTCGGTTCCCATCGCCCCGTCGACGAGCAGGTACCGCCGTTCGGCGAGAAGGTCGTGCAGCACGGACATCGCTTCATTTTGGCGCGTTCAGCGCCGGATTCATCGCGGATTCGGCCGACGTTGTCACGCGCGGCGGAACCGCAGGTCGGTGACGCCGCGGAGCTCGTCGAGCCCGCGCTGCTCGAATCGAGTGGTCGGGCGCCAGCGCGGACGGACGGCGACGCCACCCTGCAGGCGAGCGTCGGCGCGGCAGGCCTCGATCATCTGATCGGCGTAGTCCTCGATGTCGGTCGCCATGTGCAGCTCGCCGCCCGGGCGGAGCCGGTCGGTCAGCGCGGCGACCACGTCGGCGTGGATCAGGCGGCGGTGCCGCTGGCGCGCCTTCGGCCACGGGTCGGGGAAGAACACGCACACGCCGGCCAGCGAGGCCGGCGCCAACCGGTCGAGGAACGGCAGCAGATCGCCATGGACGACGCGGACATTCGGCAGCGGCCCGTTGACGGCGGCGTCGAGCACGGTGACGACGCCGGGATCGTGGACCTCGACGCCGATCACGTCGACGTCGGGCCGCCGGCGGGCGAGTTCGATCGTCGACTCGCCGTGACCGAACCCGACGTCGAGGTAGGTGTCGGCCTCACGGCCGAACTCACGCGCGAGGTCGAGCACCGGGCCGGACGGCGCGATCCCGCACCGCCCGAGCCACTCCACAAGCTCGCCCTGGCGCTTGGCCGACAGCTTCCGCCGCCGCCGCTTGAACGTCGACGTCGGCCGCTGTACGGAGCGGGCGACACCCCGGTCCGCGCCGTCGCCCACCGCCTTGACGCCGTTGGTCACGTCACCCTGCGTCACGTCACGCGCCCAGCCCTTCGATGATGTCGGCGAACGACTGGAGGCCGACGGCGAGGGAGTCGGCGAGCGCGGCGAGTTGCGTGTCGGCCACGTCGACGCCGATCGGCACGTCGATCTTCACCGGCACGGAGGCCTGGATCGGGACGGTCTCGTCGATCGGGATGTCGACGACCAGGTCGACCGGCACGTCGATGTCGACCGGCACGGTCACGTCGAGCGGAATGTCGATCCCGAACGGGCCGGCGATCGTGATCGTCGTGTCAAACGACTCGTTGATCGGGATCGACGTCTTGATCGGCACCGAGATGGTGCGATTGAGGACGACCTCGGTGTCGATGTCGACCTGCTCGTCGATGTTCACCGTGAAGTCGAGGGTCGACGTCGAGAACGTGTCGAGGCCGGTGATCGCCTCGTCGAGGCCCGCCGAGATCGCCGGCGAGAGGTCGCCGAGCTGCTCCTGGAACCCGGTGACCTGCGAGGCGAACAGGGCGGCGCCGGCCTCGACCCGCTCCATGTCGGCGCGCGTCGTCTCCAGGTCGTTCTCGACGGCCTGGAGACGGCTGAACAGCACGAGAACCACGCCGAGCGTCGCCAGCAGGACGAGCGCCAACCCGACCAGCACCCCGCCGACGTGGCGACCGACCCACGACGGCGGGGCCGGCGCGGGCTCGACCGGCGCGGGCTCGACCGGCGCCGGCGGGGGCTCGGCCTGGACCACCGGCATCCGGTCGGTGTCGGCGAGGCTCGCCGCGTCGTCGTCGCCGAGCTCGTCGGGCGCGCCGTCGCCCGCCGCGCCATCGTCGGGCGCGACACCGTCGCCGAGAACGTCGTCGCCGAGAACGTGATCGTCGTCGTGGGTGGTCATGGTGGCCTCCTGTAGGTCAGAACGGCGTCGCAGGAACGCGACGGAGATCGCCAGGCCGAGCGCCACCACGACGGCGGTCGCGGCGAAGGTCTCGGCGATTGCTTGCGAGGTGAGGTCGGCCGACGCCGAGCGCAGCGCGGCCTCGAACCCCGGGTCGGTGAGGGGCGGGAGCTCGATGTCGCCGCGCAGTCGGTTGAACCGCGCCAGCCCCCACGCGGTGAGGGCGGACAGCCCGACGCTCAACCCGAGCAGCCGGACGACCATCACGACCGCCGCCGCCGCGCCGCGGCTGTCGGGCGCGGCGTGATCGACCACGGCCGACGTCGTCGGCGCCACGGTCAGCCCGAACCCCGCCCCGAGCAGGGCGAGCTGCGCGGCGAGCACCGGGTACGGCGTGTCGCCCGCCCACGTGAGGCCCATCAGGCCGTAGGCGACGGTCGAAGCCGCCAGCCCGAGCACGACCGGCGGGCCGTACCAGGTTCGCTCGGTGACCCGGCCGCCGACGTACGACATGACCGCCATCGCCGCGGTGAGCGCCGACAGCACCCAGCCGGCAACGACCGCCGAGCGCTCAAGATCGACCTCGACGGCGTTGACGAACAGCGGCACGTCGACCATCGCGATGACCAGCGCGGCGCCGACGACGAAGTTGACGATCAGCGCGACGCGGACGCCGCGGCCGGCGAACAGATCGCGATCGACGAGCGGGTGCCGCGACCGGCGCTGCCGCCACACGAAGCCAAGACCGGCGGCGAACGCGACTGGATACAGCAATCGGAGGTCAGGGCCCGACCCGCCGCGCAGCTCGTCGAGCCCCGTCACGCTCTGCACCTCGGCGCTGCCGAGGAGGGCCAGGTTCAACGAGACGAGGGCGGTCGTCAGCAGGCCCGCGCCGAGCCAGTCGACGCGCGTGTCGCGATCGGGCCGATCGTGCTCGGCGAGCCCCCACCACACCGCGGCGAGCCCGACCACCGCCAACGGGACGTTGAGCCAGAACTGCCAGCGCCAGCTCAGGAACCTGACGAGCATCGCCCCGTACAGCGGCCCCCACACCCACCCCATCGTCTCGATCGCGCCGAGCGTGCCGAGCGCCCGCGCCCGCTCGCGCTCGGGGTAGACGTCGCCGACGACGGCGAGCGCGATCGGGACCATCGCCCCACCGCCGATGGCGGTCAGCACGCGTCCCATGAGGAACGGGCCAAGGGAGGTGGAGAGCGGGATCCAGATCGTGCCGACGATGAAGACGAGGTAGGCGATGGCGAACGTCCGGCGCCGCCCGATCACGTCGCTGATCCGACCGGCGACCGGCATCACCGCGATGAACGCGATGAGGTAGGCGTTGACCACCCACGCCGCGTCGTCGAGGCCGTCGGGCAACACGAGGCCGAGGTCGCCGATGATCGGCCGGAGCATCGTCGACACGACCGTCAGATCGTCGGCGGCGACGAACACGCTGAACCCGACGGCCCAGAGGATCGCCCGCGGCGACGGGCTGCGCCCGCGGACTCCGGCCGCGCCCGCGTTCAGATCGGTCGTCGCCCCGCTCATGTCAATTCCCGGTCGGCGGCGGCGTGATCTGGAACGTCTCACCGAACTCGCTCAGCTCGAGCACCCAGTCGACCGTCCCGCCGTCGAGCGTCGTCGTGAACTCCACCGAGTGGACCAACCCGGTCACCGGCTGGATCCAGAAGTCGATGTCGACGTCCTGGTCGCGGACCAGGCCGGCGGTGATGACGTCGACCTGCTCGGCCGGCGCCGTGCCGCGCACGTGATAGCGCTGTCCGCCCCGCCGTTCGACGCCGACGAGCTCGACATCCTCGAGGTTGGCGAGCAACGGCCGCCACCCGTTCTCAGGGTCGAAGAACTTCGACGGATCGATGTCGTAGCCGGGCGGGAGCGGCTCGAACTCGCCGGTGACCGGGTTGGAGAGCCACACCTCGTCGTCGAGGGCGATCGCCCCGAGCTCGGTGTTCAGCGAGCCGTTGACCTTGACACCGAGGAGGGCGTCTGCCGACCGAGGGACGGTGAACCGGCCGACGAGCGATTCGAGCGCGATCGACTCGAACGAGTCGATGTAGATCGGCTGCCCGGAGGGATCGACCTCGAACCGGACGCTGGTGACGTCGCCCATCGCGGCGGACGACGCCTCGACGATGGCGATCGGATCCGCCGGGATCGTCGGGCCGCTGGGCTCGGCCTCCGCGCCGTCACCGCATGCGGACGCGAAGCACGCCACCGCGGCGATGGCGGCCAGCCCGACGCGTCGGCGGGTGGTGAGCATCTGACGATCCTTCCTGAGGGCGAACACCATCACAACCTTGCCCGACCGCGCGGTATTCCGTGGCTCGCGCGAGCCGGTGGGTCCCCAAGCCCCCGGAACCGCGCCGAACGACCTCGCCCAGCGCTTGAATGATTCGATGTCCGACGAGCTGGAGGCCGCCGAAGGCGTGGGCGGCGCCGGGCGCGCCGATGCCGCCACGCGGCGCCGGATTGAACGCCAGGCGGCGGCGATCGTCGTCGCGGTCGCGCCGTTCGGTCTCGTGTTCGGCGCGACGGCCGCCACCGCCGGCGTCTCCCTGCTGACGGCGATCGGGTTCTCGGTACTCGTCTTCTCCGGGAGCACCCAGTTCGCGGCGGTCGAGATCCTGGGCGACGGCGGCTCGGTCGCCGCGGCGGTCATCGCCGGGCTGCTGCTCAACGTCCGATCACTGGCGTTCGGGGTGGTGATGGCACCCGCGCTGGCGGGCGTCTGGTGGAAGCGGGCGGCGATGTCGCAACTGATGATCGACGAGTCGACGGCCGTCGGCTCGGTGCAGCACGAACTTCGATGGCAGCGGTACGGATTCCTTGTGACCGGGCTCGGCATGTTCGTCGTGTGGAACCTGACCACGATCACCGGGCACCTCGTGTTCTCCGGCGCCGGCGACCTGATCAACGACCTGGGCCTCGACGTCGCAGGTCCGGCGGTGTTCCTCGCCCTGCTGTGGCCGCGCCTGTCGAGTCGACCGCAACTGACCGCGGCGATCGCGGGGGCGCTGATCGCGCTGGCGCTCGTGCCGTTCACGCCGGCCGGCGTGCCGATCCTGGCCGCGATGGGCGGGGTCCTGATCGCCCGCGCGGCGGAGGGCCGCAGGGCCGCGCCATGAGCGACGCCGTCATCGTGCTCGTCGTGCTGGCCGCAGGCAGCTACGTCCTCAAGGCAGCCGGTCCGGTCGTCCTCGGCGACAGGGAGCTCCCGGCCGCGCTCCAGTCGACGGTCGACCTGCTGCCGGCGGCGCTGCTCGCCGCGCTGGCGCTCGTCTCGACGGCCGGCGACGGGCAGTCGATCGTCATCGACGCCCGCCTGGTCGGCATGGTCGTCGCCGGGGTGGCGCTCCTCCGCCGCGCCCCGTTCGTCGTCGTCGTGGTGGTGGCGTCGGCGGCAACCGCCCTGGTCCGCCTGCTCACCTGAGAATCGTCAGATCTGGCGCCAGACACCGGATGTAACGATCAGAATGAGCGTCATGGAGGGGAGCGAAACGGTTGTGGTCGTGGGCGCCGGGGTGATCGGGGCGGCGATCGCGCTCGAGCTGAGCCGGCGGGGGCGGGCGGTGACCGTGCTCGACAAGGGCCCGGCCGCCGGGCACGGGTCGACCGCCGCGTCGAGCGCGATCGTGCGCTGCACCTACTCGACGGTCGCCGGCACGACACTGGCCTACGAGGGCCTCGGGTACTGGCGCGCCTGGGCCCAGCACGTCGGCCTCCCGGCGGCATCGCCGCTGCCGCGCTTCGTCGAGTGCGGCATGTTGATCCTCGACGACGAGACCGGCGTCGTCGCCTCGGTGCGGCCGTCGCTCGACGCCGTCGGGGTGCCGTACGAGTGGTGGGACGCGGACGAGCTCGCCGCGCGGTACCCGGCGATCGGCACCGACGCGCTGTTCCCGCCGAGGCGCCCGTCCGACCCCGAGTTCTGGCGCGAGCCGACCGCCCGGATCGCGGGGGCGCTGTTCACCCCCGACGCCGGGTACGTCACCGATCCGATGCTCGCCGCCCAGAACCTGGCCGACGCGGCGATCGCCGCCGGCGCCGAGTTCCGCTTCCGGGCCGAGGTCGAGGGCGTCGACAGCGCTGACGGCCGCGTTGTCGCCGTGTCGATCGCCGGTGGCGAGCGGCTCGAGTGCGGCACGCTCGTCAACGCCGCCGGACCGCACTCCGCGCACGTCAACGCGCTCGCCGGACTCGCCGGCGCGGGCGGGGTCGCGACGAGGGCGCTTCGCCAGCAGGTCGGCCATGCGGCGACCGACGACGCTCGGTTCACCGCGCTGCCGGTCCTCGGCGACCTCGGTAGCGGCCTCTATGTCAAACCCGAGGCGCACGCCGGGATCATCTTCGGCAGCACCGAGCCCGATTGCGATCCGTTGGTGTGGCTCGACGACCCCGACCAGCTCGACGTCGATCTCGACCCGGACGAGTGGGAGGCCCAGACACTGCGCCTCGCCCGACGGCTGCCCGAGTTCGGGAAGCCCCACGTCCGGCGCGGCGTGGTCGGGCTGTACGACGTCTCCGACGACTGGCGGCCGATCATCGACCGCACCGACCTCGCCGGGTACTTCACCGCGATCGGCACCAGCGGCAACCAGTTCAAGAACGCGGCGATCATCGGCCATTGCCTGGCCGAGCTGATCGAGGCCGTCGAGGCGGGGCACGACCACGACCGCCAGCCGATCGCCGTCACCGGGCCGCACCGGGGCCTACCGATCGAGATGGGCGCGTTCTCCCGCCTCCGCTCGACCGCCGACGCCGCCCACAACGTCATCGGCTGACCGCCCGCGAACAGCCGCCGTGCCGCCTCCGGTGAGAGGTGAGACCACCTGCGGGTCTCACCTCTCACCGGACGATGCCGCGCGTCGCGTTGGCCCGCGGGGTCACATCTCGCGGCCGGCGCGGCCGATGACGCCAGCCCAGTCGTCCACGCACTCGACGAATCCGTCGACGTCGGCGTCGGTGATCTCGATGCTCAGCGCGATGAACCCGCGCCGGGCGATGTAGTACCCGGCGTCGAGCGCGGCGAAGAACAACAGCTCCTTCAACCGGTCGTCAGCATCTCGTAGGTCGTCGACCGAGCGGACCGGCCCGGCGGCGCCGTGGACGTTCATCAGCGAACCCGCTCCGGTCACGCACATCGGCACCCCGCGGTCGCGCAAGACGACGTTCAGCCGCTCCCGCATCTCGTCGCCGCGGGCGTTGGTGGCGTCGAGCACACCGGGGGTGAGCACCTCGGTCAGCGCGGCGACCCCGGCCGCCATCGAGGCCACGTTGTTGTTGAACGTCCCGGCGTGCCCGAGAGCGCCGCCACGCAACGGGTCGAATGCCCGCATCAGGTCGCTCGACCCCCCGAACGCCCCGAACGTCAGCCCGCCGGCCAAGTACTTGCCCAGCGTCGTGATGTCCGGGGAGATGCCGAGCAGCTCCTGCGCGCCGCCCGCCGACAGCCGCGACGTCATCACCTCGTCGAAGATCAGGAGCGAGCGGTTAGCGTCGCACCGCTCGCGCAGCGCGGCGAGGAACGCGGGATCGCCGGGGATGCAGCCGCCCGACCCCTGGAGCGGCTCGACCAGCACGCACGCGATCTCGTCGCCGCGCCGGGCGAACGCCGCCGTGACCGCGTCGACGTCGTTGTACGGGAGCAGCAGCCAGTCGTGGGGCACGTCGACCGGACTCGGCGTCGCCCCGAACGTGAGCACGCCGCCGTGGTAGCCGTGCTCGAAGACGACGACCGTGCGCCGGCCGGTCGTGTGGGTCGCCAGGGCGAGCGCCATCAGGTTGGCCTCGGTCCCCGAGTTGGTGAAGCGCACCTGCTCGATCGAGGGGAAGCGCTCGACGAGCAACTCGGCGAGCAGCACCTCGTCGGAGTGCACCGCCCCGAGCGACCAACCCGACTCGAGGGCGCCCGTCGCCGCCCTCAGCACCGCCTCGGGCGAATGCCCGAGCAGGCCGGCGGTGTAGTTGCCGAGCAGGTCGACGTACCGCAGGCCGTCGGCGTCGAACAGATGCCGCCCGGCGGCGCGCGCCACTCGGAACGGGAACGGTTCGAAGTGCAGCACCGAGCGCGTGTTGCCCCCGGGCAGGACTCGGCGGGCCCGATCCGCCAACAAGGCGCTGCACGGACGGGCCGCGGCGTACCGCGCGCGGGCCTCGGACACCGCGGCGTCGAGGTCCATCAGCAGTCTCCTAGGTCGACGTCGCCCGGGCGCCGGCCGGTCGGCGCCGCCCGGTCCGGCCGAGCGTGAGGAACCCGAGGCCGGCGGCCAGCATCCAGAGCGCGATCGTCGTGATCGGGCTCGTGCTGTTCGAGCCCGTCGCCGGCAGCGAGTTCGCCTGGGACGCCGGACCGCTCGCACTCGCCGCGGGAGGCGGCGCCGCGGAGACCGTCGACGACGACGTCGGCGCGACGCCCGGCGACAGGCTGGGGAACGCCGAACTGGCCGGGATCGCCGAACCGGCCGAGCTAGCGGGACTCGACGCGCTGGCCGAACCGGCCGAGCTAGCGGGACTCGACGCGCTGGCCGAAGCGACCGGACCGGCCGACGTCGGTGTTCCGAGCGGCGAGAAGACCTCGACCTCGCCGCACTGCTGGAAGTCGGTCTTCTTCCGGCAGACGAGGGTGTCCTCGGTCGCGGTGTTGTTCGCCAGATCCTGGTCGAGCGTGGCCGACGTGACCTCGGCCGTGTTCGTCATGATCCCGAGCGGAGACTGTGTCTTCATCTTGACCTCGACCGTGTACGACGCCGACGCGCCGGCGGCGATGTCGCCGAGCGAACACGTCGGAACACCGGTCTTGTCCTCCGCGCAGCCCACGGTCTCCTTGAACTGGATCCCCGCCGGCAATGTGTCGGTCACGACGACGTCCTCGGCCTCGAACGGGCCGAGGTTCGAGACGGTGATCGTGTAGGTCAACCGCTCATGGGAGTGGGCCTCGATCGGGTCGACGTCGTCGACCTTCTCGATCGACAGGTCGGCGCCGTTGCGGACGAACGTGTCCTCGCTCGTCGAGTTGTCGGAGGTGTCCGGATCGACGTTCGCCGACTCCACCGACGCGGTGTTGGTGATCGAGCCCGCCGTCGACGCGTCGACGTCGACCGTGATCGTGAAGGACGTGGTGTCGCCGGCGGCGATCGAGCCGAGCGAGCAGCCAGGCACGCCGCCCGGGTCGTTTGCGCAACCCACCGTCGCCGGGTTCGAGACGCCGGCCGGGAGCACGTCGGTCACGACCACGTTCACCGCCGTGGCCGGGCCGGCGTTGCCGACTTCGATCGTGTACGTCAGTTGCCCGCCGGCGACCACGGGATCCGGGCTGTCGGTCTTGGTGATCGACAGATCGGCCTCCCCGACGACCAACGTGTCCTGGGTCGCGGTGTTGTTCGAGAGGTTGACGTCGACGACGTCGGAGCTCACGGTCGCGGTGTTGGTGATCGTCCCGGCCGTGCCCTCGCTGACGAGCACCGTGATCGTGAACGACGCCGCGCCTCCCGACGCGATGTCGCCGAGCTCGCAGGTCAGCGTGAACGTGCCGTTGTCGCACCCGGCCGTCGACAGCAGCGTCACCGGCGGGCCGTCGTCGCCCGCCGGCGGCAGGATGTCGTCCACGACGACGCCGGTCGCCGTGTCCGGGCCGGCGTTGAACACGTCGATCGTGTAGACCAGCGTGTCGCCGGCGGGCACCGGGTCGACGTCGTCGGACTTGGTGATCGACAGGTCGGCGCGCAGGTCCTGCGGATCGGGCGTGGCCACGTCGAGGTTGTCGGTCGCCGGGTCGCCGGTGAGGCCGCCGTCGGCGCCGACCGCGCTGGTCGTGTTCGGATAGCTGCCCGGCGCGGCCCCTTCGGGAACGGCGAGCGTGACGTCGACGGTGCAGACCCCGCCGGCGAGCACGCTGCCGCCGGAGAACGTCAGCAGCGTGTCACCGGCCGAGCCGGTCACCATGCCTCCACACCCCGCAGCGGGGAGTCCGGCGGCGACGAGGCCTTGGAGCGTGAGCGCCAAGTCGTCGGTGAACTGGATCCCGGTGATGTCGATCAGGCTGGGGTTGGAGAGGGTGAAGCGCAGCGTGACGTTGGCACCGGCGGCGACCGGGTCGTCGAGGAAGCTCTTGGCCAGCCCGACCGTCGGCGGGTCGACGACGACGAGGTCGTCGAACACCGCCGGAAGGACGACCGCGCTGCCGCCGATGTCCGCCGAGATCGGCGACGTCGCGTTGCTGTAGACGTCGGCCTCCGCGCCCGCCGGCACCAGGAGGCTGACGCTGATCGTGCACGACGAGCCGGCCGCCACGGCGCCGCCGGAGTACGACAGCGATGCCGTGCCGACCAGCGTGCCGCCGCAGTCGTCGGACACCAGCGAGTCGAACACCAGCCCCTCCAGCGCGGCGTCGATGTCGTCGCCGAACTCGATGGCGGTGACGTCGTCGACGCCGGCGTTGTCGAAGGAGAAGTCGAGCGTCACGAGGTCGCCGGCGAGGACCGGGTCGTCGGTGAACTCCTTGGTCACGGCCAACTCGGTCACGACGAGGAGGTCGCCGGCGCCGGCCCCGGTCACCGGGATGCCGGAGGCGATGGCGGAGACCTCGCTGGTCGTGTTCTCGAACAGGCCTTGTGGCGTCGTCGTCGACGTCTGGACCGTGACCGAGAACGTGCACGACTCGTCTTGGGCCAGGTTGCCGTCGGCGAGCGTCAGCAGCGTGTCGGACGCGCTCGCCGTCAGCGTGCTCCCCGGCCCACACGGCGCCGACGGAAGCGGCGAGACCGCGGTGAGCCCGGAGACGAACGTGAGGTCGTCGGTGAACGCGATGTCGTCGACCGGGCCGACCGAGTCGAAGTCGTTCTCGCCTTCGCCGCCGTTGACGACGGTGAACTCGAGCTCGACCGTGCCGCCGGGGGCGACCGGATCGTCGAGGAACGCCTTGCGCACCGGCGGCGCCCCGACCACGACGAAGTCGTCGGTCGCCGCGGGGCCCTCGACGGTCGCGCCGAGCAGCGTCGCCGAGATCGGCGAGGTGGTGTTGGTGTACAGACCCCCCTGCGCGGTCGCCGCCACGCGCAGCTCGACGGTGAACGAGCACGAGTCACCCGCGGCGAGCGACCCGTCGGCGAGCACGAGCGTCGTCGGGTCGGCGAACGGGTTCAACGGCGTGTAGGTGAGCGTGGAGCCGGCCCCGCAGACGTTGTTCACGACGACGCTGGCGGGCGGCGGCGGCGCCGGCGTGCCGGCGACCACCGTGGCCGCGGGGAGCACGGGGTCGAGCACGTCCTCGAACTCGATCTCGGTCATCGTGTTGTCGGGATCCGGATTGGTGATCGTGAAGTCGAGCGTCAGGGTGCCACCGGCGCCCTGGGGATCGCCCGAGAACGCCTTTGACAGCACGGGCGCGGTGACGACGAAGAGGTCGTCGAACGCCACGTTGCCGGTCACCGGGGAACCGTCCAGGATGCCGGAGACGGTGCCGGTCGTGTTGTTCGACCGGGACGCCGACCCCGCCGGAACGGCAAGGGTCACGTCGAACGCGCAGCTCCCTTCGGCGGGGATGACGCCGCCGCTCAACACGAGCACGTCGGCGCCGCTCAGGCTCGAACCGGCCCCGCAGGGGTCGGCGGGCAGCGGGGCGATCGCGACGAGACCCGCCAACGCCGAGCCCAGGTCGTCGCTGAACGCCACGCCGGTCGCGTCGCGGTCGCGATCGCGATTGTTGATCGTGAACCGGAGCGTGACCGTCGAACCCGGCAGTACCGGGTCGTCGGTGAACTCCTTGACAAGATGGATCGTGGGCGCGGTGACAACGAGCGAGGCGTTGGCCTTCCCGCCGGCGACCGTCGCGCCGTTGGCCACGCTGACCGACGCCGGGCCACTGCTGTTCTCCCTCGTGCCGACGCCGCCGGCGACGACGTCGACGGCGATGGTGCACGAGGCCCCGGCCCCGACGACCTCGTTGAGCGGCGAGGAGCCGAACGCCCCGAACGAGACCGTGCTGGCGCCCGGGACGGCGGTGAGGGTGGTGAATCCGGCCGGCAACGCCGCCGGCCGGCAATCGGTCGAGGCGCCGCTCGGGTCGGCGACCACCATGCCGAGCGGCAACTCGTCGACGAAGTTGAAGGCGCTGACGCCCGAGGCGTTGAGCGAGTTGTCGAGGGTGAACGTCAGCGTGCTGCGGTGGCCGAGCGGGACCGGGCTCGTCGCGAACGACTTCGTGAATCCGGGGAGGGCGGTGGTCACCGTGAGGTCGGCGGTCGCCGCCGGGCTGGCGCCGGCGCTCGATGTCAGCGCCGAGGACACGTTGCTGGCGACGCCGACCGTCGACGAGGTCACGTCGACGTCGATGGTGCACGTGACGCCGGGGGCGACCGAGCCGTCGGCGAGCGAGATCAGGCCGCCGCCGCCGGGCGCGCTGACCGTTCCACCGCATCCGTTGACGACGTTCGCCGGCGTGGCGATCGTGATCGCCGCCGGGAGCGCGTCGGTGAACGCGAGGCCGGTGACCGGCACCACGTCGGTGTTGTCGACCGTGAACCTCAGGGTGGTCGTGCTGCCGGGGCCGATGGTGGCGGGGGAGAACGCCTTGGCGAAGCCGGGGACGGGGGCTTGCGCGACCGACGACGTGCCGGGCACCGCGGCCACCATCGCGATCGCCAGCCCGGCCGCGAGCGGGAGCGCACGAGCCCGGACCCCTCTGTGCTTTGCCATCGCCTATCCCCCCGACCTCGTGTCCGGCCGAGGATAGGTGGTCGCGGCCGGGCGTGCCACTCGACTCGCGGCTCGAACGGCTGATACCCCTGCTCAGCTCGTCGTGCACCCGGCTGGCCCCGGGCGCGTGTGAGCCGACTCGACCTGCTCGTCGGGCGGATCGGGCTTGGCGTCGATCGATCGTGTCGCTAGCCGGCGGGTGCGCAGCCGGGTTCGCGCCCGACCAAGACGCAGCTGTCGTTGAGGCCGACGATGATCTCCGCCAGCGCCGAGTCGACCAAGATGGTGGTGTTCAGTAGCGTCTTGCTCACTTCGAACGTGAACGACGTCGTACCGGACACACCCGGAGTCGGCACGAACCGCAGCGTCGTCGCGATCGGGAAGGTGTCGCCGACGGCAACCAGCGCGCCGCTCTCCGTCCGCAGGGTTCCACCCGCTGGCAGCGTCTTGACCTCGTACGTCAGTTTGGTGCACGGCCCCGAATCGACGCGGATGAATCCGGCCGTCCCGAACGAGTAGGAGTTCGGCGGGATCGTGATCAGTTGGATCGAGTAGGCAAAGTCGTCCTCCGCGAGATCGAACGACGCGCTGCTGTACGTCGGATCGGCGAACGCCACGTCCGCCAGACTTGTGGTCGAAGTCGCCTGGGGGACCAACGTCGTCTCGCCGATCACATGGCCCGTCGCCACGTTCTCCACACGCCAGTGGTCGCCCTTGGCAAGCGTGTCGGTGATGCTCAGACAGACCGGGCCGGTGGCGGTGAACTCGAATGGTCCCTGATCGACGGCTGTCTCGTTCACCAGATCGTCGAGTACGTCGCAGTTTGGCGTCGTACCGACATCGCACCACCCGAACTGGAACCAGCCCTGGTCGATCCCCAGCGCCGTCGTCGCGGCCAGGGTCGTGGCGGACCTCGAGTACGTCCCGTTCACAGAATCGGGATCAACCGATCGGCTTGCTGTCGATTCTTCTGCTGCGGGCTGGGCTCCGCCGCTCTCTGGGGCGGTTCCCGACCCAAGGGGATTCGCGGTCACCGTGACGAACACGGATTCGTTGAGGCCGGTCGAGACAGACACGCTTTGTGCGAGTTTTTCCTGCACCACCGCAACGACCGTCACCGTCGCCGTGTCGAAGCCGGACGTCGTGGCTGAGGTCATCCCGTCGACCCGGAAGCCGAACGTGTCGTCCGGAGGGGAGGGGGCGCCCGTCGTGTCGGTGTACTTGACGATGTTGTCGGACAACAGCGTCGGCACGGTGTTGATCGGCACATCGGCCGAATCCGCCAGCGTCCCCCTGCTCGGCAGGCTGGTGACGGTGTACGTCACCGGGTCGCCGGGGGGATTCGGCGCCGAGCCGCTGAGCGCGATCGACACCGTCTGCCCGAGCACCACCTCCACCGTCTGGTCGTCGGCCGTCACCTCGCCGAGCGTGACCTCCGGGGTCGCATCACCCGGCGGGTTGATCGACACGGTCGCGGTCGACGACGCACCGCTCGGGTCGGTGACGGTGAACGTGAAGCTGTTCGGCGCGTTCAAGAGGTCGGCCGGGGTGTAGGTGATCGTCGCACTCGTGCGGGCCGGATTGCCCGGCGTGCACGATGGGTCTTCACCAGAGCATCCCGGGGGGCTGGGAGCCGATGGTGGCGGGCCCTCGACGAGGGGCCCGAGCGTGCCCGGACCGGTGAGCGCGGAGACCGTGAACACCAGATCATCGTCGTCCGGATCGCTCCCGGTCAGTGTGATCGTCACCGTGGCCGGCGGCACGGGCGGCTCCGCGTCCAGGTTGTCGGTCGTCGCAACTTCCTGGTCGTCCGCGATCGGCGGCCGATTGGCGAACGCATTGTCCACCGCGACCGTCGAATCCTTGTCGACCTGGACGTTCAGCCCGAACAAGCCGCCCGTCACATCGCTCGCCCGCTCGATCAGGTTGGTGCCGCGAGCGGAGTACAGGTTGGCATCGGCGTCGCTCTCCCTGCCGATCGCGATGACCGCCGGGTAGAGCGCCCCGCCGGGGTTGGATCCACCCGCGTAGATGATGATGTCACTGGCGGCGATACCACTCGCCGGCGACGGACCGATCTTCGCCCGCAGCCCTGAGTCGAAGTTCTGCCCGATGCGCACGTCGGAGGGCGAGTTGAACAGGTACGAGCGGCATGGCGCCAAGCACTGGCCGCCCGCCGTCGACACCGCCTTGATCGAGCGAACGTCGTACTGCCCGCCTTCGAAGATGAGCCGCCCCTTGTTGCCGACCGTGATATCGCCGTACCCACCGGGTGCCAGCGTCACCTCCTCGTTGGTGTTGACGAAGACGTCCGGCGCGCCGGCTCGCACGTCGGCCTCCTGGAACGGAGGCATGACGAGCGCCGGCGGGGTGAACGGGAAGCACGAACCCGTTCCGGTCAGCGAGTTGCAGAACCGGGCCCCGGTGCTGGCGCCGGTGTCGACCTTGAGCTTGTCGCCGACGACATCACCGTTGACTACGGTGTTGCGCTCCACCTCGGTGCTGAACCCCGGCTCGATGGATGGCGCCGCGTACACCCCGTTGGCGAGCACCCCGCCGGTCACAGAGCCACCCGTCGCGACGGACGCGCTGTTGCTGGCCAGGATGGCGTAGGCGGCCACGTCGGTGTCGAGGACGCCGGCAGTCTGAGCAGGGAGGCTCGCCGACGGGGCGCGGGACGTGAGACCCGAGAGGGCCGAGCGGAGCGATGAACTCTGGGCGACGACTGGCGTCACCGCGATGGTCATCGCGAGCGCGACGCCAATCGGCAGCGAGATGCGGCGCATCTTCGAGAACTTCACCATCTTGAGACCCCCATCCGTAATGACGAGGAAAGAATAGATCGCGCTGCGCCGGCGTGCACGCGAAAAGCGCAATTGGCCCGGGGGGTGACAGATCGGACGACCACGCCGAGCGCGCGGGCGCGGCGGCCGCCGCGCCATGATGTGACGATGGCCGCTCCCACCGATCTCGACGTCCTCGATCGGGTGCAGGAGCGCGTGCTCTGGCTGGCCACCCGAATGGTCGACCACGCCAACCGCGAGCGCGATCCGGCCCCGCCGGGGATGGCGGTCAAGGTCGGCGGCCATCAGGCGTCGTCGGCGTCGATGGTGTCGATCATGACCGCGCTGTGGTTCGGCCATCTCTCCGGCGACGACAAGGTCGCCGTCAAGCCGCACGCCAGCCCCGTGTACCACGCGATCAAGTACCTCACCGGCGAGCTCGACCGGTCGTACCTCACGCGCCTGCGCGCGGTCGGTGGCCTGCAGGCGTACCCGAGCCGGACCAAGGATCCCGATGTGGCCGACTTCTCGACCGGCTCGGTCGGGCTCGGCGCGGTCGCCCCGCTGTTCGCAGCGATGGCCCGGCGGTACGTCGAGGCGCAGTTCGGGCCGGTGACGGAGAAGCCGGCGCGGTTCATCGCGCTCGTCGGCGACGCCGAACTCGACGAGGGCAACGTCTGGGAGGCGATCGCCGACCCGGCACTGCAGCGGCTCGGCAACGTGACGTGGATCATCGACGTCAACCGGCAGAGCCTCGACCGCGTCATCCCCGACCAGAAGATCAAGAAGATCATCGAGTTCTTCGAGGGCGCCGACTGGCACGTGGTCGAGGCGAAGTACGGCTCGCTGCTCAACCAGGCATTCGGCCGGCCGGGGGGCGACGCGCTCCGGGCGCACATCGACGCGATGGAGAACGAGCGGTACCAGTCGCTCTTCGCGCTCGACGGCCCGGCGCTGCGCGAGCGTTTCCTCGAGGGGGCGTCGAACGAGCTCGCCGGCTTCGTCGCCGACATCGGCGACGACGAGCTGCGCTCGCTAGTGACCAACCTCGGTGGCCACGACCTGGCGTGCCTGCTCGACGCGTACCGGCGGTGCGACGTCGTCACCGATCGTCCGAGCGTCGTGTTCGCCTACACGGTCAAGGGGTGGGGCCTGCCGATCGCCGGCGACCCGCTCAACCACTCCGCGCTGCTGTCCGCCTCGCAGATCGACGAGCTCCGACGGTCGATCGGGCTCGAGACGACGACGGAGTGGGATCGCTTCCCGTTCGACTCCCCGGAGGGCCGCCTCTGTGGCGAGACCGGCGGCGAGCTGAACAATGAGCCGGTCAAGCCGCGGCCGACGCTGCCCATTCCCGACGCGGTCGGCGTGCGTTCGTCCCGGGCGGTCAGCACCCAGGAGACGTTCGGGCGGATCCTCACGTCGCTGGCCGAGATCGAACCGGTG
>JBFGCT010000055.1:0-21856 GCA_041581055.1 Ilumatobacteraceae bacterium | reverse complement strand
GGCGTCTACGTCCTACCCAAGCGGCTCGACGAGAAGGTCGCCCGGCTGCACCTCGACGCGCTCGGGGTCAAGCTGACCCAGCTCAGCGACGACCAGGCCGAGTACCTCGACATCCCACCCGAGGGACCCTTCAAGCCCGAGCACTACCGCTACTGAGGACCGCTTCGACGCTGGGCATCGTCAGGCGGGGCAGGAAGAGCTGGACGAGCGGGCCGATGCCGCACGCGAACACCGCCGTCCCCACTCCGATCGACCCGCCGAGCGCCACCCCGACGACGAGGACGAAGATCTCGATGCCGGTGCGCGCCACCCGGATCGACGGGCCGCGTCGCGCCAGCCCGGTCATCAGCCCGTCCCGCGGGCCCGGCCCGAGCCCCGCGCCGATGTAGAAGCCCGAGCCGAGGGCGACGACCGCGACGCCGCCGACCATCATCGCCACGCGCGCCGGGAGCGAGTCGGTCTCCGGGAGCAGCGGGAGGGTGAGATCGACGACCAGGCCGATCTCGACCGCGTTGAGCACGGTGCCGAGGCCCGGTCGCTCGCGCAGCGGAATCCACAGCGCCAGCAGGACGACGCCGGTCAGGATGATCACCGTGCCGACCGGGATGCCGGTCAACTCGCTGACACCGGTGTGGAACACGTCCCAGGGCGCCGCGCCGAGCTCGGCCTGGATGATCAGCGCGATCCCGGCGCCGAACAGCGCCAACCCGAGCACGCAGCGGGCGATTCGCTCGACCGGCTGATCGATCGGGACGAAACGGCTCACGGCGGGACGCTATCGAGCGGTTCGGCTGTGCGCCCCGCGCGTGGCTGTGGCACCCCCTCGTCACACTGGCCCCATGATGTTCCAGACACGTTGTGCCGGCTGCGACAAGCCAGGGCCGCCGGTGTGCACCACCTGCCGGTTTGCCCTGCTCACCGGCCCGCCGCGGCCCGATGAGCACGGCGTGATCGCCGCCATGCCGTTCACCGGGCGGGCGCGGCAGGTGATCCTCGGGCTCAAGTACCGCAACCGGCGCCAGGTCGCCCGTCATCTCGCCGGGCTGCTCGTCAACCGGCTGGTCGCCGAGCGCCTCGGCGACCAGATCGACGTGGTCACGTGGGCGCCGACGACCGAGCACCGGCGGCGGGCGCGCGGATTCGACCAGGGCGAGGTCATCGCCCGCACGGTCGCCCGCCAGCTCGGGCTGCCCTGCCGACGCCTGCTCGACCGCAGCGGCGACGTCGCCGCGCAGACCGGCCGCAGCAGGGCCGACCGCCTGCACGGGCCGGCCTTCCGCGCCCGGCCGGCCCGGCCCGGCCGCCGGGCCTCCCGGGTGCTCGTCGTCGACGACGTCGTCACGACCGGGGCCACGCTGCGCGCCGCCGAGTCGGCGCTCGTCGAATCGGGGGCGGCCGAGGTCGTCCTGGCGGCCGTCGCGGCGACGCCCGCCGGCCGAGCGGCGACCGTCGTCCCGATGCGCGGGCCGGCGTCGTCGACGGCCGCCTGAGCGGCGCCCGGCGCACGTTCGGGCCGACGTTCGGGCGCACGGTCGCCACCGTGGGTCGCCGGTAGGATCGATCGGGCATGAAGATCCTCGATCGCATCCTCCGGGCCGGTGAAGGCAAGAAGCTCAAGGCGCTCCAGGGCATCGTGCCCGACGTCAACGCCCTCGAGCCCGACATCGAGAAGCTGACCGACGACGAGCTCAAGGCGAAGACGCCCGAGTTCCGCCAGCGGATCGCCAACGGCGCCGACGTCGACGACCTCTTGCTCGAGGCGTTCGCCGTCAGCCGCGAGGCCGCCCGCCGGGTGATCGGCCAGCGGCACTACGACGTGCAGCTGATGGGCGGCGCGGCGTTGCACTTCGGCTGGGTCGCCGAGATGAAGACCGGCGAGGGCAAGACCCTCGTCTCGACCCTCCCCGTCTACCTCAACGGCATCACCGGCAAGGGCGTGCACCTCGTCACGGTCAACGACTACCTCGCCCGGCGCGACGCGGAGTGGATGGGCGCGATCCACCGATGGATGGGCCTCGACGTCGGCCTGATCATCCCCGGCTACCGGCACTCGCCCGCCGAGAAGCGCGCCAGCTACGCGGCCGACATCACGTACGGCACGAACAACGAGATGGGCTTCGACTACCTCCGCGACAACATGGCCCAACGGCGCGAGGACAAGGTCCAGCGCGGCCACAACTACTGCATCGTCGACGAGGTCGACTCGATCCTGATCGACGAGGCGCGCACGCCGCTGATCATCTCCGGCCGGGTCGCCGACGCGGCCAAGCTGTACTACCGGTTCGCCTCGATCGCCCGGTCGCTCAAACGCGACGTCGACTACGAGTTCGAGGAGGACAAGCGGGTCGTCGTCCCGACCGAGGAGGGCATCGAGAAGGTCGAGGCGGCGCTGGGGATCGACAACCTCTACGACGCGGTCGAGGCCAACCTCGTGCATCAGTTCACCGTGGCGCTGAAGGCCAAAGAGCTCTACCGGCGCGACAAGGACTACATCGTCCAGGGCGGCGAGGTGAAGATCGTCGACGAGTTCACCGGCCGCATCCTCGAGGGCCGCCGCTGGTCGGAGGGCATCCACCAGGCGGTCGAGGCCAAGGAGGGTGTGAAGATCAAGGAGGAGAACCAAACCCTCGCGACGATCACGCTGCAGAACTACTTCCGCGGGTACGAGAAGCTGGCGGGGATGACCGGCACGGCGGCGACCGAGGCCGCCGAGCTGATGAACACGTACGGCCTGGGCGTCGTGCCGATCCCGACCAACCGGCCGATCCAGCGGGACGACGCGGCCGACCTGATCTACAAGTCGGAGGAGGCGAAGTTCGACGCGATCATCGACGACATCGAGCCGCGCCACGAGAAGGGCCAGCCGATCCTCGTCGGCACGGCGAGCGTCGGGCGCAGCGAGCAACTGGCCCGGCTGCTCCAGGAGCGGGGCATCGCCCACGAAGTGCTCAACGCCAAGCAGCACACCCGCGAGGCCGAGATCGTCACGCAGGCCGGGCGGCTCGCCCGGGTCACGGTGGCGACCAACATGGCCGGGCGCGGCGTCGACATCAAGCTCGGCGGCGATCCGGCGGGGCTCGCCCACAACGACGTGTTGAAGGAGGGGTTTCGGGCCGAGGTCCTCGTCGACGACTTCGAGCTGCCCGTCCCGCTCGAGCAGATGCCGGAGGACTTCCAGGAGGAGCGCAAGAAGGCGCTCGCCCGGTACACCGAGCTGCTCGCCGAGCACGAGGCCGACTGCGCTGCCGAGGGCGACGTCATCCGCGAGCTCGGCGGGTTGTACGTGATCGGGTCCGAACGCCACGACAGCCGCCGCATCGACAATCAGCTCCGCGGTCGCGCCGGCCGCCAGGGCGATCCGGGCGCCAGCCGCTTCTTCCTCAGCCTCGACGACGACCTGATGCGGCTGTTCGCCACCGGCGCCCTCAACTACGTGATGGGCAAGGCGCTGCCCGACGACGAGGCGATCGAGGCGAGAATGGTCACCAAGGCGATCGAGCGGGCGCAGACCACGGTCGAGACGAAGAACGCCGAGATCCGCAAGAACGTCCTCAAGTACGACGAGGTGATGAACGAGCAGCGCAAGGTGATCTACCGGCGCCGCGACCAGATCCTCGACGGCGAGGACCTGCGCGCCGCGGCGATGGAGTACCTGGCCGACGCGGTCGACGCCCTGATCAACACCCACTGCGCGTCGGTCGCCGACGACGAGTGGGACCTCGACGGGTTGGCCAAGGAGCTGTCGACGTTCTGGCCCAGCTCGATCGACGAGAGCCGGCTGCGGGCGGCGGGCGGCACCGACGAGATCTACGACATGGTGATGGCCGACGCGACGGCCCATTACGAGACCCGCGAGCAGGAGCTCGGCGAGGATGTGATGCGCCAGGTCGAGCGGCAGGTGATGCTGCGGATCATCGACCAGCGCTGGCGCGAGCACCTCGAGGAGATGGATTACCTCCAGGGGGGCATCAACCTGCGGGCGATGGGGCAGAAGGACCCGCTCGTCGAGTGGCAGCGCGAGGGGTTCGAGATGTTCGGCGCGATGATGACCGGCATCGCCCAGGACTTCGTGAAGTACGTGATGCACGTGCAGGTCGTCGACAACAAGGCGTCGGCCGGGCCGGCCCCCGCCGCGCCGGCCGTGCAGAACCTGCAGACCACATCGTCCGACGACGTCCAGTCGACCGGCTTCGACGGCGCCCGCACCGCGGCCGGCGCGGCCGCCGTGGCGGCGGGCGGAGCGCTTCCGCAGGCGGCGGCGACCAGCAAGCCCAAGACGGTCGTGAAGGACGACTTCTCCAAGACGCCGCGCAACGCCCCGTGCCCGTGCGGCTCGGGGAAGAAGTTCAAGCTGTGCCACGGCGCGGCGTGACCGCCGGGGCGTCATCGACACATGCGTGACTTCTCTCCAGAACTCAAGGACCTGCAGCGGCGGCTGTTCGAGGCCGAGACGTACCTGTCGATCGACGACAACCGCGAGCGGTTCGCGGTGCTCGAGGCCGAGGTGGCCGAGCCCGGGCTCTGGGACGACCAGGAGCGGGCCAAGAAGCTGAACGCCGAGTACGCCAACATCAAGGACGACCTCGAGGTGTTCGACCGCCTGACCGCCCAGATCGCCGACGTCGAGGTGCTCCACGAGCTCGCCCGCGACGAGGACGACGAGACCCACGAGCCCGAGATCGAGGCGCAGATCCGGAAGGCGGCCAAGACCCTCGACCGGCTCGAGCTGCGCAGCCTGTTCACCGGTGAGCACGACGACAGCGCCTGCATCGTGCAGATCAACGCCAAGGACGGCGGCGTCGACGCCCAGGACTTCTCCGAGATGCTGCTGCGGATGTACGAGCGCTGGTGCGAGCGGCGGGGCTTCACGATCAGCCTGAACGGCGTGTCCGAGGGCCAGGAGGCGGGCATCATGTCGGCCGAGGTGACGATCACCGGCCGTTACGCGTACGGGATGATGAGCGCCGAGCGGGGCACCCACCGCCTCGTGCGGATCAGCCCGTTCGACAACCAGGGCCGGCGCCAGACCTCCTTCGCCGCCGTGCAGGTGTGGCCGCTGCTCGACGACGTCGACGTCGACGTCGACGAGTCCGACATCCGGATGGAGGTCTTCCGCGCCTCGGGCGCCGGCGGGCAGCACGTCAACAAGACCTCGTCGGCGGTCCGGCTGATCCACGAGCCGACCGGGCTGATCGCCAGCTCCCAGGAGGAGCGCAGTCAGCTCCAGAACCGGGAGAGGGCGATGGGGCGGCTCACCGCGATGATCGCCGCCAAGGTCGAGGAGGACCGGGCGGCCGAGCTCGACGCGATCGCCGGCAAGCAGGCGCAGGTCGGGTGGGGGAGCCAGATCCGCAGCTATGTCATGCAGCCGTATCAGATGGTGAAGGATCTGCGCACCGAGATCGAGACCGCCAACGTCCAAGGCGTGTTCGACGGCGACATCGACCTGTTCATCGAGGGGTTTCTGCAGATGCGGCGGGCGCAGGCGGACTCGTCGGCATGACGCCGTTGTAGCGGCGCCCAGCGGTAGCCTCGTTTGGCCCGGAACCGGCGGAAGACCATGATTCGACTCGAGAACGTCACCAAGAGCTATTCCGACGAGGTCGTCGCGCTGCGCGACGCCAGCTTCGACGTCGCCAAAGGGGAGTTCGTCTTCCTCGTCGGCCCGTCGGGTTCCGGCAAGAGCACCCTGCTGCGGATGCTCAACCGCCAGGACCGCCCGGAGCGGGGCGCGGTCTGGGTCGCCGGCCGAAACATCGTCGACATGCCGCCCGGGCGGGTTCCGCACCTCCGGCGCAACATCGGCAACGTGTTCCAGGACTACAAGCTGCTGCTCGAGAAGAACGTCTTCGAGAACGTCGCGTTCGCACAGGAGGTCATCGGCCGCCCGAAGCACGTGATCAGGCAGCAGGTCCCGGCGGTGCTCGACCTGGTCGGCCTCGCCGGCAAGGAGGAACGGCTCCCGAACCAGCTCTCCGGCGGCGAGCAGCAGCGCGTCTCCGTGGCCAGGGCGTTCGTCAACCGGCCGCTGATCCTGCTCGCCGACGAGCCGACCGGC
Source organism: Ilumatobacteraceae bacterium (assembly GCA_041581055.1). Taxonomy (GTDB): domain Bacteria; phylum Actinomycetota; class Acidimicrobiia; order Acidimicrobiales; family Ilumatobacteraceae; genus JBFGCT01. The sequence goes on along the minus strand of JBFGCT010000055.1, from coordinate 15,798 downwards.
AACCTCGACCCGGCCACCGGCGAGGGCATCATGCGGCTCCTCGACCGGATCAACAAGACCGGCACGACCGTCGTCATGGCGACCCACGACCAGCGCATCGTCAACACGATGCGCAAGCGCGTCATCCAGCTCGACCGCGGGGTCATCGTCCGTGACCAGGCGCGCGGCGTCTACGAGTGACAAGGGTCTGACGTGCTTTCCCGCCTTCGCTACACCCTGCGCGAGACCTTCGACAGCTTTCGCCGCAATGCCACGCTGACGCTGGCGGCGATCATCACCGCCGCGATCTCGTTGCTCGGTGTCGGGCTCACGCTGCTCAGCCAGGAGGGCTTCGACAATCTGTTGTCGAAGTGGGAGGGCGGCGTCGAGATGATCGTGTTCGTCAACGCCGCGGCGACCGATGAGCAGCGGGCGGTCATCGCCACCAACCTCGAGGCGAACCAGGGCACGTTCATCGACACCTGGCAGTACTGCGACGCGCAGTGCTCGCTCGACGAGGCCGAACGCGTCCTCGCCGGTGAGCCGGGGACGCTGGCGTTGATCACGACCGACAACGTGCCGACCCAGTTCAAGGTGATCCCGACCGAGGGGACCGACGTCGAGCTCCTGCGGCAGCTCGAGGGCGCGTTTTCCGAGCTGCCGAACGTGTACCAGGTCCAGTTCGCCGAAGATCAGATCACGCTGATCGAGCAGTTGCAGAGCTTCTTCGGGTTCCGCCTGCTGCTGCTGTCGGTGTTCTTGCTGTTCGCCGCGATCCTGCTGATCTGGAACACGGTCCGGACCGCGATCTTCGCCCGCCGCCGGGAGATCGAGGTGATGAAGCTGGTCGGCGCGACCGACTGGTTCATCCGGTTGCCGTTCATGCTCGAGGGGTTGCTGCATGGGATCATCGGCGGCGGGGTGGCCAGCGTCGGCTTGTACGCGTGGAACACCCAGTGGACCAGCGGCGTGAAGGCCTTCCCCGAGGGGAGCGGGTTCGCCGCGCTCGTCGTCACCAACGGCTACGAGTGGTGGGTGATGGTGGTCATGGTCGGCATCGGCGCGCTCGCCGGCGCGATCGGCGCCGGGATCGCGGCGTCGCGCTTCCTCGACGTGTAGCCCTGCGCCCGGCGCGGGTACCTTCGCTCGATGGAGTACTCACAGATCCTGTACGAGGTCGCGGACGGCGTGGCGACGGTGACGTTGAATCGGCCGGACAAGCTGAACGCCCTCACGGGGACGATGCTGCGCGAGATGATCGACGCGCTGGACCGGGTCGACGCCGACGACGAGGTGCGGGCGCTCATCGTGACCGGCGCGGGACGGGGGTTCTGCGCCGGCGCCGATCTGACGGCGGGCGGCGAGACGTTCGCCGGCGGCAGCGGTGACGCGCCGGCCGAGGGCGGCGTGGTGCGCGACGGCGGTGGACTGCTCACCCTGCGGATCTTCGAGTGTCTCAAGCCGGTGATCGGCGCGATCAACGGCGCCGCGGTCGGCGTGGGTGTCACGATGACGCTGCCGATGGACGTCCGGCTGGCGAGCACGTCCGCGAGGTTCGGCTTCGTGTTCGCCCGGCGCGGCCTGGTCCCCGAGGCCTGCTCGTCGTGGTTCCTGCCGCGCGTGGTCGGGATCAGCGCCGCCGCCGAGTGGTGTTACTCCGGCCGGGTGTTCGAGGCCGCCGAGGCGGCCGAGCGGGGACTCGTGCGCAGCCTGCACGCGCCCGACGAGCTGCTCCCGGCGGCCCGCGCGATCGCGGCGGAGATCGCGGCGAGCACGGCGCCGGTCTCGGTCGCGCTGACCAGGCAGATGTTGTGGCGCATGCTCGGCGCCGACCACCCGATGGCGGCCCACCGGGTCGACTCTCGGGCGATCATGGCCCGGGGCGCGAGCGCCGACGCCCGGGAGGGGATCGAGAGCTTCCTGGAGAAGCGCCCGGCGCGCTACCCCGGGCGCGTCAGCGACGAGATGCCCGACGTCTTCCCCGATTACGTCCCCCCGTCGTTTAGCTGACGTTCGGATCGGGTACGGGGATTCTCAGGAATGAACTCAAGCTTGTCGCTGTTCTTACCGATGTCTTGAACGACGACGCGAGAGTTCGAACCAGAGCCGGCGACGCAACAGAAAGGGAGCAGACCATGACGACGATTCTGATGGAGACGCTGAATGCCGGCGACGTCATCGAGGTGAAGACCAACGCCAAGTCCGGCGACGATGTGATGACCGTCCTGGTGCTCCACGCGACCGACGAGTTCCTGATCCTCGACCCCTGCGACGGCAGCACGCCCTTCGTCGTCCGCGGCGACGAGCTGGTCGAGTACCGCAAGTTCGACGCCGGTGATGCCTCCGACACCGCCGAGGTGTTCGCCGCCTGATCGCACGGTTCGAGCTGGCGAGGACGCCGAGACGGAGCGCCCGTCGATCAGCTCGGAACACAGAGTCTCCACGAGCGGTCCTCCCCTTGCCGCTTCCGCGGAGAACTCCCTAGCTTGGGCGTCGTGACCGACACGGCGCCCTCGCTGTTTTTCCGGGTTGGCGGCATGCGGTTCTTCGAGCGGTTGGTCGACGCGTTCTACGAGGGCGTCGCCGGCGACGACGTGCTGCTCCCGCTCTACCCCGAGCAACCCGACCTGACCGGCGCCCGCCACCGTCTGACCCTGTTCCTCGCCCAATACTGGGGCGGGCCGGCGACGTACGACGACGAGCGCGGCCACCCCCGGCTGCGGATGCGCCACCTCAAGTTCCGCATCGGCGCCGACGAGCGCGATCGTTGGTTGCGCCACATGGCCGCCGCGGTGGACCGGGTCTGCGCCCCCGCCGACGTCCCCGCCGACGTCGCCGACGAGCTGATGGCCTACTTCGTGGCGACCGCCGAGCACCTGCGCAACGACACCGGTCTCCCGATCACCGCGTCGACCTACCCCCGGTGATCGGCCCCCGATAGCGTCGGGCCCCGTGCCCGTCATCGAGGTCGCCAACCTCACCAAGCGCTACGGCGACCTGCTCGCCGTCGAAGACCTCTCCTTCGAGGTCGGCGAGGGTGAGGTGTACGCCCTGCTCGGCGAGAACGGGGCCGGCAAGTCGACCACCGTCGAGATCACCGAGGGATATCGAAGCGCGACATCCGGATCGGTCCGCGTGCTCGGCGTCGATCCGGCACACGCCGGCCGCGAGTTCCGCGACCGGGTCGGCATCGTGCTGCAGTCGTCCGGGGTCGAGGACGAGTTCACCGTGCGCGAGGTGATCGAGCTGTATGGCAGCTGCTACTCGTCGCGGCGCGGCGTCGACGAGCTGGTCGGGCTCGTCGGGCTCGAGGAAAAGGTCGACGACCGCGTCGGGACGCTGTCGGGCGGGCAGCGGCGGCGGGTCGACCTGGCGCTCGGCATCGTCGGCCATCCCGAGATGCTGTTCCTCGACGAGCCGACCACCGGCTTCGACCCGGCCGCGCGGCGCAAGTCCCGGGATCTCGTCGAGCGCCTCGGCAGCGACGGCGCGACGATCCTGCTGACCACGCACTATCTCGACGAGGCCGAGCATCTCGCCGACCGCGTCGGCGTGCTCGCGCGCGGGCGGCTGGTCGCCGAGGGCACGCCCGAGCAGCTGATCAACCAGGTCAGCGGAACGGTCGTCAGCTTCATGTTGCCCTCGACGCTCTCCACCAGCGACGCGGTGTCGACGCTCGGACCGCTGTTCGGCGCCGAGGTGCGGCTCGCGGGGCGGCACGTCGAGGCGACGGTCGACGAACCCACCGCCGCCGTCCACCGCCTGACGGGGTGGGCGATCGAGGTCGGCGTCGAACTCGAGTCGCTCAGCGTCCACCGTGCCTCGTTGGAGGACGTGTACCTCGCGCTGGTCGACGGCGAGACGACCGCGGGCGACACGCCGTGAGCACGTTCCCGAGCACCGCCAACCTGCTCGCCCAGCAGACGCGTTACCAGATCATCTCGTTCCGGCGGATCCCGGTCGCCTTCTTCTTCACCCTCGCCCTGCCGTTGATCATGCTCATCCTGTTCAACGCGCTGTTCGGCGACGGCACGATCGACACGCCAGAGGGGCGCTGGCCGGTCCGCCAGTTCTACACCGGCGGGTTGGCGGCGTACACGGCGGTGTCGGCGAGCTTCACGAACCTCGCCAACATGGTGCCCATCCGGCGGGACGAGGGAGTGCTCAAGCGCTGGCGCGGCACACCGCTGCCGACCTGGGCCTACATCGCCGGGTTCGTGACGTCCGCCGTCGTCATCGCCTTCGCCGGCGTCGTGCTGATGTTGACGCTGGGGATCGTGCTGTACGACCTGCAGATCGAGTGGGCGAAGATGCCCGCCGCCGCCGTGACGTTCATCGTCGGCGTCTCGGCGTTCGCCGCGCTCGGGCTGGCCTTGGCGTCGGTGGTCAAGTCGGCGAGCTCGGCCTCGGCGGCGGCCAACGCGATCGTCCTCCCGCTGGCCTTCGTGTCCGACGTCTTCGTCGTCTCCGACGACGCCCCGGACTGGATCGTGCGGGTCGGCAACTTCTTCCCGCTCAAGCCGTTCGTCAACGCGTTCCAGGACTGTTTCACCCCGTTCGTCGAGGCCCCGGCGTTCAACTGGGACAATCTGGCACAGGTCGCGGCGTGGGGCGCGGTCGGCGCGTTCGTCGCCGTCCGCAACTTCACCTGGGAGCCGAGCGGGAGCGCGCCGCGCGGCCGCCGGTCGCGCGGCGCGGCCGCCGCAACCGGGTCAGATCACCCGGCGCAGCGCCCAGCAGGCGACCGCGGCTGACGCTGCGGCGTTGAGCGAGTCGACACCGTCGGCCATCGGGATGCGGACCGGCGTCGCGGTGGCGAGCAACGCGTCGCTCAGGCCAGAACGCTCCGAGCCGATCAGGACGGCGACGCGGGCGCCGGGCCGCACGGCGTCGAGCGGCGCCGCCGAGGCGTCGGGGGTCAGCGCGTAGCGTTCGAAGCCGTCCAGGCCGGCGATGTCGTCGACGATCGACATGGTTCGGGCGTGGGGGACGGCGAACGTCGTGCCCATCGCCACCCGGAGGGCGCGCCGGGCGAGCGGGTCGGCGCTGGTGTGGTCGAGGATCAGCCCGTCCCACCCGAGGCCCGCCGCGTTGCGCACGATGCCGCCGACGTTGGACGGGTTGTCGACGCCCTCCACGACGACGAGCCGCGTGCTCGTCGCGGCGAGCTCGGCGACCGTCGCCCGGGCCGGACGCTCGAACAGGGCGATGATCGACAGCGGCATCCCGAGCCGTGACACGGCTTGGCGCACCGCGAGGCCGCCGCCGTACACCGGGCAGCCGAGCCGGTCGGCGATGCCCGGGACCCGCTCGACGTCGACCAGCGCCGCCACCGGCCGGCAGGCTGCGCCGAGCGCCCGGGCGACGACGAGGTCGCCCTCGGCCAGGAACAGCCCCGCGCCGTCGTCGTCGCGCTTGTCCGCCCGGCTCGCCAGCCCCCGCTCGTTCAGGCGGAACTGTCGGTACCGCTCGTCGTCGGGGTCCTCGATGATGATCGGGTCGGACATCAGGACAGTGCCGGCCCCTCAGAAGTGGTAGGGGAACCCGGACCAGTCGGGCTCGCGCTTCTCGAGGAAGCTGTCGCGTCCCTCCTGGGCCTCGTCGGTTCCGTACGCGAGTCGGGTCGCCTCGCCGGCGAACACCTGCTGGCCGACGAGGCCGTCGTCGATCATGTTGAACGCGAACTTCAGCATCCGCTGCGCGGTGGGGCTCTTGGCGCAGATCTCGCGGCCCCACTGGAGCGCGGTGGCCTCCAGCTCGGCGTGCGGTACCGCGGCGTTGACCATCCCCATCCGGAAGGCGTCGTCGGCGGTGTACTCGCGGCCGAGGAAGAAGATCTCCCTGGCGAACTTCTGGCCGACCTGCCGGGCGAGGTAGGCCGATCCGAACCCGCCGTCGAAGCTGGCGACGTCGGCGTCGGTCTGCTTGAACCGGGCGTGCTCCCGGCTGGCGAGGGTCAGATCGGAGACGACGTGCAGCGAATGCCCCCCGCCGGCGGCCCAGCCGGGCACGACGCAGATGACGACCTTGGGCATGAACCGGATCAGGCGCTGCACCTCGAGGATGTGGAGGCGACCGGCTCGCCCGGGCTCGATCGTGTCGGCCGTCGTCCCGTCGGCGTACTTGTAGCCGTCCTTGCCGCGGATGCGCTGGTCGCCGCCGGAGCAGAACGCCCAGCCGCCGTCGTTCGGCGAGGGCCCGTTCCCGGTCAACAGGACGCACCCGACGTCGGTCGACATGCGGGCGTGGTCCAGCGCGCGGTAGAGCTCGTCGACCGTGTTCGGCCGGAACGCGTTGCGCACCTCGGGTCGGTCGAACGCGATGCGCACGACCCCCGCGTCGACCGCGCGGTGATACGTGATGTCGGTGAAGCCCCAGTCGGGGAGCTCGATCCACGCGGTGGGGTCGAAGATCTCCGACACGGTCGGGGCAGCCTCGTTCGCCATCTGCCCATGTTGGCCGATCGGGTACCGTTCGCCCATGCCGCCGGCCGACCTTCGCATCTTCGGGGTCGCCGGACTCCCCGAGATCGAGCCGGGAGCGGACCTCGCGGCGATGATCCACGCCGCGGCGGCCGGGCAGGGCGATCCGCTTGCCGACGGCGACGTCGCCGTCGTCACGTCGAAGATCGTCTCCAAGGCCGAGGGGCGGGCGGTCGACCTCGCCGACGTCGAGCCCTCCCAGTTCGCCCGCTCGTGGGGCGAGCGTTGGGAGAAGGACCCACGGGTCGTCGAGGTCGTGCTGCGCGAGTCCAAGCGGGTGATCCGCCAGATCGGACCGGTGCTGATCACCGAGACCCACCACGGCTTCTGCTGCGCCAACTCCGGTGTCGACCAGTCGTCGAGCGGCGGCCCCGACCGGGTGCTCGTCCTCCCGCGGGACCCCGACGCGTCGGCGCGGGCGATCCGCGCCGGATTCGCCGCCGCCGGGAGCGACGTCGCGGTGGTCGTCAGCGACACGTTCGGCCGGCCGTGGCGCGAGGGGCAGACCGACGTGGCGATCGGCGTCGCCGGCATCAGCCCGCTCCACAGCTACATCGGCCAGCTCGATCCGCACGGCCACGAGTTCCGCGTCCAGGAGATCTGTGTCGCCGACGAGCTGGCGGCCGCCGCGGAGCTGGTCAAGGGCAACACCAGCCGGGTGCCGGTGGCCGTGATCCGCGGGTTCGAGTGGGCCCCCGACGAGTCGGCGACCATCGCGCCCGTGCTCCGCGACTCCGAGCGCGACCTGTTCCGTTAGCCGAACGGTCACGGGCCCCGTCAGCCGACGAGGTCGTGGGCGATGCCGTACCAGAGGTTGCCCGACAGGCCGAGCGAGGCGACGTCGATCCGCTCGTTGTTCCCGTGGAACCGCGAGCCGAACGTCGCGAAGTCGACCGCGGGGGAGAACAGCCCGGCGCCGTAGGCGGTGGAGCCCCGCTCGCGGTAGAAGCGGGCGTCGGTGCCGCCGACGATCAACCCCGGGACGAGCTCGGCGCCCGGATACGCCAGCCGCGTCTGCGCGCCGACCGCGTCCCACAGCGGATCGCCGGCGCCGTAGGGCGACGACGTCGGCTCGGAGGACTGGATCACGCCGATCTCGACGTGGTCGATCAAGTCGCCGAGCGCCTCGCGCAGGTGCTGCGCGACGTCGTCCTGGGTCGTGCCCGGGACGGTTCTGATGTCGACGTCGAGGTCGATCGTGTCCGGGATGATGTTCGACTTCTGACCACCGTGGCAGACGTTGGGGGAGAACGTCGTGTGGGTGTGGGCGTGGCAGGTCCGGGCGATCGGCGTCGGCAGCGTCGCGATCGTGTCCCAGATCCGCGCCGGGTCGAGCAGGCCGGCGCGCAGGTCGTCGGGCAGCTCCAGCGCCGCGACCTGGGCGCGCCACACCTCGTCGAGCACGGGCGCCGGACGGTAGGCCGTCAGCCGGCGGATGATCTCGGCCGTCTTCACCAGCGCGTTGTCGGCGCCGAACGGCATCGAGCCGTGGCCCGGCGTGCCGCGGACGCGCAGGCGTCGCCACGCCATCCCCTTCTCGTTGACGTTGACCGTGACGTGGCGGACGCCGTCGGCCGTCGTCGTCGACCAGCCGCCGAGCTCGGTCAGCACGTAGTCGGCCTCGATCGCCTCCCAATGGCGCTCGGCCATCCACTCGGCGCCGTAGACCCCGCCGGCCTCCTCGTCGCCGACGCCGAAGTAGACCAGGTCGCCCTTCGGCCGGAACCCCTCGTCGGCCAGGCGGCGGAAGGCCACCGCCATCGTCGACGTCAGGTTCAGCATGTCGACGGCGCCCCGGCCCCACACCTCGCCGTCGATCAGCTCCGCGCCGAACGGGTCGTGCTCCCAGCCCTCCGGATTGACCGGGACGACATCGGTGTGGCCCATGAGACACAGCGACGGCGCGTCGGGGTCCGACCCCTCGATGCGGGCGACCATCGAATCGCGGCCGTCGCGCGGCGTGAACCGCTCGACGTCCAGCCCGGCCCCCTCCAGGTACTGCACGAGCACGTCGGAGTTGCGCGTCTCGCCGCCCGAGTCCGGGGTGCCGTCGTTGACGCACGCGTTGCGGATCAGCGTCTGCAGGAGCTCGGTGCTCGGCCCCTCGAATTCCTCCGGCGTCGCCATGACGGCACCTTATTCGCCCCCGGTCCCCTGTTGGTTCGCCGGATCAGGCGAGTGGGTCGGGGCGGCCGATCCCGGTGAGCACCGCGGTCCAGGCGAGGTCGATCTGCCCCGCGCTGAGGCCGTCGTCGGGAAGGTTCGCCAGCCAATCGTCCAGGCGCTGCCCGACCACGCCGACGCTGCCGTAGGTGATCTCCCGCGCCGCGGGCTGATCGGGCTGTGGCGAACCCCAGAACACCTTGGCGAGCAGGTTGCAGCGCAGCCCGGCGCGTTCGGTCAGCTCGTCGACCGCGCCGCGCCCGACGGCCGCCGCGGCCACGAGCGTCGGGTCGGATGACATCTCGCCGTCGGGCCGGTCGGCCATCACGGTGGTGATCGCGATGACCCCCGCCGGGCCGATGGCCACGTGGTCGATGTCGCCGAGCCGATCGGCCGGGATCTCGTACACGACCCGCCAGGGCGGCGAGGGCAGCCGCCGGAGGTGCTCGCTCGTCAACCGCCAGCCGGAGATCTCGCGCGGGGCGGCGTCGGGCTCGAGGCGGTTGATCGCCTTCCGGTACCACATGAGCCCGACGAGGATCAGCAGCGGCAGGAGGATCAACGGGAGCAGGATGTCGAGCGGCAAGCGCGTCCATCATCGCGCCTGCGACACGATCGCCGGCGGACCGGTCCCCCGGTCACAGGCGGCGGAGCGGGCCGACCGCCGTCGCCGGCCGTTGGATCGTCACGACCGCGTCGGTCACCACGGCGCCCCCGTCGTACAGCACGATCGGGTTGAGATCGAGCTCGACGATCTCGGGATGGTCGGACGCGAGTTGCGCCGCCTGCGCGATGAGGTCGACGAGCGGGGAGTCGTCGAACCCGGCGTCGCGGATCGCGTCCGCGGCCCGGGTCTCGCGGAGCATCGTCCGCGCCGTCGCCGGCGAGACGGGCGCGAGGCGGTTCGACCGGTCGTCGATCGCCGCCGCCTGGGCCCCGCCGAGCCCGACGCTGACGATCACCCCGAGCCGGGCGTCCAGCTCGCAGCGCACTCGGAGGTCGAGCCCCGGCGCCGTCATCTGCTGGACGGTGAAGGGCTCGCCGCCGACGCCGAGCGACTCGGCCATGATCGCCACGGTCTCGGCGACCTCCTCGTCCGAGCCGATGTCGAGCGCGATACCGGCCCGCGCCGAGTGCCCGACGCGCCGCTCCGCGGCCTTGATCGCCACCGGATACCCGATCTCGTTGGCCGCCGCGACCGCGGTCATCGCGGTCGCCTCCAGGGCCGGGGCCATCTCGATCGCGTACGCGCCGAGCAGCCCCCGCTCCAGCCCCAGCCCGGCGATGAGCGCGTCCGCGCCGTCGCCGAGCGCCTCGGTGAGCAGGCGGTGGGCGAGTGCCGGGTCGACCGGGTGGACCGAGGCGTCGCCCTCGGTCGCCTCGGTGGCCAGCCAGCGACCGTACGAATACGACCGGCCGAGGACGGCGGCGGCCTGTTCGGGGAACGAGAACGCCGGCATCCCCGATCCCCGCCTGATCGGGCCGTCCCGGCCGCCGAGGACGACGGCGACCACCGGCTTGTCGGCGCCCTCCGACGCGCCGACCACCTCGGCGACCTGGGAGTCGGCCTCGGCGAGCACGGCCGGCGCGTGGATCACCAGCACCCCGTCGATGTCCGTCGAGGAGAGCGCGGCGGTGACCGCCCGCCGGAACTCGCCTTCGCCGGCCCGCCAGTCGAACGGCAACTCGACCGGTTCGAGCCCGGCCGTACCGAGTGCCGCCGTAGCGAGGACGCCCGGGCTGCGCGAGTTCGTGACCACCGCGACGCGCGGCCCGCGCAGCACCGGCTGGCTGGCCAGGACCCTTGCGGTGTCGAGCAGGGCCTGAACGGTCGGGACCTCGATCAGCCCGGCCTGCTGGTACAGCGCGCCGCCCATGACGCCGCTCGCCGCCGCTCCGGTGCGCACGGCGACGATCGGCATCCGCCGTGAGACCCGGCGGGCGATGCGGGCGAACTTGCGCGGGTTGCCGAACGACTCGGTGTACAGCGCGACGACCTTGGTCCGCTCGTCGTCCTCCCAGAACTGGAGCAGGTCGTTGCCGGAGATGTCCGACTTGTCGCCGAGCGAGACGAACCAGGAGACGCCGAGCTCGAGCCGGGCGGCCTGCCGCAACACCGACCCGCCGAGCGTGCCCGACTGCAACGAGATCGCCACCGGCCCCGGTGGGAGCGACACGTCGACGAGCGCCGCCTGGAGGAACGTCTCGGGCCACAGCGACGCGACTCCCATGCTCGACGGCCCGATGACCCGCAAGCCGTTGCGGCGCGATCGGGTGACGATCGCCTCGATGTCGACATCGACGTCGGCGCCGTCGACCCGGGACACGATGACGGCGCCCCGCATCCGCTTGGCGATGCAGGCGTCGATCGTCGCGTCGAGGGCGGAGGCGGGGACGGTGATGATCGCCAGGGACACGTCGTCGGGCAGCTCGTCGACCGAGTGGAGGCAGACCCGGCCGTCGATGTGGTCGCGCGCCGGGTTGACCGGGTACACGGGGACCTCGACGCTGTTCACCACGTTCTCCCACAACTCGGCGCCGAGCGAGCCGGGCCGGTCAGAGGCGCCGACGACGGCGACCGCTCTCGGCAGCAGGATGCGGGCGACGGCCCGGGAGTCGGCGCGCTGCTCGCGGCGCTCGACGCTGTCGAGGAACTCGTCGGTCGGCGCCAACGCCCAGTCGAGATCGATCACGCCGGACTCGAACCGGCGCTGGAGCGGCCACCCCGCCTTGGCGAACACGGCGAGCATCGCCCGGTTGTCGGCGAGCACCTCGGCGGTGAAGTGCTCGATGCCGTTCGCGCGGGCGACCGCCGCGAGGTGCTCGAGGAGCAGCGTGGCGATCCCCTGGCCGTGGTGCGCGTCGTCGACCATGAACGCCGCCTCGGCCTCGTTGCGCCCCGGCCACCGCTCGTAGCTGGCCCACGCCGCGAATTCGTCGTGCAGCTCGACGACCAGCGCCGCCCGGTCGACCATGTCGACGGAGGTGAAGTGATCGAGCTCCCGGGTGTTCAACGTGGGCTTGGGGGAGAAGTACCGCTTGTAGACGCTGTCGGCCGACTGGCGGCCGTGGAACGCGGCCAGCGCCTCGCGATCGCCCGGCGTGATCGGGCGGATGAACGCCGTGTCGCCGCTGGCGAGCACGACGGTCGCCGCCCACGGCGACTCGTTCGTCTCCTCGTTCGCCACGGCCCTCAGCATGGCACCCCGGGCGACGCTCGCGCGGGCCTGGCAGTGTGACGGACAACCCGTAGGGTGATGGTGTGACCGTTCCCATCGCGGTGTTCGCCTCGGTCGAGCTCGATCAGCACGCGACGCCCTCCTGGCACCCGGAGCGCCCTGGGCGGCTCGACGCGTCGCTGTCGGGCGTTCCGGCGGCGGGGCTGATGGACGCCGTCTCGTTTCGCGAGCCGCGCCTGGCCAGCCCGGCCGAGCTCGCCCTGGCCCATGCCGCCTCCTACGTCGCCGGGATCGAGCGCTTCTGCGGCAGCGGTGGCGGCGACCTCGACCCCGACACGTATGCCGCGCCAGGGTCGTGGGCGACAGCCCGACGCGCGGCCGGAGCGGTGCTCGACGCCGTCGACGCGTTGCGCGCCGGCGACTGCGACATCGCGTTCGCCGCCGGTCGGCCGCCCGGGCATCACGCCGTGGCCGATCAGGCGATGGGGTTCTGCCTGTTCAACAACGTGGCGGTCGCCGCGGCGCGGCTGGCGGGCGAGGGCGAGCGGGTGGCGATCGTCGATTGGGACGTCCACCACGGCAACGGCACCCAGGACATCTTCTACGACGTCGCCGGCGTGCTCTACGTCTCGCTCCACGAGTCGCCGCTGTACCCGGGCACCGGGCTGGCGAGCGAGACCGGTGGCCCGAACGCGCCGCGCTCGAACCTCAACCTGCCGTTCCCCGCCGGGACGAGGGGGGACGTGTACCGGCAGGCGATCGACGAGGTGGTCGCGCCCGTCGTCGAGGCGTTCGCCCCCGATTGGCTGTTCATCTCGGCCGGGTTCGACGGGCATCGTGACGACCCGCTGGCGGGCCTCGAGTTGACGTCGTCCGACTACGCCGACTTGGCCGTGCGGCTGCAATCGCTGGCGCCGGCGCGGCGGACCGTCGTCGCGCTCGAGGGCGGCTACGACTTCGACGCGCTGGCGGCGTCGACCGGCGCGACCCTCGCCGCACTGATCGGCGAGTCGTACCGCCCCGAGGCCCCCTCGGTCGGCGACGTCGGCCGCCCGACGATCGCGGCGGCCAAGCAGCGCTGGGAGCTCCGGTGAGCCCGGCCGGCCCCGTCGGCCCCGTCGTCGTGGGGGTCGACGGCTCGCCGGACGCGGCGCGCGCCCTCGACGTCGCGATCACGCTGGCGCGGTCGACCGACGCCGAGCTGGTCGCGATCCACGCGCTGGGGTTGCTGACGGTCGTCGACGGCGAGCACGTGCCGGCGTTCGAGCACCGCGACGATGTCGAACGCCTGCTGCGCGAGGAGTGGTGCGCCGGGCTGGTCGGGGCCGGCGTCGCCTACCGCGTCGAGTTGGTGGACGGGAACCCGACCGAGGTCCTCACGCATCTCGCCGACGCCGCGCACCCGTCGTTCCTGGTCGTCGGCGCCCGGGGGATCGGTGAGAGCGCCGACCGGGAGCTCGGCAGCACGTCGTACCACGTGACCCGTCACGCGACCTGCCCGATCGTGATCGTCCCGGTTGCCCGCTCCGATCCCTGACGGCGTGTCGTTCCGTCAGGGGGGTGGGGTGCGGTCGGGTTTGCCGGCGCCGCCGATCCCGAGGTCGTCGGTGACGGCCGCGACGACGATGTCGCACACCCCGCCGCCGGTCCCGACCGAGTCGCCGGCGATGGTCGCCGCCAGCGCGGTCCGGCCGCCTTCGACGATCCAGAGGCAGGCCTTCGCCCCGTCGACCGTCCCGGTGTGTCCCCAGCCGTACTGGTCGGTGAACACGCTCGGCCAGGTCAGCAGCGCGAGGTCGTCGGCGGTGAGCGTTCCGGCCATCAGGGCGAGGTCGTCGGTGGAGACGACGAACGACCCGGCGCCGCCCAACCGCGACAACCGGGCGACGGGCAGCCGGTGGGCGATGTCGGTCGGCTGGAGGCCGGTGGTGGTGAGATGGACGCCATCGACGCCGATCGGATCGAACACGAGCCGCTGGGCAGCCTCGGCCAGCGGGATGCCCGTGACCTGCTCGACCAGCAGGCCGAGCGCGCAGTAGTTGCCGTTCGAGTACCTCCACTCGCCGCGCGAGCCCTCGGGCGGGGCATCGATCAGCCCAGGGAGATGGGCGGCGCAGTCGCCCGGTTGCTGGAACCAGCTGCCGCGGGCGACCGGCATGCCGGAGCGGTGGTCGAGCAGCTCGCGGATCGTGACGTCGGCCCACGCGGGGTGCGGGGAGAGCCCGAGGTCGGCCCACGACATCGGCGCGGCGGGGTCGACGAGCCCCTGCCCGACGAGGCGCGCGAGCGCCACCGCGGTCACGACCTTGCTCACGCTGGCGACGACCATCGGGGAGTCGCCGGTGGCCGGCTGCCCGTCGATGGTCGTCCCGGAGGCCCGCGAGAACACGATCGCGCCGTCGCGCACCACGGTCATCGAGGCGCCGGCGTTGCTCGCCGCCAGCCGCTCGAACGCCGCGTTGCTGGCGGGCAGCCCCGGGTCGGGCAGCGGCTCGAGCGTGGTCGTCGGAGCGGGCAGCGTCGTGGTCGAGGTCGTCGTCGTCGAGGTCGTCGTCGTCGAGGTCGTCGAGGTGGTGGACGATGTGGTCGTGGATGTGGTCGTGGTCGCGGGCGACGACGTCGTCGGGGTCGTCGTGGTCGTGTCGGACGGCGCGGCGGTCGTGGCGGCGGTCGCGGCGACCCCACCGAGATCGACGCCCGGCGCCGATTCCGCGCCCGCTCGGCCGCACGCCGCGGCGGCGAGGGCAACCACGGCCAGGGCCGGCAGGTGACGGTGCTGCCGCCGGCGGGTCACGGGCCGAGCGTAACGAAGTGAAGGCGGCGGCGAGGGTCACCGTTCCGCCGCGGCGACGGGTCGACGGTCAGCCCTCGCCGTCGGCGGTCCACAGCACGCGTTGGGGGAAGGCGATGACGATGCCGTTCGCGTCGAACGCCCGCTTCACCGACCGCATCGCCTCGTCGCGGGCGCGCAGGGCGGGCAGCACCTCGGTGGCGTGCCAGATGCGGCACGAGATGTCGATGGTCGACTCGCCGAAGTCCTCGACGAGCGCCTCCGGTGGCGGGTCGGCCAGCACGCCGGGCGCACTGGCCATCGCCTCGACGGCGATCGTCCGGGCTCGGTCGAGGTCGGTGCTGTAGTCGACCCCGGCGGTGAAGACGGTCAGGCGTTGCGTCTCGGCGGCGAGGTTGACGATCGCCGTGTTGAGCACCTGGCGGCTGGGGAGGTGGATCTGGTGGCCATCGACCGTCCGCAGCAACACGGTGCGGGCGTTGACCTCCACGATCACGCCGAGTTGGTCGTCGAGCTGGACGAGATCGCCGTTGCGGAAGGGCTGGCGGACCTGGAGGACGAGTCCGGCGCCGAGATCCTCGAGCAGCGGCTTGGCGGCGAAGAAGATGACGACCAGGGCGAGGATCAGCAGCGACCCGAGCGGTCCCCACGTGAAGCCGAGTGACTCGACCGCCACGAACAGCCCGATCAGGAAGATGACCAGGCCGACGAGCCGTGCGATCAGGTTGGTCGCGTCGGGTGGCACACCGTCGACCTGGCGGAAGAACCGCCGCACCGCCCGCTTGGCGAGCCGGGACAGGACGAACCCCCCGACAAGCGCGATCGCGGCGAAGATCAGGTCGATCGCGCTGACCGCCTGGACGTCGAAGCTGTTCGAGATCTCGAAGCCGTCGGGGATCGGGACGACCCGGCGGGGAAACGAGGTGGTGGTCATGGCGGCTCCTTGAATGCCCGACGCTATGTCAGTCCCAGGTTCGGATCGGTGACCCTCGGCGGAGTGGAGTGCGGCGGAGTGGAGTGACAGGTGGCCGGCCGGGTTCAGCAGATTTCGGTGCCGTCGGGGCGGTAGGTGTGCCACTGGCCCTGGCGGTCGCGGTGGACGGTGTAGCCGCGGTTCTTGAGCAGGTTGTGACGCAGGCAGCGCGGGTTGCCGTTGGCCGGGTCGGTCAACCCGCCCTTGGCGTGATCGAAGGTGTGATCTGCG